>CBDUJZ010000051.1:0-32207 GCA_965367675.1 uncultured Myxococcales bacterium | reverse complement strand
GTTCGTTCGGGCACGACGTGGACGCAACAAGCGTACCTCAAGGCCGCCAACGCCGACGGTGGCGATTACTTCGGATGGTCCGTTGCTATCGATGGTGACATGATCGCCGTCGGCGCGTCTTCTGAAAGCAGCGGCAGCGCCGATCCGAACGACAACTTCGCCTTCGATGCTGGCGCCACGTACGTGTTTGGTCGCTCGGGAACAACGTGGACGCAGCAGGGGTACCTCAAGGCATCCAATGCGGAGCAGGGGGATCTCTTCGGGTACTCGGTCGACATCGACGGCGACACGATCGTCGTTGGAGCCATCGCTGAAACCGGTAGCGATACGGGGGTTGACGGTGACGAACACGACAACGCGGCCAACGGCGCCGGTGCCGTGTATGTGTTTGTTCATGCGGGAGGCGCGTGGTCGCAGCAAGCGTACCTCAAGGCGTCCAACACCGGCACGAACGACTTCTTCGGGCATGTTGCGATCAGCGGCGACACGATCGTCGTGGGAGCCCGTTACGAAGACAGCAATGCCGTCGGCGTTGATGGAAACGATAACAACAACTCAAGCTACGACAGCGGCGCCGCGTACGTGTTTGTTCGCTCGGGGGCGACATGGACGCAACAGGCCTACCTCAAAGCCTCAAATACAGGCTCGCGCGACCAATTCGGATGGCCCGTCGCGATCGATGGCGACACGATCGTCGTGGGAGCCCGCACCGAGGATAGTAACGCCGTCGACTTGAACGGCCTGCAAAGTAACAACTCGACCAGCGACAGCGGCGCAGCGTACGTCTTCGTCCGTTCCGGAACGACGTGGGTCCAGCAAGCCTACATCAAGGCCTCGAACACCGGCTGGGGCGACGCGTTCGGGAGTGCGGTCGCCATCGACGGCGGCACATGCGTCATCGCGGCCAATCTCGAAGACAGCAACGCGGTCGGCGTCGACGGCAATCAGAGCAACAACTCTAGCTTCGACAGCGGCGCCGTGTACGTGCGTCGCATCGCGCCCTAGCGGGCACCTTCAAGGCCGAACACGCGGAGTCACAAGGCCAGCGCCTCCGTCGGGCCCGCCGTCCGGTGCCGCCTACTTGACGTCGCGCCCAGGACGGTGGACTGCTCCTGACCCGAATCGCTCCGCAGCCCTCGCACGTGTCGCCATTGTCCGCATCGCCCGCAACACCGCCCACTGGAAACGCCGCCCGACGCGTCGCGCTTCGTTTCACGCTCGGCGTCGCGCTCGGCGTGGTCCTCGCCGGCGTCCTCACCATGCTGGCTGGCCTGCCGCCCACGCGCCTGCCTTCGCCTGCCGTGCAGGACCTGCGGCTGTACGACGCCCGGCCCGGCAGCGGCGTGCGCGTGAGCTTCATCGAGACCGGCCGCGCCCGCATTCCCGGCTGGATGCTGTACCAAGGCGCCGGACTGGGCGCCCGCGACGTCGTCTTCCGCGCCGCGCTCATCGAGCACCCCACGCGGACGATCCTGTTCAGCACCGGCGTAGACGTCGCAGGCCCGCAGGGGCTCGTGTACAATCCGTTCCGCCGCGTCACCGCGACTCCGCCGCCCGCGGACCTTCCGGCCATCGACAGCATCGTGCTGCCCACGCCGCGCTGGTTTCACACCGGCGGCGCCCAGCACTGGCCTGCGCTGGCCGAGACCTCCATCGTGGTCGGCCGCAGCGACGCCTGGCAAGCCTCCGAACGCGCCTCCTGGCCCCGCCGGTACGCCTTCGAGCCCGCCCGACTCGAAGCGCTCGGCGACCGCGTCGCGCGCATCCCGTGGACCAACACACGCCGCCTCGGGCTGCGCCGCAGCGTCGACATGAGCCAAGACGGCAGCATCATCGCGATCGCGCTCAAAGGCTCCAGCATCGACGAGATCGCCCTCATGATCACCCTCGACTCCGGCCGCCGCATGCTCCTCGTTGGCGACACGGTCTGGGCGCAAGCGCAGGTCACCGACCGCCGCCCCCGCGGCCTCTGGTCCACCTGGCTCATGGACCGCAACCGCATGCAGCTCGGACGGATTCAGAACCGCCTCCACCAAGCGTGGCGCGATTACGATCTCGAGATCATCCCCCTGTTCGACGCGACGCTCGACCTGCCGGTGTATCCCGAGCGCTGGGAGTAGCGGGCTGGCGGCCTGCTAACTCGCGCGCAGCGTCGCTTCCAAGTTCGACCACGCCTCAACATCGGGGTACCGCAGGCGGCCTTCGCCGAGCCAGAAGCGGGCCTCCGACGTGCGGGCGTTGCGGGCGAGCGTCTCGGAGAGCAGCTCGAACACGACGGCGCCGATCGCCAAGTGCAGCTCCGCCGCTTGGACGAACCCGTCCACCGAGCGCTCGGTGGCGTGGGCGGACAGCACCCGGAGCAGGGCGACGGCGTGGGTCGGCTCGACGCTCCGCTCCAGCGCTTGAGCGACCCAGCGCAGGGCGTGCGGGTTCCGGCCGCCTTCGAGCGCCGCGCCCACCGGGCCCCAGGCGTCCGCGAAGCCGAGCGCTTCACCGCGGGAGCACACGAAGAGCAGCGCGCTGAATGTCGCCTCGTCCACCGGCGTGGAGCTCGCGCGCGCGCGCAGCGTGGCGAACAAGTCGCCAAGCGGAACCCGCGGCGGTTGCCACGTCGAGGCCATGTGCTCGGCTGCACGCGCCAAGCGTTGGTCGGTGGCCAGCAGCGCGTCCGTGAACTCCAGGCCCACCCGAAAATCAAACCGAAGCGCAGCGCAGGCGTCGCCGATCGCGGTGTCGAACCCCGCCGCGACCGCATCGCGCAGCGCATCGGTACCCAACGCCGCCGCCAGCAAGCTCGACTGCGCGTTCGCCGGGCGAATCCCGTCCGCCGCCGCGGTCGCGCGAATCGCCGCGAGCGCCGCCGCCTGCACGTCGGCCAACCGCGACGCCGCCAAATCCACGTCGACCGCCGCAAGCATCAACTGCGGCTGCGCAGCGGCGCGCAGAAACGGTGACGCCTCCGAAAGACGCGACACCGCGTCCACGCCGATCAGTGACGTGAGGTCCGCGGACAGCGTGCGCAGCTCGCTCCTCGACAGGGTCTCGAGGGTTCGGTCAAGGGCACGTCGGTTCATCAGTCGCGGGGGGCAGGGCGGTCTCGCAGGGCTCAAGACGGGGGAGAATCCACAGTCCCGAGCGCCGTGATCATAGAAAGCGCTCCCATGCGCTTGCAAATTCGAGGGGGGAAATGCATTGTACGTCGAATGAATGAGCATTCATTCAATCCCCGACCCCACGCAGACCGGACCGACCCATGAGCCATCTTATCTTCGACAAGCGCGACTGGAAGTTCATCATGAACGACCACCTTCACTTCGAACGCGTCCTCGCTCTTGAGCACTACGCCGACTACGACATGGAGACGCTTGAAGCTGTCTTCGAAGAAGGCGTCCGCTTTGCCGTCGAGAAGATCGCCCCCGTAAACGCGATCGGAGACACCGAGGGATGTCGCCTCGAAGATGGCCGCGTGCGCACGCCCGCCGCCTACGCCGACGTGTGGCAAGAGATGCGCAAGGGCGGCTGGAACGCGGCCGGTCACTCTGTCGAGTTCGGCGGCCAGGGCCTCCCGTTCTCCACCATGGTCGCCGTGCACGAGGCCTTCAACGGCGCCTCGCAGGCGTTCGAGATGTTCCACGGCCTCTCCGTCGGCGCCGGTCACCTCATCGAGTCGTTCGGCACCGACGAGCTCAAGGCCGTCTTCGTCGAGAAGATGTACTCCGGCGAGTACGGCGGCACCATGTGCCTCACCGAGCCCCAAGCCGGCTCCAGCGTTGGCGACGCCCGCACCTCCGCCAAGGCGCTTGAGGACGGCACGTTCCACATCGCCGGCAACAAGATCTTCATCTCGGGCGGCGACGCCGACTTCTACGAAAACACCGTCCACCTCGTGCTCGCGCGCGTCGAAGGCGACCCGGAAGGCACCAAGGGCCTCTCGCTCTTCGCCGTCCCCCGTCTCCTCGTGAACGAGGACGGATCGCTCGGCGAGTACAACAACGTCGCCGTCGTGGGCATCGAGCACAAGATGGGCATCAACGGCTCGCCCACGTGCTCCATCCAGTTCGGAGACGGCGGCGCGTCCGTGGGCTACATGGTCGGCGAGCGCTGCGCCGGCATCGTCCACATGTTCCAGATGATGAACGAGGCCCGCATCGGTTGCGGTCTCCAAGGCGTCTCGCAGGCCAACGCCGCCTACCAGCAGGCCCTCGCGTACGCCAAGGACCGCGTCCAGGGCCCCGCGATCACCGACCTCAAGGGCGGCGGCGTCGCCATCATCGAGCACCCCGACGTCCGTCGGAACCTCATGATCATGAAGTCGCTCTCCGAGGGCATGCGCGCGCTCGTCGCCAAGGTCGCGCTCGCCGCTGACTTCAGCATGCGCTCCACCGACCCCGTCGAGAAGGAGATGCACAACGACACCGTCGAGCTGCTCACCCCGATCGTGAAGGCCTGGTCCACCGACCGCGCCTTCAAGGTCACCGAGCTCGCCCTCCAGGTGTTCGGCGGATACGGCTACTGCCGCGAGTACCCCGTCGAGCAGTACATGCGCGACACCAAGATCTCGTCCATCTACGAGGGCACCAACGGCATCCAAGCGCTCGACCTCGTCGGCCGTAAGATGCGCATGAAGGGCGGCGCGCTCTTCATGGGCTACGTCCAGCAGATCTCCACGTTCCTTGAGTCCATCAAGGACGTCGCCGAACTCGAAGACGTCGCCAAGCACCTGCTGCGCGCCCAAGGCTCGCTCGGTGAGGTCGCCTTCTGGCTGTCCAAGACCGGCCGCGAGGACCGCGCGCTCTCCATGCTCCAGGCCACCCCGTTCCTCGAGATGTTCGGCGATATCGTTGTCGGTCAGCTCCTCGCCGAGCAGGCCGTGATCGCCCTCGACAAGCTCGAAGCCAAGGTCGGCACCCGCACCCCGAGCGCCGACGTGCTCGAGTCGGACGACGAGGCCGCCTTCCTCTGGGGCAAGGTCGCCAACGCGCGATTCTTCGCCAACGAGTTCCTCACCATGGCCCCCTCCAAGGCCAAGTCGATGACCACCGGCGAGCGCACCGCGCTCGACATGGTCTTCTAGGAACTCCCAGCGACACCGTGGCGGTCTCGGCCGTCACGTCGCGAAACACGGGTCGTCTAGGCGGCCCGTGTTTCGTTTTTGCGCCCTACGCGAAGCAGAGCGCGCCCCACGGACGCGCCCGTGGAGCGAGCCACTCGGGGGACTTCCACCCGGCCAGCTCCGCTACTCGACGCGCTGGACCCAATCGTAGTTGTCCGTGCGCAGGGTGGGGCGCTCCGTCCGCGGATCCCACTGCACCGGGCCGACAAAGGTGAGGCACTGGCCCACCTCAAACGTGGTGTCGAACGTCTCGAATGCGACCGTTTGTCCGTCGCCGTACGCCAGGGCGAACACCTTCGCGCCCGCACAATCCGCGCAGTCGAGCCGGGTCAGCTCGCCGGACACCCGCACCATGTCCAGCACCTCCGCCGGCGTGATCGCGTCCTCCGTTTCGCGCACGTACACGCCCAGCTCCGAGCCCTCCAGGACCCACGTGCTGCCGTCGACCGCGCGGACCTGAGGTTGCGAGTTGAACGAGCCGAGCTCGGTGATCCGCATCGAGACCCGCTGCCCCACCTGGACCTCGAACGGCGGGACCTGGCTCGGATCCGAGCCCAACAGGTCGAGCGAGAAAAACACTTCGATCGTCTGGTTGGCGTCCGCTAACCAGAAATGCCGCTGCCCGTTGCCCGCGGTCGTCCAGAAATCCGTCGCCACGATCGTCGCTTCTTCGATCGTGACCGATGCGGGAACGTTCGCGCCACCCGGCCCCGGCGCCGACTCCACAGCGGACGTGATTCCGGCGTCATACCCGGCCGCCCACGGAACGTTGCGGAACACGCCGCCGCGGTGCGTGAAGTCCTCCGGCTCTCGCATCTGGCCGGTAAACGTGGGCGAATCGAACGGGTGACCATCACACTTGAGCGCGTCCATACCATCGCAATCCCACGCGCCCAGCCCGCAATATCCGCAAGGGTTTCCGACCGCGTCGGGGAGCGCAGCACACCCGCCGCAGCTGTTGCGCGCCCCAGGACCCCCGTCCTCAAAACACTCCACGGTGTCCGTCCCGGTGCAGCGGTATACGCCGGACAAGCACGTCCCGCAGGCGGTCCCGGGCTCCAGGTCCAACACGGAGTCGCCTCCGCAGGGGTTGGTCGGCCGCGTGTCCGGAGGGCCGATGTCCGGCTCGCCACCGTCGGGGTTCGGGGCATCCGGTTCGTCGACGTCAGGCGCCCCTGTGTCCAGCTGGTCAGTATCCGGCTGGTCAGTGTCCAGCTGGTCAGTGTCCGGCCCTCCCGCGTCCGGCTCCCCCACATCGGCGGGAGGCACATCGGGGCCATCGCTGTCCGGCGCCACGTCGTCCGGGCCAATGTCGCCCGGGCCAATGTCTGGACCCGAAGCGTCCGTCGCGTCGTCCGCTACGTCCGTTCCGGCGTCCGACTCTCCACCGCACACGCACGCCGTCCATCGCTGTGTCGACTGGCAGGTGCGCATGCCCGCGGCACCGTCCGGGCACGCGCAGGCTTCGGTCGTAGCCGTCACGCACGGCACTTCAAGCTCAAACTCCGTGCCACAGCTGATGACCGCGCCGAGCACGGTAAGAAGACAGACGAAAGCGATTCGCATGGGGAACTCCTGGGGGAGATCGCAGTCCGACACCGAGTGGAGTTCGTGTCAAGAGCACAAAATGACCGAGTTGTAGACCGATCCGCCGCCCCGCCCGTTGGACCCCGCATTCGGGCGTCTGTCCGAGCGGCAACCTGCCCAACTTGCGACCGATCCGCGCTGTGAATTGACGCGGTGACGTAACCACGCCTACATTTCCACCAAGCACCCACCCGAGGCCGCCATGTCTGCACCCCGAAAGACCCAAGCTCTCTCACTCCTCGAGGGCATCCTCGACGAGACCGCCGGCGAAGCCGAAGCCGCCCAGCAGGCGCTCGAAGCGGAGCTCAAGAGAAAGAGCGACGAGTCGCGTCTCGCTGCCGAGGCCGCGGAGCTGGAGAAGCGCGCCGAGATCGCCCGCCGCATGCAGGCGGAGGACGAGCGCCAGCGCTCTGCGGCGGAGCGCCGCGAAGCCGCCGAAGAGGCGATGCGGATCGAAGACCTCAAGGCCAAGGGCCTGTGGGTGGAGCCCGAGCCCGAGCCGACGCCCGCGCCGGTGGCCGAGATCGCGCGGCCGGTGGAATCCACTGCCGCTGCGCTCGCCGCCCAGCAGAAGTCCAAGCGTGGCACCCTGTTCGCCGCCGCAGCCGCTGTGCTGCTCATCGGTGGCGGCGCAGGCGGAGCGTACGTGTACATGAACCAAGAGTTCGTCGACTCGACCACGCCGTTCACGGCCGCCGCGCCGGACACCGTACTGCTCGCCGACGCCTCCGCTGTGGTCGCCTTCCAAGCCATCCCCGACCCGATCGTGCGCGAAGCCGCAGCGGCCGTGGCCGAGCCCGAGCCCGAGGCGCCCCGCTCGCGTCGCAGCGGTAGCTCGCGTTCCGGCTCGTCGCGACCCGACTCGGACTCCGGTTCGAACTCCGGCTCTCGATCGGGCGGTCCGCGTCTGAACTTGGGCGGCAACCTGGGCAACTAGGGCTGCCGGAGGGACGCCACTCGGCGCCCCCTCGCGGCCCGCTCCGCGCGCCCTTGACCCCCCCCCCCTGCCCCCGCAACCGACCCGGACGTGGATCAGCGGGCTGGAGGGGAGGGCGCTTCGGGGATCTGACGTCGCTGGATGTCGCAGATGCTGGCCGAGGGTCGGCCCATCTGGGGCGTTGTAGGCGACCTGCGATCTGCGCGTCGTGGCGGCGTGCCTTGTAAGTGTTTGAATTTACGTCACTTTGGGTTTGGATCCGGTTATCCGGTCAAAACCGTTGCGGGTGTCCAGTCCGTGCGATAGGTTCCGCCCGCCGCGCGGTCAGCCCGACCGCGCATTGTCCGGGTTTGCGCGCATTTTCATGACCGCTGAAGCCATATTTTTCTATATATTCGCCCTAGGAGCGGTGGCTGGTAGCGCAGGAGTTCTTCTGTGCCGTCAGCCCATCAACAGCGCATTGTCGCTGGTGACGAGCTTCTTTTTCTTGGCTGGGATCTACATCCTGCTGAACGCCGAGTTCATGGCTGTGCTGCAGATCATGGTCTACGCTGGCGCGATCATGGTGTTGTTCATCTTCGTGCTCATGCTGTTGAACTTGCGCGATGACGAGCTGGGGACGGCGCGCATCAGCGCGACGAAGCTCCTCGGCTTGGGTTCGGCAGCGGTGATCCTGTACGTGGTTGCGTCCTCGTTCGCGGCATTCGCCGGCGCCGGGACGCAGCTGTTTGCGCCTTCTGTAGGCCAAGAGTTTGGCACAGTCGCCCCGTTGGGACGCCTGCTGCTGACCGAGTGGGTCCTTCCCTTTGAGATGGCTGCGGTCCTGCTGCTGACGGGTATCGTCGGCGCGGTCGTCGTCGCCAAAAAGCGGCTCTAGGAGGTCGGTTCGATGTTGAGCGTCCCCTTAGGCCACTACTTGGTGTTGAGCGCCGTGCTCTTCGCGATCGGCGGTGCCGGCGTGTTGACTCGGCGCAACGCCATCGTGCTGTTCATGTGTGTGGAAATCATGCTGAACGCGGCGAACCTCGCGTTCATCGCTTTCGCGCGCTTCCACGGTGACCACCACGGCCACCTTTTCGCTTTCATGGTCATCGCCGTTGCCGCCGCTGAAGCGGGCATCGGATTGGCCATCATCGTCAACGTGTTCCGACAAGGCCGCGGTTTGAATGTCGACGAACTTAACGTGATGAGGCACTGAGCGAATGGAGATCTCGAACTTCGCTCCGCTTGGGCTCATCCCTCTTATGCCTGTCATTGGCGCCCTCATTAACGGGCTCCTCGGACGGCATCTGCCCAAGTGGTTAGTCGGCCTTAACGCCGTCGGATCCATGGCCACCGCCTTCCTGATCTCCGCGGCTAGCGTCGCGTTCATGATCTACAAGGGAGAACCGGGCGGCCACGGAATGGTCTATCCCGAGCTCGGCTTCAAGGCGTTCACCTGGTTCGCCGGAGGCGGCCTCCAGATCGACTTCGCCTTCGCGCTCGACCCCCTCTCGTCCGTGATGATCCTCATCATCACCGGCGTCGGCACCCTCATCCACATCTACTCCATCGGGTACATGTGGGAGGACGCGAGCTTCTCCAGGTACTTCACGTATCTGAACTTCTTCTGCTTCGCGATGCTGTGCCTCGTGCTCGGCGACAACTTCCTCGTCCTGTTCCTCGGATGGGAAGGCGTCGGCGTCGCCTCGTACCTGCTCATCGGGTTCTGGCACCAAGACGAAGACAAGGCCACCGCCGGCAAGAAGGCGTTCATCGTCAACCGCATCGGCGACTTCGCTGTGCTCCTGGCGCTGTTCCTGCTCTTCCAGCTCGTCGGCTCGCTGAACTTCCACGACATCCGCGACTGGACCTCGATGCTCTCCATCGAGCAAGCGACCGAGCTGCGCGGCATGATCACACTCGTGTGCATCCTGCTGTTCATCGGCTGCACCGGTAAGAGCGCGCAGATTCCGCTGTTCGTCTGGCTGCCCGACGCGATGGCCGGCCCAACGCCGGTCTCCGCGCTCATCCACGCCGCCACGATGGTCACCGCCGGCGTGTACCTCATCGCCCGCATGAGCTTCTTCTTCGTGCTCGCGCCCAGCGCCATGGCCATCATCGCCACCGTCGGCGCGCTCACAGCGCTCATGGCGGCGACCATCGCCTGCACGCAGAACGACATCAAAAAGGTCCTCGCGTACTCCACGGTGTCGCAGCTCGGATACATGTTCCTGGCCGTCGGCTCCGGCGCGTTCTTCGCCGCCGTCTTCCACCTCATGACGCACGCCTTCTTCAAGGCGCTGCTCTTCCTCGGCTCCGGCTCCGTCATCCACGGAATGCACCACGAGCAGGACATGCGGAAGATGGGCGGACTGCGGAAGTTCATGCCCATCACGGCCGCGACCTACCTCATCGGTTGCTGCGCCATCGCCGGCATCCCGCTGTTCTCCGGCTTCTTCTCCAAGGACGAAGTCCTGTGGTTCGCCTGGTCCAACCAGAACGTGCTCCAGCAGTTCCCCGGCATGAACACCACGCTGTACGTGCTCGGCATGGTCACCGCCGCGCTCACCGCGTTCTACATGTTCCGCTCGTACTTCATGACCTTCGAGGGCGAGTGCCGCGCCGACGAGCACACGCAGTCCCACATCCATGAGTCGCCCATCCTGATGACGGCGCCGCTCATGATTCTGGCCGTGCTCGCGTTCGCGGGCGGCTACGTGGGCGTCCCGCACATCCTCGGCGGACCCTGGTCGCCCGTCCTCGACATGCACGGCTTCCTCCACCAGGTCATCGGACACGGTGAGGCCATGTACATGAATCGCTTCGGCGACGAAGTCATGGCGGGCGTAGGTATGCTGCTCGCCATCACGGCCGCCGCCAGCGGCGTCGGGTTCGCGTGGATGGCCTACGACGGCAAGAGCGAGATGCCCGCCGGCATCGCCAAGGCGCTCGGCCCCGTCTACACGCTGATCGACAACAAGTACTTCATCGACGAAATCTACGACGCCACCATCGTCCGCGCTGTGCGCTGGACCGGCATCGTGTGCCACCGCATCGTCGACGTGTTCATCATCGACCAAGTCATGGTCCAAGGCGTAGCGGCTGCCGCTGCCTTCTTTGGCTCGGTACTTAAGCAGTTCCAGAGCGGCGACGTGCAACGCTACGCAGCGTTTGTCCTGTTCGCTCTGGCAATCATCCTCCT
Organism: uncultured Myxococcales bacterium; assembly: GCA_965367675.1. GTDB lineage: Bacteria > Myxococcota_A > Bradymonadia > REDH01 > REDH01 > CBDUJZ01. The sequence goes on along the minus strand of CBDUJZ010000051.1, from coordinate 21,386 downwards.
CCTACTTCTCTGACGGCAATCATGATCGAGATTCCCTGGATCACGCTGACCGTCTTCATGCCGCTCCTTGGAGCGCTCGTGCTGGCGTTCGTCCCCGGCGAGCACCGGGACCTGCATCGGACTATCGCGGCGCTCGCAATGGGCGCGACCTTCCTCGTCTCCATCCCCCTGGTGACCGGGTTCGATGCGACCATCGGCGGCTATCAGCTGACGTCGGCCATCGAGAATGTCGCGTGGATTCCCGCCATCGGCGCGAAATACCACGTGGGCATCGACGGCATCAGCCTGTGGCTGGTCATGCTGACCACCTTCCTGGGGCCGCTCGTCGTGCTCTCGGGCTTCGGCGCGGTCACCGAGCGGGTCAAAGAGTACCACCTGGCGCTGCTCGTCCTGCAGACGGCCATGCTCGGCGCGTTCGTCGCGCTCGACATGCTCCTGTTCTACGTCTTCTGGGAGCTGATGCTGGTGCCGATGTACCTGCTCATCGGCGTCTGGGGCGGTCAGGACCGCGTGTACGCAGCCGTGAAGCTGTTCCTGTACACGATGGTTGGCTCCGTCCTGATGCTCGTCGGCATCCTGTACATCTACATTCAGTCCGGCGGCGACAGCTTCGCGCTGTACGACATGATCGCTGCCGCACAGACGCTGTCGTTCGACGAGCAGCGCGTGCTGTTCATCGCCTTCGCGCTCGCGTTCCTCATCAAGGTCCCGCTGTTCCCGTTCCACACTTGGCTGCCTGACGCTCACGTCCAGGCGCCGACCGCTGGCTCGGTTATCCTCGCGTCGATCCTGCTCAAGATGGGTACCTACGGCCTCGTCCGTTACGCCATGCCCATGATGCCCGACGCGGTGTTCTGGGCGGCGCCTACCATTGCGGCGCTGTCCGTGGTCGGCATCGTGTACGGCGCGCTTGTGGCCTACGTGCAGAAGGACGTGAAGAAGCTCATCGCTTACTCGTCCGTCAGCCACCTTGGCTTTGTGACGCTCGGCCTGTTCGCGCTCACAGCGACCTCGGTCACGGGCGCCATCTACCAGAGCCTGGCGCACGGTATCGCCACCGGCGGCCTGTTCCTGTGCATCGGCGTTCTCTACGAGCGTCGCCACACGCGTCTGCTGTCCGAGTTCGGCGGCATCACGCAGCGCATGCCCATCTTCGCAGTGTTCTTCATCATCGTGTGCTTCGCCTCGGCGGGTGTGCCTGGTCTGGTCGGCTTCGTCGGCGAGTTCATGATCCTCAGCGGGTCGGCCACCTCGTACACGTTGAACTTCGGTGAGCTCGGTTACTTCTTCGGCCTCAACTGGGGCCCGGACGTGACCGCCATGGCGTTTGTCGCGGTCGCCGCGAGCGGCGTCATTCTGGGCGCGCTCTACCTGCTGCACATGGTGCAGAAGGTGATGTTCGGCCCGCTGGACAACCCGAAGAACGAAGAACTTGAAGACCTCAAGCCGCGCGAAATCGTGTACCTGGTTCCGATCGTGCTCATGTGCTTCTTCATGGGACTGTTCCCGCAGGTCTTCCTCAGCAAGATGGAAGCCTCGGTCGCCGTGTTCATTGAAGAAGTAGAGAACGGCACGGTCGTTTACGCGCCGATCGTCGACGAAGACCGTCGACGTGACGCGGACTACATCGACTGGCTCCACGACGGCGCGGCACATCAGCCGTGGGCGATCGAGGCCGAGTTCGGCGCCGGACACGGCGACGGACACGGTGCGGGCCATGGCGACGGACACGGTGAAGATCACGGTGACGCGCACGCAGAACCGGCCCACGGCGACGAAGCGGCTGGCGATAGCGAAGCCGCTCACGGCGACGGACATTAGGGCATTGGGAGTATCGAAATGGTGACCGGAATCGACATCGCCAGCGTGCTGCCTTTCGCAATTGCGACGGCCTTTGGCACGCTCATTCTCCTGCTGGAAGTGTTCCAGCGGCCTTCCTTTGGCCGTGGATACTTGGCGTACATCGCAGCCCTCGGGTGTGCGGTGACCGCCGCAGCCGCGCTCTTCCTGATGCGCGCCGAGAGCTACACCACGTTCGGCGGCATGAGCACGATCGACACGTTCGGTCTGGCCATGAGCGCGCTGTTCGCCATCGGTGGCGGCCTCGCCGCCATGGTGGCGCCCAACTATCTGTCCGAGCAACGTGTGGACCGCGGCGAGTACTACGCCCTGATCCTTTTCGCGGTCGGCGGCATGTGCATGATGGCCAGCGCGAATGACTTCGCGGTGTTCTTCGTTGGCCTCGAGATTCAGAGTGTCGCGGTGTACGCCCTCGCTGCGTACCTGCGCCCCTCGGGTCGCTCGGCCGAAGCGGGCATGAAGTACTTCATCATCGGCGCCTTCGCGTCGGCGCTGCTCTTGTACGGCATCGCGCTCATCTACGGCGCGACCGGCACGACCAACTTCTCCGGCATCGGACACGTGCTCTCCGGCGAGCTGCTCAACCACCCCTCGGTGGCGCTCTCGACCTCCATGCACGAGGGCATCATGGCTGCCGCGGCCGGGTTCGACCCCGCGCTCGGTACGCTCACCCGCAACTATGGTGGCGTGGCGATCGACCTGTCGATGGTCCACATCGGCGTGACGCTCATCATCGTGGCGTTCATGGTCAAAGTGGCCGCGGCGCCGTTCCACATGTGGGCCCCCGACGTCTACACCGGAACCCCGACCCCCGCGGTTGGCTTCCTGGCCGCTGCCGCCAAGATGGCTGGCTTCGCCGCACTGCTTCGCGTTCTCGCCGTAGCGTTCTTCGCGGACGACATCCGAGGCGGCGCATTCGGCTGGGTCCAAGTGCTGTTCTGGATCGCCCTCGCGTCCATGATCGTCGGTAACCTTGCCGCGCTCGTGCAGGGCAACGTCAAGCGCATGCTCGCGTACTCCTCCGTCGCACACGCCGGCTACATGCTCGTTGCGCTCGTCGCGATGGGCTTTGGCGTCGGCGATATCGACCTCTCGTCGGGCATCGTCTTCTACGGCTTCGCCTACACCTTCGGCACCGTCGGAGCGTTCGGCGTGCTCGCCTACCTGGGCAAGCGCGGCATCGAGGCCGAGAGCTACGACGACCTGAACGGCGTCGGCTTCAAGTACCCGTGGCTCGGCGCGTGCATGAGCATCTTCATGCTCTCCAGCGCGGGCATCCCACCGGCCGCCGGCTTCATCGGCAAGTTCCTGGTCTTCAAGGCCGCCATCGAGGCCTCGGCCCAGGGCGCGAGCCGCGGTATCGCCGGGGACTACATGCTCATCGGGCTGGTCGTCGTCGGTATCCTGACCTCGGTCACCGGCGTGTACTATTACCTGCGCGTCATCGTGCACATGTACATGAAGCGCCCGGTCCGCGCGTCCGGCTCGCTGCCCCACGGCGGCGCCCGACTCGCCATCATCCTGTGCGCTGCGGCGACCTTGTGGTTCGGTATCTTCCCGGGCAAGCTCGTGTCGCTCGCCGAACTCTCCATCTCGCAGCTCGCAGAGCGCCCCGATGGAATCCTCGTGATGGACGAGCCCCGACCCTAGCGCGGAGCGGTCATGTTGACCTGGATCCTGGCAGTACTCGGTCTCTTTTTCCTGCAGACCTTCCTGCCCACCATCTTGAAGTACGCGGAACAGGGAGACCCTGTCGCGAGCCTCAAGCACGCCCTGGGCGCACGTGACGAGGTGCTGCCCATGACCGTCATCGGCGAGCGCTCGGTGCGCGCACTGGGCAACATGAAGGAGGCTCTGCCGGTCTTCATCGCCCTCGCGCTGCTGCTCGAGATCAACGGCATGAACTCGGGCATCGGACTCACCGGCGCTATGGTCTTCACGCTCGCACGTGGCCTGTACATCCCGGCGTATCTGCTCGGTATCACGGGCTTCCGAACCGCCGTCTGGAGCGTCTCCGTCGCCGGTCTGGTTATGATGGTGATGGCGCTGGTGAACGGCTAAACGCCACGTCCTGACCAATTGGGGTCTCTACCCCCAATGCACCCTTCCTGAGCGCAGTCGAAGGACAGGTTCCAACGCGCCGAGGGTCCTGACCAGTCGGGGTGTCTGCACCCAATGCACTCTTCCTGAGCGCAGTCGAAGGACAGGTTCAACGCGCCGAGGGTCCTGTCCAGTTGCGGTGTCTGCACCCGATCCACCCTTCCTGAGCGCAGTCGAAGGACAGGTTCAACCCGCCCAGGGGCCTTACCCGTTTGGGTCTCAGCACCCGATCCACCCTTCCTGAGCGGGGTCGAAGGACAGGTTTCAACCCGCCCAGCGTCCTGAGTTCTGACCAGTTGGGGTGTCTGCACCCAATGCACCCTTCCTGAGCGCAGCCGAAGGACAGGTTTCAACCCGCCCAGCGTCCTGTCCAGCTGGGGTGTCTGCACCCGATCCACCCTTCCTGAGCGCAGTCGAAGGACAGGTTTTAGCCCGCCCAGCGTCCTGATCGACGCGATCTGGGATGGAACCATCGGTAGATTGAACGCCAAACGCGCCTAGTCGTTCGGCGCTAGCGCGGGAGCGTGAACCGTACGACGCGTGTGGCTTGGTCGTGACCGGCCGCCGGTTCTGATGCCACGTTCAGCGCTTGTTGAGGCGCGCCGACGTCCCAGCCCGCGGCGTGCGCATGGTCAAGGAAGTGCGACTCGCTTTGTAGCTGCGGCAGGGCGACGCCGTGCTCACGTGCGTGGCAAGGCACCACGACGGAGGGGCGGACGAGTGACACCAGCTCTGCCGCACCTTCACCACCGAGCGTGAAGTAGCCTCCAACGGGCACGATGAGCACGTCGATCGGCGTCTCGCGTAGCCAGTCGAGTAGACGTCCCACCGGGCGCTCGCCGAGGTCGCCACAATGCATCACGGTGCGCTGTCCTAAAGGTGTGTCGCAGCGAAAGCGAAGCAAGTCGGTCGAACCGCCCCGCAAGCGGCCTCCGAATTCGTCGTGGAACGCGCTGTAGGCATCGACAGAGACGCCGGGGGCCTGTGCCGAGGTGTGGGCCGAGGCGCGTAACCGCAATGCGCCAGGAATCGCGCTGCCGGCGTTGTGGTCCACATGGTCGTGGGTCGCGATCCAGTGCGTGAACGCGTCGGGTAGGGCGGGCAGTTGAACCGCTCCTCCCAGTCCGCCGGGCTCGAACGGGTCCACGCAGACGGCGGAGTCTCGGCCGTGGAGGCCGAAACACGCGTGTCCATAGAATCGAAGGACCAATCCAGGGGCGCGATTCCCCGAGGCAGATCCTGCGGAGCGACTCCCCAAGGCTAATCCTGCGGAGCGTCGTCGGGCGCGTCCGACTCGGGCTCGTCGTCCGCGCTGCCCTCACCGTCTTCGCGACAGTTCACAGACATGAGCACGAACTTGATGTTGTCGCTGTGCTCTTCGGTGACCGTGTCTCGGCTGGCGGCCGGGACAGCGTTGCGGAAGCCGCCGACGCGGGCGCGCTCCATGATGGCGTAGAAGCAGTGCTCGCCGTTCTGCTCGATGAAGTAGTTCCACTCATCATCGTCGCGGACGGGGATGACCTCGTTCATGGTGTAGAACGTCTCGCCGCGCCAGTTGAGCTTGTACGAGATGGCGGGGTCCAGGCAGTAGCGGTCGGCCTTCATGGGGTGCGCTTGCGGCGGCGGTGTGCCGCGGTTGCACGTGTCGTAGTAGGTCTGCCACAGCGGGCCTTGGCTCCAGGTGGAGCTGATGGCGGGCATGTAGACATTGAGGGCCCAGCCGGTGATGGCGATGCCGCCGAGGCTGAGCACGGCCACGCCTGCTTGGGTCAGGCGTTTGCGGTTGGACGCGGCGACGAGCAGCATGCCGGCGCAGGCGAAGGCGAAGAGCACGCGCAGTCCGAGTATGAGTCCGCCGTCCCACGATTCGTGGTCCCAGCGTCGGTCATACTTGTAGGTGAACATGTTCTTGAGGTGCTGCGGGTCGCTCATCAGGTCGAAACCGACGAGGACGAACAGCGCGACCGCCGACAGGTAGAGCGGCCACCACGTGCGCATGTTGATCTTGCCCTCGAGCAGGTCGTCGAGCAGCAGGCCGACGAGCATGGCGAGCGCAGGCACGGCGGGGAAGATGTAGTGGTGGAACTTGGTGCTCGACAGCGTGAACAGCGTGAAGGCGACGGCGAACCAGATGAAGATGAACATGCGGGCGCGGTCGCCATCGGAGCGCGTGCTGCCGGCTTGGCCGCTCAGCGCGCGGGCGATGACGGCGGGCACAAACGAGCCCCATGGAAACAGGCCGTAGCCGAGCCATTTGATGAAGTGCTCGAACGAACCGTTGTCGATCTGGTGTACGCCGGAGGCGAGCCGCTTGAAGTGGTCGTGGATGATGAATCGGTTCCACCACGCGCCACCGATGCCGCCGTGGCGCGCCATGACGGCGCCGTACCAGGGGAATCCGACCACGAGCGTGACCAGGATACCGCGGAAGAGCTCCACGCGCTTGAGGAGGCCCCACTCGCGGGAGAGCAGCAGGTACAGGAAGATGATGACGCCCGGGACGCCGAATCCGAGCAGGCCTTTGCCCATCGTGGCGAGGCCGACGAAGGCGTAGAAGCCGTACAGGTAGAGCTGGCCGCGGGTGGTGTTCTGCTGGCGGACCTGCGTCACCGCGAAGGCGATGATCATCAGGATGTACACACCGAGCTGGGTGGGGCCGTAGCAGATGAAAGCTTCGGCCCAGTGCAGTTCAGAGCGCCACTGGAGCTGGCCGACGGTGATCGTATGCAGCTGCGGGATGACCAGCAGCGAGATGACGCCTACGAAAACGGCCCAGGAGACCTTGTCGGCTTTGCGGCTGCGGTCTTTGCCGAACACGCCCATCATGAAGAGCGAGAGGGCGACGGTCATGAGGCCGACGAACGGCATGTCGGTTTGCGCCTGGCGGCCGAGCATGGCGTAGAACGGGCTGGTGCCCAGGCACACGGCCATGAGCAGTCCGGCGCGCCGCGACCAGATCTTGGAGCCGGCCATGTACACGCTCATCACGCCGAGCGTGGCGATGACCGCGACGCCGAAGCGTATGCCGAACTCGGTGAAGCCGAAGGCTTGCATGCCCAGGCCCATCATCCATAGGAGCAGGATGGGTTTGGAGAAGAAGTAGCTCCCCTCCATCGACTTGCCTTCGGCCTCCCAGTAGGAGCCCCACCACGGCGAAATCCAGTCGTGGCGCTCGATGAGCCCCCATCCGACGGCGCCGTAGTGCACTTCCCACGGGTCCCACAGCCCGAAGCTGCCGAGCCCGACGAAGTAGAGGAGGACGAAGATGAACAGCACGCTGCATCGAATCATCCAGTCGTCCCAGACCTCCTTGTCGAAGAAGATCATCGGGCGCTCGCGGTCGGCCGCGGCCAGGACGGGGCCTGGAAGCGGGGCGTCGACCTCGGTACGCGCGCCTAAGGATTCGGGGACCCGACTGGGGGTCGATTCGTCGTTCTCGCTCATAGCGTCCGGTAGCGGGGCGAGCGGGGAGGCTATGCGAGCACTCGAAACCGGTCAAGGCGAGGTTCGTCTCCGTCCGTCCGGGCGGTCGCTTTGAACTGGTGCACCGGGATCCGCCCTGCTAACAGGCACGCCAGCAGTGCGCGAAGCGGTGTGCCACCTTGAACGGTGCACCGCCGGCCGTACAAACGCGCTGGGTGGCGTCTCAGCCCCAGCGCGTCCACCGCGGTTCCCGTCCGCACATCCATTGGAGACATCATGGCCCAGATCAATCGACGTAAATTCCTCGAGCGTGCCGCTCTTATCGGCGCTGCACTCAGCACCGGCGCACTCGCCGCGGGCTGCAACAGCGGTGGCGGAGCCGATTGCTCGGACGTGTCCGCGCTCTCGCCGGCCGAGCTCGAGACGCGCACGACCAACGGGTACGTGGAGCGCTCGACGGTCGCCGCGCAAAGCTGCGAGAACTGCGCGCTCTTCACCGCCGGCGCCGCTGGCGCGTGTGGTGGCTGCAGCGTCGTTCCCGGCCCCATCGAGGCTGCCGGTAACTGCAACCTCTGGGTTGCTGGCGCCTAGCTCGGTGCGTCGCTCAGCGCCGCGCTTTTGGCGTTGAGCACACCGTAGCTAGTCTCGAGTAGCGCTTCGTAGTGTGCGGAGGGAGCGGCCTAAGGACGCCGCTCCTCGCACTGCCACCGCGCCCAACGGCGCGACCCGCGCCCACGCCCTCGCTGCCCCTTGTGGCCAGTCGAGGCCGATGGTGCGCCCGCGCCGTTGCGTCCGAACCGCGAGGCCGACGATCTGCGCGCGCCGAATCGGCGGGTCCGGGCGTAGCCGATAGTCGCCTCGCGTAACCCACTCGGCGCCGCGCACGGCGATGACGCGATGCAGCACCCAGCGCCCTGCGATCACCGCCAGGACGACGTCGCCGATCCGTGGCTCCCGCTTGAGCGGTTGCACGGTCACCCGGTCGCCGTCGCGGATGAGCGGGAACATCGAGCCGCCCTCGGCGTCGATCTCCACCACGTTTCCGAGGGCCAGGTCGGCCAGCGCGCTCGGAGGGTTCGGCTGATCGATCACCGCGCGGCCGAGGTGATCACTTGGCCTGGGCGGCTTGGAATTCCGCGAAGCCGATCGCTTTGGCCGTCGTCTCGCGGCACTTGGACGGCGCGGAGCCGGTGGCTGAGCCCGTCTCACGTCGGGCGCGCGCGGGGCAGAGCGAGCAGTGGGATGCGTTCTCGCAGCTGCTGCATCCTGAGAAGCTGCCGCGTCGAATCCCGCGTGCGGCGGTGAATACGGGCGACTCGCGCCAGATCTCGGTGAACGAGCGGTCGCGGATGTTGCCGGCGTCTTCGTCCCAGTCCAAGCAGGGCTGCACCGTGCCGTCTGGGGACACGTAGCAGGACGAGTTGCCCGCCAAGCACGTGTAGTCGTTGGGTGAGAACACTGGCAGCGCGTCGTGGCCGACCAGCTGGGGGTAGACGCAGTCGTGGACGGCGACGCGCTGGTCGAGGTCCACGTTCAGATCCATGAGGCTGTCGGCGCCTTCGTTGTCGCCTTTGATGTTCATCGAGAACTCGATGCCGCAGCCGAGCCCGTCGGCGAACGCCTGCATGTCGCGGACGACCTTCTCATTGCCGTTCATGACCACGCACTTGAACATGACCGGAACGCCTGCCGCGCGCAGGTGGTTCGCGGCGTCTACGGTGCGTTGCCAGGAGCCCTCGACCTGCGTGATGGCGTCGTGGGTGGCTGCGTCGGTGGCGTAGATCGACATGGCGACCACGCGGATTCCGATGGCGGAGAGCTCGCGGGCCAGCGCTGCGTCGATGTGTCCGCCGTGCGTGATGATGCGGATCTCGAATCGGCGTTTGGCGGCGGCCTGCAGGATCGCGAGCCCGTCTGGTCGGTGGAAGATCTCGCCACCGGACACCAGCAAGAACAGTGTGCCAAGCTCGCGCAGATCGTCGAACAACACCTCGTACTCGGCCAAGGTGAGCTCGGCGCGTTTGCGGTCGGACAGGTAGCAGTGCACGCAGTCCAGGTCGCAGCGGTACGTCACGTCGACGTGCACCCCGATGGGGACGACGAGCTGCTGCGCGCGGCGAACGAGCCATGCGCGGGCTCCATCTGTGACGTCTACGGCTTCCAATTCAGGCCTTCAAAGGGGTGGGACGGGCGGTACCACGCTAGTGACCACGTGGGCAGGGCGCCAGTCAAAGCGGCGAGTCGCTGGAGCAGGGCGGGGTCTTGCAGCTGCGCGCTGGCCTGACATCCCAGGTGGGGCATGAGCGCGGCCACGGCCTGCACGCCGGGCAGCGGCGTCCAGCGGTTTCCATCGGTGGATTGCGTGAGCACCACGAGGCCAGCGACGGGTGCGGGCTCCGCGCGTTGCGCCGTGTCTCCGGTGCCCCAGAACGGGCTCGGCAGCGCCATCCACGTGCCGTCGACTTCGCTGAGGATGGAGATCTCGTTCGAGATCACGACCTCGGCCTGGCCCTCTCGGGAGAGGGTGCTCTTGCCGGCGTTGGGCAGGCCGGCGAACAGCCACGCCTTGCCTTCGTACACCAGCGTAGCGGCGTGAAAGTACAGGTCGTGCGGCATGCCGGCGAACACGGCCGCGCCGCGTAGCAAGTGCTCGACCGCTGGATGTCGCGCCGAGAACAGGCCGTGGCTCTCGGTTTGCGAGAACGAGGCGCGGTAGTAGCACCAGTCGGCCCACCACGCGGTCGGGCTCAGTCGTACGCCGATCGGCGCGTTTCCGCCGCCTTCCATGGCGTAGTCCTGCCAGTCGACGCCGGTCTCGGACCAATCGCAGTGGACGCGGTGCCGGGGCGGAACGGATTCAGCGGACTGCGGCAGGTCCAAAAACGAACCAAGCCGACCGTGGAGTAAGGCCTCCAGGCCGGGGTAGGCATCATGCCGAAGCGTGACGTTCAGTTCGGTACGTCCTGCTTCCAGTCGAAAGCAGGTGGTGATCACCCGGGGCAGAACGGGAGACCCGCACCGGAGCTACCTTCGACCGTGTTGAACGGCGTGACGCAGCAAGACAGCGCGGCCTTGTTGAACACTTCGCTGGTTTCCACGCGAGGGGTCTTCCAAGCGCGCTTCGCGACCGTCGACTTCTTCAGTTGTTGCTTCTTCATGTCCCTCATCCTGTACGTGGTCGGGGTGTAGACCTTCTGGAGACTCTCTACCTGGAATCGCAGCGCGATGCCACCGCATCTTTCAGGTGTCGTGCCACCGCATCTTTCAGGTGTCGTGCCACCGCACCCTTCAGGTGTGGCTCAGTCAGCCAGCAGAAGGCCGCGGGCGAGGCCGTCCTGCACGAACGCGAGCGTCTCCGCGCGGGCGACCTCCTCGCTGACCTCAAACTCCTCGAGCAGCGCTGCGACCAGCTCATCGAGGGTCATGCCTTTGTCGTCGCACAGCTGCCACACGCGCGTGGCGACGTCGTTGAGCACGTGCAGACGACTGTCGGTGGGCGTCACGAGCGCGGCTTCACCGCCGAGGACGGTGGCGGGGAGCGAAGGGTTCTGTCGGTATCGTTCGGTCATCGGATCCTCTAGCGCACTTCGTCCAGGTTGGCTGCCAGCGGGGGGGCGCCGGAGCCGTCGTCTTTCCAGTTGGCGCTGCCGCCGGGGAGGGCGGCCACGACGATGCGGCGGCCGGTTCCCCAGGCGTAATGCGCGGCGGCCTCGGCGACATCGTCGGCGGTCGCTTCGAGCACAGCGGCGGGCAGCTCCCACAGTCGCGACACCGGCAGGCCGAGCCGGCGCAGCATGCAGCCGCTGGCCAGTCGTGCGTCGGCGGTCTCAAGCCCGACGAGCCGCGCGCCCACGAACGACGCCTTGGCGCGGTCCAGTTGGGCCTCGGTGAGTCGTGTCTCGGCGGCCTCGCGCCAGATCGTGTCGGCGACCTTGAATGCCTCCTGCACGCGCGCGCCTTCGGGGTTGCACCGGAACACGTGGACCGAGCCCTCCATCTCCGGGTGCAGCGACCAGCCAACCTCGTACGACAGGCCGTCGCGTGCGCGGAGCCCGTTCACCAGCGGTGACGTGAAGCCGTCGCCGAACGCGGACGAGTGCAGTACCGTGGCGGGCCACGTTGCGCCGGTGGCCGAGGGGCCGTCGGACACGATGGTGATGGCGCCTTGGTTGGCTTCGAAGTCGATGAGGTGCACGCCGCCCCATTGCCGCGCAGGCATCTTGGGGATCGCGAGCGCGGTGCCGGCGACGCCGCCCCGAACGCGCAGTCGGAACGCTTCGAGGATGCCTTCGACGCGACCTGGGTCTTCGGCCGATACGCCCCAGATGGCTGGCGCGCTGAGCAGTCCGCTGCGTTGCTCGGCGAGGTCGTCCAGCGTGATCAGGCTCCGGGTAGCGGCGGTGCCGTCGGCGGGCAGTGACCACGGCATTTCCTTCCAGCACGCCGGTGAGATCCAGCGGCCTACGGCGCCTTCGGGCGACTCGAGCGAGACCTCGATGGCCTCTTCGTTCTCTTCGAGCAGCTCCGCGAACTCTTCGGCGTCGTCGGCGGGCTCCAGCAGCGCCTCGGCGACCAGGTCGAGCGCGGCCTCCAGGAACGGCTCGAGCACGCGCAGGGCGAGCTGCGCGCTCTGGCGGTAGGCGCGGAACGATAGCGTGGCGCCCAAGCGCTCCAACGCGGCGTGGAAGTCGACGCGGTCGCGGGACCGGGTGCCGTGCTCCATCATCTCCCACGCGAGGCTCGTGAGCCCGGCGCGTTCACCGTCGCTGGCGGCGCCGATGGGCCACATCACGCGGACATCGACCAAGCCGAACGTGGGGCCGGAGGCGATGACCCACTCGTCGACGCCGGCTTGGCGCGTCTCGATCGGCAGCACGGGGACGTGCGGCATGATGCGGGGTTTCCCGGGGACGTGCGGCATCATGCGGGGACTCCAACGAAAATCACCGGTACGGTGTCGACCAGGGAGCGGGCGGCCCGCTGTACATCTGCGGCGGTGACGGCGGCGACCTGCGCGTCCAAGTCGAAGCCCGCGAGCGGGTTGCCCGAGAGCACCCATGATTCGCCGAGCGCCTCTGCCCGGCCGGCGGTCTCCATGAGCTCGGCGGCGCGCGCGGTGCGAACGCGGGCGACTGCGCCGGCCATCTCGTCGTCGTCGATCGGCCCGTCGGCGAGCTTGCGCAGCTCGGTCATTACGGTGTCGATGGCGCGGTCCGGGTCGATGCCGCGGCGCAGCGTGAGGGAGAGTTCGAGTGCGGAGCGTTCGCGCAGGGCGTAGAACACCGAGCTGATGTCCATGACCAGGCGCTGGCGGTACTCCAGCTCCGAGGTGAGGCGCGATGACTCGGCTGCTGCGGCGAGCTCGTCGAGCACCACCCAGGCGGCGTAGTCGTCGTCGTTGCGTGCGGGCGCGGGCCAGCCGATGAGCACGCGCGGGGCGGCCACGGCGAGCTTCACTTGCTCACGCTTTGCGACCGCTTGCGGCCCATGTGCGCTCGCCCGCGGCGCCTCGAAGGTCGCGATGGCGCCGAACTTGTCGGTGATCTCGGCGACGATCTCGTCGGCGTCGACGTTGCCGACCACGACCACGTGCAGCCGGCTGGGCGCGTAGTTCGTGCGGTGGAAGTCGCGGACGCGGTCGGCGGTGTACGCAGCGATGTCCTCGGCGGTGCCGATGGTCGGCGCGGCGTAGGGCGTTCCGGAGAACAGCACGCTGTGAAACGCTTCGCTGAGCAGGCTCTCGGGGACCGACTCGACGACTTGGCGCCGCTCGTTGGCGACGACGTCGCGCTCGGGTGTGAACGCCTCGGGGGCCACGGAGAGGGCGGCGAAGCGGTCGGCCTCGAGCGCGATCATTTGCGGGATCGCGTTGGACGGGCCGGTGGCCGTGTAGAACGTGTAGTCCAGCCACGTGGCGGCGTTCACGTACATGCCGAGTCCTTCGGCGATCTCGTCGAACTGCCCGTCGGGGACGGCCTCGGTGCCGCGGAACATCATGTGCTCAAGCATGTGGGCGATGCCGGACTCGCCCGGCGCTTCGTCCGCGGTGCCGGCCGCCGCCCACACCTGGAGGCAGGCGACGGTGTCGCGCGCGTCCGCCCAAACTGTGTACGTGGTGCCGTTGGTGAGCTGCCCCGATACGGGGCTCGTGGCGTTACTCACCGCGGTACACGTAGAGGACTTGGCTGGCGGAGATCTGGTCGCCGTCTCGGGCGAACACGGTGATCTGGTTGGTGCCGAGCCGCAGTGGGATGTCGTCGTCGATGGTCGCCGACGCGGCGCCCAGGTACTGGTAGCTGACCTTGAGCGTCTGCGTGCGGAACTCGCCGATGCGGTTGTGGATGACCACGTAGTAGTCGCGCACCATGCTGTCGTCGGTGATGACGCCGGTGAGGTTGAACGTGTCCGACGTGGTCTGCACGGTGTCCATGTTCAGGGCGATCGACGGGGGTTGGAACGCGATGACCGGTTCGACCTCCGAAGGGGGCATCGCGACGGGATCGCGCACGTCCACTGCGCCCTCGGGGACCCAGCCGATGCCGCCGTCCCACTCCACGCGGTAGAATCCGGTGGCGTATCCGGTGACGGGCAGCGAGCCGTCGGCGGCGAGTCGCGCGAACGCGGGCGTGTAGTCGGCCGCGCCGCCGAGGATATCCACAGCGCCGTCGCGGGGCGTCGCGCGGCCGCTGCGCACCTGCACCGTCGGGATCTCTTCACTGACGGGGATGACGAGCGATTCGGTGAGGAACTCGCGGAACACGGCGTCGTAGACGACGGCCTCGAGGGTAACCTCGCCGTTCTCAGGCCGCTGACGGACCTCGAACTCGAACGACGTGCGGTGGGTCTCACCGGGCTCGAGCGTGTCGAGCGACTCGCGGCCTCGGGTGAGGAAGATCGCGGCCTCGGACTGGTTGCGGAGGATCATGACGGTCTCCTCTGCGGCGCCCTCGCCGGTGTTGGCCGCCATCATGACAAAGTTCACGGTCTCCCCGACTTGCAGGAGTCCGTCGCCGTTTCCGGCGGCGTCGTCGATGAAGTACGAGAAGCCCCAGTGCGGGCGGGCCTTGCCGATGATCTCGATGTAGCTGTCGACGGACGAGTCGAGGTCGATCATGTCGGCGAAGCTGTCGAAGGTGACGCGCTCGTAGCGGGTGGGCTCTTCGACCGGCACGTCGACGGACACGCTCCACGAGGCGCTCTCGCCGGGCTGGATGCGGCCGAACACGAACTCGTGGTCGTTGAAGAGGCCGTAGTCGCTGCGGGACACCGCGCGCACTTGATGCAGCGGGCGGTTGCCGTCGTTGGTGGCGGTCACGGTGAACGAGATCGAGTCGCCCACGTGGACGCGTCCGGCGGCCGGGCTCATCTCCACGCTGAGGGTGACGGGCTGGATGACGTTCGCGCCAGCGCTCCAGTCGACGTTGCGGTTGCGCAGGCGCTCTTGCACCTCGGCCAGCTGCTCTTCGCGGACGCGGTCGATGGCGTTGGAAGCGCGCGCGAGCATGGTGTTGCGCTCTGTCGCGTCGCCGGCTGCGACCACCACTTGGCGGGCGAAGTCGATCTCGAAGTCCATCTCGAACTCGTCGGGGTCGCGGATGGCTTCGGGGTCGAGCTCTTCGGGCTCGTAGTAGTACTTGACCACTTCGGAGGGGCGGTCTTGCTCCTCGGCGACGTGCTCTTCGTCGGACAGCGCCTGGTTCAGGTCGCCTTCGCGGAACACGTGGTCGTCGGCGTACAGGTTGATGAACTCCTCTTCGATCGTCACCGGCAGAATGCGGATGTCGGGCACGATGCCGACGCCTTGGATCGAGACGTCACCGGGGGTCAGGTACTTGGCGATGGTGAGCTTGAGCGCCGAGCCGTCGGCGAATTCGTTGAGCACCTGCACGCTGCCCTTGCCGAAGGTGGTGTCGCCGATAATGAGCGCGCGGTTGTGGTTCTTGAGGGCGCCGGCGACGATCTCGGAGGCCGATGCGGAGCCGGGGTTCACGAGCACGGCGATGGGGTAGTCGGCCTGGGTGCCTTCGACGGTGGCGGCGTTCTCCTCGCGGAGGCGGTCGCCGATGCCGACGGTGGTCACGATGGTGCCTTCGCTGAGGAAGGTGTCGGTGACCTCGATGGCTTGCGAGAGCAGGCCGCCGGGGTTGTTCCGGAGGTCGAGGATGAGGCCGCGCATCGGGCCCATTTCCTCTTCGAGGGCGGCGAGTGCGTCCATGAGGTCGCGGCTCGTGTTGGCCTGGAAGTTCTTGATCTCGACGTAGCCGATGCCGTCGCCGAGCGCTTGGTAGCTCACGGAGTCGATGGTGATGTTCTCGCGGCGGAGCGTGAAGGCGTGGGGCTCGGTCCAGCCGGCGCGCACGACCTCGATGGTCACTTCGGTGCCGGCGGGGCCGCGGAGCCGGTTCACGGCTTCGTCGAGCGGCATGTTCACGGTGGACTCGTCGTTGATCTTCACGATGCGGTCACCGGGGCGGAAACCCGCGCGGCCGGCGGGGGTGTCGTCCATGGGCGAGATGACCGTGAGCTGGCTGTCGCGGATCGAGATGACGATGCCGAGGCCGCCGAACTCGCCCCGGTTGGAGGCGAGCATGTCGGCGTAGATGCGGGGCGTGAGCAGCACGGAGTGCGGGTCGAGCGTGCCGAGCATGCCGTTGATGGCGGCGTACTCGACGTCGCGCAGGTCGATCTCCTCGGCGTCGATGTGCTCTTGGACGAACCGGAAGATCTCGCGGAGCTTGAAGCTCATCTCCCACAGCGACTCGATCTCGGAGATGTCGAAGGTCTCGGACTCAGCGCCCACGTGGATGACCACCTGAGTCGGCGAGGCGTCCATGTCGGCGTTGAACAGCGCGACCACTTCGGGGACCGTGTTCTGCACGCGGTCGAGGGTGTGCACGAGCATGCGACCGGGGTCGATGCGGTCGGGCTCGACGTAGTTGTCCTTGAGCTGCAGCAGCACGCGGTTGAGGATCGTGAGCGCCTGCAGATCGTACTGTCCGTCGGGCACCGGTTCGCTGGCGAGCGCGTCCGACGTGTTCGGCTCGAACAGGAATCCGCGCTCGGAGTGCCGAATGCTCACGGCCAACCCGAGCATCAGGGCAACAAGGGCGACGGTGTAGCGGATCGTGGCTGTATTTCGCATGGGCTCCGAAACCGGGGGGACTGTGCAGATTGTGCGAGCTCTGCAGTCGGGAATCATGACACGCTAACGCGCAGCGGGGGTCGATTCAATCCAGCAAACGACCGGCGGCACGAGAATGGTCTGAAGTTTTTTGGCGTCGCGTCGTGATTTCGTCGGCCGCTTCGCCGCTAGACGGGGTTGTCGATGTCGACGAATTCCACGTGCAGATCGAAGCGCTCGCGGAGGTGCTCTCCGAGCTGTTGGGGGCCAAAACGCTCGGTCGCGTGGTGTCCGGCCGCCACAAAGTTTGCGCCGAGTTCATGGGCCAGCCCGGCGCTCATCTCGGCAGGTTCGCCCGAAATGAACACGTCGGCGCCGGCGGCGATGGCGGCCTCGAAAAAACTGGCGCCGCCGCCGGTGCACACGCCGACTTTGCGGACCGCGTCGGGCCCGTGCGCGAACACGAGCGGGGCGCGGTCGCACGCTTTGGCGATGCGCTCGACCAGCGCATGCATGGGGATGGCCGCGGGCAGCTCACCGAACCAGCCGTCGACCGCTTGCCCGGCGCTGAATGTGCCGGTGGGTGTGCATCCGATGGCGCGTAACACACCGGTATTGTTGCCGAACTCCTCGTGCGCGTCGAGCGGGAGGTGGTAGCCCAGCAGGCTGATGTCGTTGCGCAACAGGGTGCCCACGCGCTTGGCGCGGAGGCCGGTCAGCGTGCGGGGCTCATTCTTCCAGAAGAAGCCGTGGTGCACCAAGATGGCGTCGGCCCGCAGCGCGACGGCGCGGTCGAGCAGCGCTTGGCTGGCCGAGACGCCGGTGACGAGCCGTCGGATCTCCGCGCGTCCTTCTACCTGCAGCCCGTTCGGCGCGTAGTCAGCGAAGCGGTCTGCGGAGAGCAGCCCGTCGAGGTATTCGGCCAACTCATTCGTTCGAATCATCGTTCCCCATCGAGCGCGCGATCACCGCCGCGAGGGCGTCGACCTCTTGTCGGCTCAGCTCTAAGTATAGGTTGACGCGGCCGTCCCCGACCTCGGTTCGCACGCGGGCGAGCAGGCCGTTAGCGAAGGTGGCCGCGGGGTCGTCCGACAGCGTCTCGCGCAGGGCCTCGAGCGCCTCGGTGAGCAGCAGCGCGACACCGGCGGGGTCCTGCGCGGCGAGCAGATCGACGTCGACGTGGATGTCGAGTCCGAGCGACAGGTTGAGCGTCGCGTCGATGGTGTCGATCGAGGTGAGCGCGGTGACGAGCGCGCGCGAATCGACGACCGCGCCGGCCAAGCTGCGGTGCAGGTCCATGATCTTGAGGTGCGCGGTGACCGTCGCGTCGAGCGTTTGTGCGCAGTCGTCGTAGCAGGGCGACGAAACGGCGGCGCGCACGGCCTCTGGGGTGCCGGTGATGAGGACGCGGTCGGTGGGCACGCTGACGGCCCACGGCGAGCCGGCGCGCGACCACATCTGCGTGCGTCCGGCGGTGTAGGGCGTGAAGTCCGTGCTGAGTGTCGATTCGCGGAGCGCTTCGCCGCCGATGGGGCCGGTGACCACATTGATGCGGTGCGAGAACCCGGCGTCACGCCAGGCGATGACGAGGTCTTCGGCCGATGCGATAGCGCCGTTGAGCGGGTCGCCGCTATCGGTCGCGCCAGCGCGCTCCCACAGGGCGGCCGCGCGTTCGTCCTCGCGTAGCGTGGCCACGTTCACGTGAATCCACGCCGGCGCGTCGCCCACGTAGGACCATGGGTCTGACGGCAGAGGCGGTAGCGGCGCGGCGACCTCGACGGGCTCGGTCTCGCCGCACTGGCAGGCGGGGGCGGCGAGGGAGAACGCGAACACCAGCGCGAGCGCTGGGTGGTTGCGCAGGGTGGAGGTCAGAAAGTTCAATCGGTTACCACGCGGTCACGTCCTTGGAGTTTGGCCTTTCGCAGCGCGTCGTCGGCGCGCGCCATGAGCGTGCTCACGGTGTCGGTCCGCCGCCACTCTACCACGCCGAAGCTCGCCGAGAGAGCGGTGTCCTCGGGGCCGACACGGATGGCGCCGATACGGGCCCGCAGGCGCTCCGCCGACAGCGCAGCGCCCTCGCGGTCGGTGCTCGGCAGGGCGACGGCGAACTCCTCTCCGCCCAGTCGACACGCCATGTCGGCGGTGCGGACGGTGGCTTCGACGGCGTGGGCGCACAGGGCGAGGGCGTCGTCGCCGACCACGTGGCCCAGGGTGTCGTTGATCTGTTTGAAGTGGTCCAGGTCGAAGACGACGAGCGAGATGGGGGCCTCCTCGTGCGCGCGGCCGAGCAGCCGCTCGAGGCGCTCTTCGAAGGCGACGCGGTTGGGCAGGCCGGTCAGCGGGTCGACGCGGGCGAGGCGGAGGAGCGCGCGGCGGGCGTCGAGTTCTTCTCCGCGCAGCTGTCCGAACACGTTTTGGGTCGCAAAGGCCACGCCGCCGGCGCACGCGAGCACGACGGTGCGGGACACCAAGTCGGGGTCGAGCGGCGAGACGCCAGATTGCACGATATAGAAGAGCGGGTAGCCGATGACGATGCCCAGCAGCAGTGTCGCGGACCAAGCGGGCCGGATCGCGAACGCGAGGGTCCACGCGCAGACGACGTAGACGATCTGGGGGTAGTATGGGCTTTGGATTCCGCCGGTTTGGTAGGCCATCCAGAACGTCGAGACCGCCATCGTGCCGATGAACGCCATGTGCGTGATCGCGAGGCCGTTGGGGATGCGGCGCATGAGCGGCGCTTTGGCGGCCAGCAACGCGAGGGCCACGACCAGCGCAACGCGTCCGGAGATCGACGTGCGAAGGCCGATCACGAAGTTGTCATCGAGCATGAACGCGACGTCCATGAGGATGAGCAGAGTGACCCACGTGGCGGTGATGCCGATGGTCCACCGGAGCACGAGCCAGTGCAGGCGCTGGTTGTCTGTCGCCAGCACTTCGTGTGCGCCGGACTGTCGGAGGCGGGCGGAGCTGCGCAGGCCGTACACAGGCTTGGCGCCGCTATCGCCGGCGGTGAACGCCTTGGCGGACGACTTCACCGATGCGTTTCCGCCCGAGGATTTGGCCTCGTAGAGCGCGGTGTCTGCGGAGCGGATGAGCCACTCGGGGCTGACGCGCTGGCTGCCGGGGAAGAGCACGTAGCCCGCCGAGATGGTGACGCGCAGGATGTCTTCTCCGAGAGGCACGCGGACGGCGTCGACGGCGGCGCGGGTCTGCTGGGCGAAGTGGTCGAGGAGATTGGCGTCCACGCCGGGCAGGAGGGCGACAAACTCTTCGCCACCGAACCGCGCGACGGCGATGTCGATACCCTTGAAGTGGGGTTGTCGCGCCACGCTGTCGAGGGTGGTCGCGACTTCGCGCAGCATCAGGTCGCCGGCGGCGTAGCCAAAGTTGGTGTTGAAGTGCTTGAAGTTGTCGACGTCGAAGATGACCAGGCCCACGGAGGTGCCGTAGCGCTCGGAGCGGTTCGCCTCGGCGGCCAGGCGGGACATGAACGTGCGCCGATTGAACACGCCGGTGAGGGCGTCGTGTTCGGCGAGCAGCGCGAGGTCGCGTAGCGCGGTGGACCGGCTCGCGAACAGGCGGTTGTGCATGACCAGCACGAGCGCGGACATGCTGAATCCCACGCTGAGGTCCACCACTTGCGCCGCCAGCAGCGGGTCGGAGAACGACGCCACGCCGAGCGTGACCTGGGTGATCGGATACACCAGCGCGGTGGCCGCGAGCGCGGGGATGCCGAGCCGCGGGGGCAGCGGCATGAGCATGGCGAAGCCGACCATGAGCACGATGATCGCCGCGTGCATCGGCTCTGTGCCGAAGCTGGGGCGCGTGGCGCCGAGCGAGAAAGTGAACGCGGCGGCGACGGTCATGACGCCGGCTTGGATGGCGACGGAGCGTTCCGTGAAGTGGTCGCGGGGGGCACGGAGCGCCAGCGCGAGCACGGTCGAGATCGAGCCGATGGACATGAGTGTGTCCAGCGACTGCGGCACCGTGGAGTCGTACGAAGCGCGCCCCATGAGCATCATTCCGCGCACGCAAAGCAGCACGGCGATGGCGATCAGCCAGATCCTGAGCGCGCCATCCGTAACCCGGCCCTGCCGGTTGCGAACGGCCTGTGACCAGGAAAATCCTGTTGTACCTCCGCGGTGCTCGGCTGCGAAGGCGCTGGAAAGATCGAGTGTTGAGGGCACGCTACACGTGGACGATCAGCATTGGCGATATTCTCTGTCACGTGCGGGCCGCGTGTGCAATTTGTGCCCCAATGTGCGGCGCCAGCGCACCCGACGCGAGGGGATTGGCGTGCCTGAACAGCGCGCGATTCCAACAGCAGGGTTGACGGCGCGGCGCGTTGCCGCGCACCCTCACGCTTCCGGTCGAACGTACGAGGCACCGTGTTTGAAGTCCGACTGCATGGCGCGCTGTGGAAGCGCGTCCCAGAGCCCCGCGCCGCTGAATGGCGCCGCGCACTCGATGAACTCAATATCGCGAACGATATCGAGATGGTCGGTGATCCCGTTTCGGAGCCCGCGCTCGAGTTGGTTCGCCCGCCCGATGACTCGTTCCACGTCCGCGTGTATCGAGACGGCTTCGAGTTGGTCAGCTCTGTCGAGCTCGACGTCGCGGCGGTGGAAGGCTTCTTCGAGGAGTACTCGGCGACGATCCGGCAGATGGTCCACGTGGACCGTGAAGCGCCCGTCCGCGGGTTCGAAGCGATCGACTACGCCAAGCGTGTGGTGCACGACGAGGCGGCGAGCTTCCTGCGCGAGTCGTTGGAGCAGACGGTGCAGATGGATCTGCCGGACGCCCGACGGCTGTTCACGCTGATCTTTCTGGTGGGCACGGACCTGCCAGAAGCGCTGGTTCGGTACCACCGCCGCCACTAGCC
>CBDUJZ010000050.1:0-32432 GCA_965367675.1 uncultured Myxococcales bacterium | reverse complement strand
GGCATGGCGCTTGGTCGGGCGCCGTCTTTGAGGGCCATCTCCCACAGGTCGGGCACGCCGCTGGGCAGCATCGCGAGGCCGGTCACGTCGGCGGGCGCAGCGGTGTTTCCGCCGGGCAGGCCGCCGGCTTGGGGGATCATGTTCAGCACTTCGCTCAGGCCGAGCATCCCGGTGGGCGGGTTGAACGAGGGCATGCCGCCGCTGCCGGCGGGCAGGTCGCCGCCCAACGATTGGCTGGCGGTCGAGGCGGCGGTGATGATCGCTTTGCCGACGACGCCGTCGGAGCCGAACACCAGGTCGTAGCCTGGGATGGCGGAGCCGAGCGTCCGTTCGGCGGTGCTGGGGCCGGCGTGTGGACGCACGAGGTCGGGGTGGCCGTCTTCGAGGCGTTCGCCGGCCGAGCCGTCGGCGCGCTGCATATCGTCGCTCCAGTCGTCACCCAGGTGGGCGTCGGCCTCGGGCGAGTGCGGCGGGATGAGGCCGCGCTGCATGAGGTCGGTGGCGTCGGGGGCCTCGAGCGCTTCGAAGTCGAGCTCGGTGTCGGCGGGTTCGCCATCGGTGCCCGTGTGGCGGGTCAGGCCTTCGATGGCTTGCGGGCCGCGGGTGGCGATATCGTGTGGGATGAGGGTGATGCCGAGCGGCGCTTGCATGGCGCGGAGCGCGGGGAGCAGGGCGCCGGAGCGTTGGGCGGCGGTCACCGCTTCTACGCCGATGGTGCTGAGCTGGCCGTCCCACGGCAGGCCGGCGTCGTATCGCGCGCGGTCGTGTTCCCAGAAAGGGGCCAGCTCGGCGGGCTCCTCGTGGGGCCACAGCGTGCAGGGTTCGGCGGCGCTACCGCTGCGCTGCAAGATGCCGTTGACCGCGCGGCGGGCCGCCTCGTTGGCGCCCTCCATCGTGGCCAGGTCGGTGTACGTGCGCACGTAGTCCGAAGCGAGGAACAGGTTCGGGATACCGGTCGTCGCCTCGGGGCGCAGCTTCCAGGTGTCGATCAGGTTCACCAGCAGCGGCTCCATGTTGAGCATCTCGCCGGGCTTGTTCGGGTCGGGCTGGATGTCCGGGTCCAGGTGCCACGAATGCAGGTTGTCGTCCGTGAGCAGCTGCCGGCCGTCGCCGTTGAGGCTCAGCTTGAGCTGTCGCCACACCTCGGCGCCGATCTCGGCCCGCGTGCAGTCGCGCGCGCGCTTGCCGTTCAGCCCAATCGCGTCCCAGTCGGACACGTCGACCGACAGCACGCCGCGCGAATCGCGGTCGCCCCACTCGGCCAGGTTGATGTCCGGCCAGAACTGCGCCTGGGAGATGGTCGTGAGCGCCCACGGCGAGTCCAGGTGGATGCCGTGCCCGTGCTCGATCGGGACGTCCTTCTTCAGGTAGTACTGAAGCCCGTTCATCCACTCGACGTTCTCGGCCAGCGGGATGATCTTCGCCAGGCTCGGGTCGGCCGTGAGGATGGCGCTGCTGAGCAGCTTGGGCACCCGCTCCACCGGTATGGACAGCAGGTAGTGGTCGGCTTTGAAGGTGGTGGGGTTGTTGTCGAAGTCGAGGGCTTGCACGCCGGTGATGCGCTGGCCGTCGCACGCGAGCTCGGTGACCGTGTAGCCGCGTTTGTACTCCACGCCTTGGGCGCCGAGGAAGTCGACCCACGGGTTGATCCAAGCGAGGTTCGTGGGGCCGTCGAGCACGCGGTCGGACGAGGTCAGGTGCGGCTGCAGGATGGTGAGCAGCAGCTGGACGAAGATGTCGCCGATGGTCTTGGTGCTCGCGGTGCGCGCCTTGGCGGCGACCAGCGAACGCGTGATCGCGCTGCCCAACAGGTCTTGGTAGGCCTTGGAGCGCTCCTCGGCGCCGATGAAGTCCCACCACGCGGTCTTCTCGTACTGCTCGTCGCGTCGCTCGCGGCACGAGGTCATGATCTGCCAGAGCCGCTGCACAAAGTAGGCGAGCTCGTCGGGGTTGATCGCGAGCTCCGGACCGAACGCCTGCACCAGCGTCTGTAGGATGGCCTGCAGGTCGTGCGGGGTGCGCGGGAAGCGGGCGGGCATGGAGACCCACGGCTTACCGAACTGCGTGATCGTGATGCGCGTGGTGTCCACGAGCCGGTCTTCGACGGTGCCGCCATCCGCAGTGGGGATGCGCGACATGGTGTCGATGATGTGCTTGTAGAAACCGGGGAAGAAGCGGAACCCGTGCTCGCCGGGGACCCACGGCTTGGGCCCGAATCCGCGCGGGAGTTCACTGCGAGACTCGACGCCGCGGAGGGACTCGTACACCGGAATCGAGCGTGCTTTTCCGCCCGGGATGATGCGCTTTTCGAGCACCGTGACGGCGAAGCCGCGTTCGATGAGTTCGTGCGCGGCGCTCAGGCCTGCGACGCCGCCGCCGATGATGAGGACGGTGGGTTTGCGCTTAGCCATGGGGAGTCTGTCCAGGTCCGGGGGGCGGTGTGAGCGCGAACAGGTCGTACACCACCAAGTTCTGGGCCATGTTCACGTAGCCGGTGCCCACGCACTGCAGCCGGTTGAGCCACGCCCACTCGGTGGACGCGGTCGTAAACGTGGGCGCGAGGGCCAGCGGCGGCGCGGGCGGGAACACCCCGCGCACGGCCTTTTCGTATCCGTCGGGGCCCAGGTCGAAGGTGCCCGAGTACTCGGCCAGCGCGAGCGCGCCGTCGGGCAGTCGAATCACCGCGCGGATGTGCGGCACGCCGACGCCGTCGCGGCGGATGACCATCCAGTCGCCGCCCTTGGGTTCCACCACGCCGTTCAACACCGGCCCGGCGATGGTGCCGCCGCCGAGGTAGAAGTTGATGCGAAGGCCCTCGGGCGTTTCGCCGATGACGTCGGGGCTGGCGGTCAGCTGCACGGTCACGCGGGCGAGGAACGTGTGCGGCAGCGTTGGGGTGACCGCTGGCGCTGCGTGGTTCGCTGGCGTGCTGGCGTTCGTCAGCCGTGGCGCGAGGGCGTTGGATAGGCTCGGCGCGAGCGCTGGCTGCAGACCGTTGGTGGACACGCGCTGTCCGCCAACGGTGGCGACGGCCTCGAGCGCGGTGTTGGCGACTTCGGGCCCCACGGCGGTCGACCACAGCGATCGTGCGTCTCCCGCTCCCACGTCACCGCCGATGGCTTGCACCATGGCGGGCAGCGCGACGAGCCGCCCGCTGGGGTCGCGTCGAAACAGCGTAACGATGGCGTTGGGTGCGGCGGGTTGAAGCGCCGCAAACACACGTCCGCCCTCACGAAACAACGTGAGTGTGTGGGGAGTCGGGATCACGGTTGTCGCGCCTGAGATCAGGTGGTGAGCACGACGACGGCGTCCGAGTCCTTCACGCGGAGAACGAACTTCTCGGAGACGCGGAACACGTAGGTGTTGTCGGCCGTGACCTGCAGGAAGCGCACGTCGATATCGCTGGCGACGGCGATGTCGATGGGGCCACCGGCGAGCGCGACGACGACGCCGGACTTCTTGGGCAGCGTGCTCGAGCGCAGGGGGGCGCTGCCGAGGAAGGGCGTCATGCGGTCGCTCGGCAGGACCATGGACGACGCGTTCGGCGTGTTTGCGGCCACGAAGAGCGCTTGGTCGAGCACACAGGCGAACGGCCCGAGTTGTCCGTTGCCTTCGAGCGTCGCGACGGCCTCTGCGGTGGCCGCGACGAGCCCTTGTCCGAGCGCGTTACCGGACCCGGAGATGGTGACGGTGGTGGGGTTCGCGCTGGGCTGGAGCAGGCTCGGGTACGCGCCGCCGCCGCTGATGGTGAAGATTTCGGGCAGCACCGCGGGCGCCGGGGCGACCGGGCCAGCGCCTGCTGCGCTTTGACCGTTGAAGATGATCGAGTCTTCCAGTCTGGCCAGCACGTTGCCCGCGCGACGGAACATTTGCAGCGCCGACTCGAGGTTGGGCTCGGCCATCTGCGAGCTCTTGACCGTCACGTTCACCGCGATGGTGGCGAGGTTGTACACGCCGGGCGTGGCGTCGACGGCCAGCTGTTGGGCGGGCGGCGGCGTGGGGTTGGCGTCCACCTGAAGCTCTTGCTTGGCGACGAACCTCGCGCCGGGCTCCAACGGCCCGAAATGAGGGAGGAAGCTGCCGGCGACGCGCGCCCGAGCGGCCTCTTCCTGCACTACTGAGCGAACCATCGCCCATTGATCTACGGTCCAGCTAACTTGGTCGCTCATGTCCCCTCTCCGGGTGTGTGTGGTCGCTAGGGGTTAGGCTAACAGCGCGGTCGCGGTTTGCACATCAGGTTCGGTTGCCAGCGGCTGCGTTTCGGCCAGCGCGTCTCGCACCCGGTCGCGCCAGTGTGCACTCTTGAACTGCGCAAACGCGTCGTTGGCGGTGCGCAGACGCAGGGCGTGGGCGCCTTGCTTGCTGGCAACGCTCCACGCTTGCTCAAAGTGGGACTCGGCGTCGGGCTCCGCGCGCTTGATCGCCAGCTCGCCACGCAGACGATGGAGCTCCGGGAGGAACACCTCCTCGCCGCGGGTTGCTGCGTCCGCGATGCCCTCGTTTAGGGCCTGCAGCGCCCCGTCTTCGTCACCGGCCATCATCCGCACTTCGTACGTCATGCCGGCGACTTCGATCGAGATGATGCGCGTCTCGGTCGCTCGGAACGCGGCGATCGCCTCGTCCAGAAGTCGCGACGCCGTCTGCGGGTCGATGGCGCCCGAAACGCACTCTGCCCACGCGCAGAAGATTCGCGCTACCGCGATCCACAGCAGGAACTGCTCCGATTGCGACACCACCAGCAGCTTGCGCGCGGTGGCGAGCACGGCGTCCACGTCGCGGCGTGCGTGGTGCAGGTACAGGACGAACGACCACGCGAAGGCGGTGCTCGGCAGGTGGTCGAGCTCGTTCACCATCTCGAACCACGCCTGCTCCGACGCCTCGGCCGACTCGAACTGGCCCATCATCCACTGGCTCACCGTCCGGTAGCCGTACAGGGCGCCCGACGACGAGAACAGGAACATGCTCGCGATGACGCGCTCGAGCTCCATTTGGAACGGTTCGAGGCCCCGGTCGGCGTGCGCAACGGCGCGCTCAAACTCGCCCATGTAGTACAGGGTGAAGCCGTAGGCGTGCTCCGAGGTGACCTGCAGCAGCGGCTCGCCGGACACCTTGGCCATGCCCACCGCTTGCTCCGCGATCTCAAGCGCTTGGTGGGTGAGCCCGCGCAGGAAGTTGTAGGTCCACAGGCCCCACAGGGCGCCGTACAGGGCCTCGTAGTCTTCGAGCTCCATGGCCAACACGCGCGAGCGGTCGCTGGCGGCGGCGACCTCGTTCGAGGCCCAGCCGAGCGTGGCCATGAGGGCGGGGCCGAGCAGCTGTTGCAGCGCGAGCTCTTCGCGCTTTTGGGCGTCGGGATCGGCGAGCGTGTGGATGTTGCTCAGCGCGTTTTGCGAGAAGGCCACGGCCTCGGTCGCCGCCGCGCGCTCGTTGGCGAGGATGGCGGCGCGCTTCCAGAACTCAAACGCTTCGGCGTGCTCGCCGGCCTCTTCGAGGTGGAGCGCCAGGACTTCGGGCTGGTTCGCGCCGACGAGCGGGAAGTCGGCCTTGAGCATATCGACCGTGCGCTCGTGGTATTGCTGCCGCGTGCTCTTGAGGAGGGAGTTGTACGCGGCGTCCTGCAGGAGCGCGTGCTTGAACACGTAGAGCGTCTCGCCGCCGCGCTGTTTCTCGAGCACGGTGCCGCTCTCGACGAGCACGTCCAGCGCGAGCTGTGTGGCTTCGGCGGTCGCGCTGGCGACTGCGGCGAGCAGGTCCAGCTGACACTCGCGCCCGAGCACCGCGCCGACCTGCGCGAACATCTTGGCCGAGCCGAGCCGGTCGAGGTGCGTCATGAGCACGGCTTCGAGCGTCTCGGGGATTTGGAAGCCGAGCTTGGCCTTCTCGGCGAGCTGCAGGGTCGCGCCGGTGTCGACCAGGTAGTCGGAGTCGAGCAGCCACGCCATGAGCTCTTCGATGAACAGCGGCACGCCGCCGGCGCGCTGCAGCACGGACGTGAGCAGGGTGCCGGACAGCGGCTTGCCGGCGATCTGCGTGAGCATGCGCTCGGAGTTCGCGCGGTCCATCGGCTGCAGGTCGAGCGGCTCGGCGTCGGCCCACGGCGGCGTGAACACCGGGCGGGTGGTCGTGACCACGCAGATGGGGGCGTCGGCGCCGCGCTCGAGCAGCACGTCGATGAGGTCGAGCGTGGTGGGGTCGGCCCAGTGCACGTCTTCGATGCAGAGCAGCAGCGGTTGGTTCTGCGCCAAGTGCACCAGCCAGTCGGCGAGCGCGTTGAGCGTGCGCTGCCGCCGGTGGCTCGGCTGCGCGTTGTCCGGCGCGTAGGGGATGGACGGGCAGAGCGCCGGCAGCAGGTCGTTGAGGACCGGCACGGACTCGGCGTTGTGCGGGCCTGACTTGGCCCACGTGTGCAGTTTGGCGGCGCGTTCTGCGTCGGCCGTGTTGGCGAGCTCGAGGTGGCGCTCGACCATCTCCATGATGGCGCGCAGGGGGCTGCGGCGGTGGTACGGCGAGCAGAAGCACCCGAGGATTTGCCCCTCTTCGGTGTCGACGTGTGCGCGCAACTCGCGAATAATGCGCGACTTTCCGATGCCGGCCTCGCCACGAACGGTGGTCAGGCGGATGCCGTCGCGGCTCGCCGTCCAGCGGTCGCGCAGTTGCTGGAGCTCCGCTTCGCGGCCCACGAATTCGATGGAGCGCTGGTAGCGGACGTCGTCCACATGAGCGGACACGCCGCGGTCGGTCACGGGGCGGTACAGGCGCATGGGCTCGTCGACGCCCTTGAGCACGCGGGCGCCGATGTCTTCGACGTCGAACCAGCGCTCGACGAGTCGCTTGGACAGCGCGCTCATGGCGAGGGTGTTCGGCGCGGCTTCGCCTTGGATGCGGGCAGCGAGGTTGGGCACTTTGCCCATGGCGAGGCGCTCGTGCTCGTCTTCGCCGAGCTCGCTGACGACTACACGGCCGGTGTGGACGCCGATGCGAACATTGACCTCGACGCCGTGGGTTTTGCGGGCGCGTTCGCGGAGTGCGGCGAGCCCTTCGATGATGCCTTCGCCGCAGCGCACGGCGCGCGCGGGGTCGTCGTCGTGGGCGCGTGGGTAGCCAAAGTAGACGAGCACGCCGTCGCCGAGCAGCTGGGCCAAGTAGCCTTCGTTCTCGGCGATCACGCGACGGCAGAGCGCTTGGTACTCGCGCACGATGTCGGTCCAGTCCTCGGCGTCCAGCGCGAGCGACAGGCCCATGGAGTTGACCAGGTCGGCGAAGACGACGGTGATCTGACGTCGCTCACCGTGGGGCTCGACCGGCGTGGCGCCGCTCACGAGCGTGCGGTTCGTGTCGGTGAGCCAGAGGTCCACGTCCAACTTGGCACCGCACTTCATGCAGAAACGGGCCCCTTCTGGGCTTTCTGCGCGACATGATGTGCAGGGCTGCGTCATCGAGCGAGTCGGGGAGCGAGATGTTAGGGGACGGCTGCATCGCCGGCGACGCAGCACAAACGCCGAGCGTGTATTCGTTTCCAAATACGGGCCGGATCGGGCTGCGAGCGAAGGGCGTTCAATATATTCTAGCCGTTTCGGGCATGAATAGGGGATGTGAAAGCTACAGCGGTCGATCCATGGGCGCAACCCGATCGCGCGCAGGAATCAGCGGCCCCTCCGCGCTTCGGTTTCGACCTGTCGGCCGAAGTATGGCAAACACCTATGCGCTCCGTGAAGCACCTACTTGTGAGTTGTATGCCTCGTTTCCTCGCCTTGCTCCTGCTGTTTGCCACCCTCGTGCTGGCCCCGCTGGTGAACGCGCAAGACCGCGTCATTCCGGCAGGCCGAGAGGACGTGGTGTCTGCGCTCTTCGAGCCGTACTTCTCCGAACCCGTGCCGGGCTGGACGCTCGCCGGCGTGAGCATCGAGCCCATGCAAATCGTCGCGACGGTCGAAGCGGACAGCGGCGCCGTCGGCACGCTCACGCTGGTGGCCCGCGGCTTCCGGTTCGGAGACGAAGCGCTCTCCGAGAGCTTCGCCATGACCGCGACCGGTGAGGACCCCGTCGTTCAAGCGGCGACCGCGCTGCTGATCGAGCGCGTCACCGCGAACGACAACGGTGGCGTCTGGGCGGCCCCGACGACGGGAGCGCTCGGCGTCAATGCCATCGCGACCGTGCAGTCCAACCGCAGCGTCGGCGTGTTCCTGTGCGTGCTCTTCTGTCTGGGACTCGTGCTCGTCCGGCAGCTCAAGAAGACCACGTGGCGCGTCACCTTCACGCTGCTCGGGATCACCGTGCTGGGCGCCGTGGTGCGCCTCTGGCTCTCGCAGCCGACGGTGCATGGCGCGTGGCCCTACTCGCGCACCCAAGCGTTCGCGACCGGCATGTGGAACGACCCGCTGATGCTCAAGATCGCCGGCGAGAGCGCGGTCTGGCTGTACATGGACTTCCAGATGGCGTGCGGCTTCATCTTTGCCGTGGTGACCCCGCTGGCGGTGTACTGCCACGGCAGCCAACTGCTGCAGAGCTTCCGCGCCGGACTGTTCGCCGCGCTGATCATCGCGCTGCTGCCGATGCACATCCGCTTCAGCTTGTCCGAGGTGGCGTTCATCCCGTCGATCGTGCTCAGCTCACTGAGCTTCGCGCTGCTGCACAGCGCGCTCAAGGAGGAGGTCTTGGCGTGGCGCTGGCTGACCGCGCTCGCCCTCGTGCCGGTCTCGTACATCGCGTTCACCGCGCGCCCGCTGAACATCATTTTCGCGGTCTTGCTGGTGTACACCACCTTCGTATTGGTGCCGCGCACCGTGCCCATGCGGCGCAAGATCATGGTCTCCACGTCTCTGGCCATCTCCGGCACGCTGTCCACGGTCCTGTACCTCCTCGAGGGGTTCAAGGAGCAGGTCCGCGGTGGCGCCGACCCGGTGCTGGTGATCGGAAACACCTTTAGGGTCCTGTTCTCGTTTGAGCACAACACGCTCATCCGACCGGACGTGACGCCGATTTTCGTGACCGCGCTCGCGGTGTTCGGCGTGTGGGCTGGGTGGCAAGGGAACCGCCGCCGAGCCGTGATTTTCTTGGTCGGATGGTGGGGCATGTTCCTCAGCACCCACTCGATCATCATGCCCGAAGTCATCGAGATGACGGCGCGTTACCACTTGCACATCATCGTGCCGGCTGTGCTGCTCGCGGGCCTGGGCGCCGACGAACTGAGCGAGCGCTGCCCGCAGCTTCGGCGGCCCCTGATCGGGCTGATCGCGCTCTCTCCGCTCATCTGCCTGCCGTTCATCCGGACCGTCGCCTACAGCGAGATGGCCGAGTACACCTACGTGCGGGAGCTCGTTGACGAGATCCCACCCGGGTGCACCGTCATCGAGTACGTCGACACCGACGGGTATCCCGAGCTGAGATTCTCGCGCGTTGGCTCGGAGTATCGCGGTGGCGAGATCCGACCTCGCTTTAACGTGGTTACGGCCGCGACCGCGCCGATGGGCGCTGAGATGAGCTCCGAGGTGGTCGAGCTGCTCCGGCACCCCTCCGAGTGTGTCTACTTCTTCCGCGGCGTCTCGTGCTTCGTGGGCAAAGAAGAGCATCTGCCGATCGCCCCCGTTTGTGAGGACATCGTGCAGTTCACCGACTGGGAACTCGTCTCTGAGCGCCGCGTGATCAACCGGTCGTACAACCTCCGAATCAGCCAGAACGTGCCCGAGCCGGTCGACGAACTGCGGCTCGGTCTCTATCGGCTCACCGGGCGTGCATCGGGCGAGGGCGGGCCTGCGCCCACGGACGCGCCTTCGGCAGATGCGCCCACGGACGCGCCGCCGGCAGATGCGCCCACAACCGCGCCCACGGACGCGCCTTCGGAACCGTCGGCGCCGGTAGGTGCGCCTTCGGAACCCACGCCGCCGGCAGCAGCGCCGTCGGCCGAGACCACGCCTTAGCTACGCGAGGTCTCGCACGTCGGGGACCCGCGCGAAGAGCGCTCGAATCGGGTCCGTCTCGTCGCCGTACAGGTAGGCGGCGCCGAGCTCGATGACGACTTCGCTGTTGCTGAGCATGGCGCGCGCGCCGGCCCGGTTACGGCGGAAGCGGTTTAGCTTCTCTTCCACCTGTCGCATGAGCACGGCCTGCATTTGCAGCAGGTCGGCGACCGTCTCCGGCAGCACGATGTGGTTCGGGAGCTCGAGCATCACGCGCCCGGCGGCCTCGGCGTCGTGGTCCGCGCGGTGGGCCGCGTCGAGCGGGATCTGCAGGTACTCGCAGACCGTGGCGAGCTGCGCGTTGCGGGTGAGCTGCTTCTCGCGCAGGTTCTCCCAGCAGAACGGGAACGGGTCGAGGCACACCGGCAGGTCGACCGAGCGCCCGATGCGCTGGAGGTTACTGCGCAGCATGTTGGTGTCGAACCCGTGGTTGTAGGCCAGCAGCAGGTCCGTGCCCACGTAGCTGAGGACCTGGTCGGCCACGTCCGCGAGCTTGGGCTGTCCGACCAGCTCTTCGGGCTTGATGCCGGTCACCTCGGTGATGATCTCCGGCAGCGGCACCTCGGGGTCCACCAGTTGGGCCCAGCGGTCGACGACCGTCCCGCCTTCGAACACAGCGACGCCGATCTCGATGATGCGGTCGTTCTCGGTGTCGGTGCCCGTGGTCTCGAGGTCGAACGAGACGAAGCGGGCGCTGGCCCACGGTTGATTCAGGTCGATGGTCATGGGCGGCACATTGTTCTTCGGCCTCTGCGTCGTCAACCGCGTCGTCGTCTTTTCGGGATCGTTGTCGCCGCGGTGGAAGGATCGCAGATCGGGTGTCGACCGTGGGAATTCGACCTGCTACCGAAGCTGCGTCTTACACCCACCCATATCAGCGCGTGCACGACGAAGTTCCCCCCGTTTCCTCTCCGGCTGTGGCCGGCGCTCCTGCGGCTACCTCGCTCGTTCAGCCGCTGGCCCATGCGCCGCGCGCGGCCGTGCTGCCTCCGTTTCCGGACGGGTGGTACGCGCTCTGTCTGAGCGCTGAGCTCAAGAAGGACACGTTGTTGTCGCGGACTTTCGCCGGTTCGGAGATCGTGGTGTTCCGCGATGCCGAGGGCGGCGTGGCGGTGCTGGACGCGTATTGCCCGCACTTGGGCGCGCACATGGGGCATGGCGGTTGCGTGAAGGAGGGCACGGTCGAGTGTCCGTTCCACGCGTTTCGGTTCGACCGCGACGGCCGCTGCGTGGCGACGGGATATGACACGAAGCCGCCGCCGAAGGCCGTGGTTCGCACCTGGCACACGCTCGATCGCAACGGGTTGGTTTTGGTGTGGCACAGCGGCGAAGGTGCGGCGCCGGGCTGGGAGCCGCCGGAGATCGACACCGAGGGCTGGAGCCCGCTGGATTGCAAGGTGTTGGACGTGCTCTCGCACCCGCAGGAGACGACGGAAAACTCGGTCGATACCGGCCACCTGACCGTGGTCCACGGCTACGCGGCCGTCGATATTCTCGACCCGCTCGAGGTGGACGGGCCGTACCTGACGAGCCGCTACACGATGACCCGCGAGAGCCCGTGGCTCAAGGCGCTACCGGACGTTGTGAGTGCGTTTCGGGTGCACGTCTGGGGGCTCGGCTATTCGTTCGTCGAGATCCACACGCAGGGCTTTGATCTGCACATGCGGCTGTTCATCTTGTGCACGCCGCGGGACGGCGAGCGGGTGGACCTGCGCGTGGCGCTGTCGCTGCGCGAGGACTACAACGCCAACAAGATTGTGCCGGGGCTCGGGCTGGTGCCCAAAGCGCTGCTCACCCCGCTGCTGCGCGGCCAAGCGCTCGCCGGCGTGGTCAACGATGTGCAGCAAGATTTCGACATGTGGCAGAACAAAATCTACGTGGCCAAGCCGGCGCTCGCACAGGGGGATGGTCCTATTGGGCCATACCGCCGATACTGTAGGCAGTTTTACCCGAAGGCCCACACGGAACCCGGCGCGTAGACCTTCGCCTACACGGGTTTGAATAGACCTGGGGGTGGGGTGGTCTGAGCGCAGTACGGAGGTTGTCCATGAACGTACATCGCTATTTCTCTCTGGCCGCAACGGTGGCCGCGCTTTCCTTTGCCGCCCCTGCGTCCGCGCAGTCCACGGCCTGCTACAAGGGCCAGTGCGTGGGGCTCAACACCAACGCGCTCGGCTCGAACTTTGCGCCGATCGACACGGGCATCGTCAGCCGGTGGCCGGCCGTTGTGGGCGGCATCTCCGGCGGCAACGTCGACGCGAGCTACCTGGACGCGACCGCGACCGGCGCTTGCGTCGGCTTCGCAACCTCGCTGCCCGACCACATCGTGACCGTCGACCAGGATTCGCTCCTCTCGTTCGAGGTCAGCTCTGGCCGCGACACCGCGCTGCTGATCCACGGCCCGGGCGGATGGCGCTGCAACGATGACACCAACGGGCAAGACCCCTTCGTCTCCGACCTGTGGGCCGCCGGTGAGTACCGGGTGTGGGTGTCGAGCTACAGCCGCGGGTTCTACGACTACGAGCTGCGCGTCGAGCACATCGCGCAGGCGCCTCCAACGAACTCGGGTGGTCGCGGCGGCCGCGGTGACCACGGTCATGGCACGGGTCCCGGCTCCGGACACGGCAACCCGACGACCCCGCCGCCGAGCGGCCGTCGCGGGCGCGGTTTGGACGCGTCATCGACGGTCTCGGAGTATGGTGACATCCTCTTCCGGCCGGGCGATCGCACGGCGGTGCTGACCGGTACGACGGGCGGCCAGACCTCGTTCTCGCCGCTGCGAGGCGTCGACGGTGAGTCGTGCGTCGGATACGCGGACCGCGACCCGGACCACATCATCACGCTGACGGACACGTTCCAGCTGCAGCTGTCGGCGACGGCGGGGCAAGACTCCACGCTGGCCATTCATGGGCCGCAGGGCTGGCACTGCAATGACGACTACGACGGCTTCCACCCGACGGTCAGCGGCACGTTCGCGCCGGGCACCTACCGGGTGTGGGTGGGCGCGTTCGAATACCGCGGCGACGCGGCCTATCGCCTGACGGTCACCGACCTGTCCGCGCCGGTGGTGCTGCCGCCGCCCGTGCCGCTGACGTTCAGCTTCCAGGGGCGGTTCGAGGACATGGACGTGGTGTTCACCGGCGAGACGGTGCACGACGTGTTCCAAGAGTGCCGCGCGTTCGCATCCACGAGCGAGTCGCTGGGCTGGGTGGACGACATCACGGTCGGCGGTCGCTCGTTCCACAACGGTCCGAGCTACTGGGAGGGCGACGCCCTGTGCGGAATCGCGGCGCTGAACGCTGTGTCCTCGCGCCGCACGCCGATTTTGGTGAGCGGCACGATCGAGGACATGGTCCCGTTCTCCATCCACGCCGGCCCGCACGACGCGCGCGAGCTGCTGAGCATCTACATCCCGCGCGTGGTCGACAGCGGCTGGGTGGACGACATCGTGGTCAATGGCCGGGCGAGCCACAACGGCCCGAGCTACTGGTCGGCCTCGGAGATCGTGGCCATCATCAGCGCGGGCGTCGCTGAGCCGGGCGCCACGCTGTTCGCGTCGGGTACGATCGAGGACAACGCGTTCTCGTTCTCCGGCCGGTCGGTCAACGACGTGCAGGAGCAGTGCCTGACGTTCATCGGTCAGGCGATGGCGGGCACCTGGATCGACGACGTGAGCGTCAACGGCACGGACCGCCACAACGCGTCGGGCTGGTGGAGCCCCTCGGACGTTTGCATGATCGTCGGATCGTTGGCGACCGACCGCCGCCAGTAAGCGTGGAGGCCCCAATGTGTGCACTCCTGCACGCTTTGGGGCTTCAGCGCTGGTCATCGGGTATCCGTCCAGGTAGGGATTTGCAGCCGGGCCATATGGCCACGGATTGTTATTGAATCCTCCGACGGAACACGCGCTTCGCATGTCGTCGGGGGCGCTGGAGTTTGGTTTGGTAGACGGCAAATCTGGGCTGGTTGTAGGCATCGGGGCGAGCGCCGGTGGGCTTCAAGCACTTGAGGACTTCTTTCGAGACATGCCCCCCACGCCGGGCATGGCCTTCGTGGTGGTTCAGCACTTGTCTCCGAACTACCGCAGCTTGATGGCGGAGCTGATGGCGCGGTGCACCGTGCTGGAAGTGATCCGAGTCGAGGACGGTATGGAGCTGCGCGAGAACGTGGTGCACCTGATCCCGCCCAAGACGCTGATGCACATCGAGGGGCGGACGTTGCGGCTCGAGGCGCAAGTGGAGCCGCGGGTTGTGAACCTGCCGATCGACCTGTTCTTTCGCTCGCTCGCCGCTGAGCATGGCGAGCGCGCCGTGGGCATTGTGCTCTCGGGCACGGGCAGTGACGGCACGTTGGGCGTGCGTGCGATCAAGGGCGCCGGCGGCCTGGTGATGGTGCAGGAGCCCACCTCTGCCAAGTTCGATGGCATGCCGCGCAGCGCGCTGCAGACTCGGCTCGTCGACGTGTCGCTCCCGCCGGATGGCCTGCGCGACAAGCTGCTGAGTTTCGCTGAGTATCCGGTGCTTCAGGAGAAAGAAGACGCGCACTTGTCGAGCATGCAGAAGGTGCTGGAAGTGCTGCGCGTGGACACCGATGTGGACTTCTCGCTGTACCGGGTGAGCACGCTGTCGCGGCGGGTCGAGCGCCGGATGCAGCTCAATCAGATCGCCGACCTGGAGACGTACCTCCACGTGCTGCGGCAGGACCCGGCCGAGGTGACCGCGCTGTTCAAGGACGCGCTCATCGGCGTGACGCGGTTCTTCCGCGACCCCGAGGCGTTCGAAGAGCTGCGTGCGCGGTTGCGTG
The DNA here is from genome assembly GCA_965367675.1 of uncultured Myxococcales bacterium. Classification (GTDB taxonomy): domain Bacteria; phylum Myxococcota_A; class Bradymonadia; order REDH01; family REDH01; genus CBDUJZ01. The sequence goes on along the minus strand of CBDUJZ010000050.1, from coordinate 17,673 downwards.
TGGAGATCGAGCAGCACCCGCCCGGCCAAGACTTTCGCGTCTGGAGTGTGGCGTGTTCCACGGGCGAGGAGCCGTACTCGTTGGCGATCCTCATCAACCAGCTCTCGGAGGAGCTGGGCATCCGGCTGCGGCTCAAGCTGTTCGCGACGGATATCGACCGCGTCGCGCTTCGGGTTGCGGGCCTGGGTGTGTACCCGGAGAGCATCGCGTCCGACGTGCCGAAGGAGATTCTGGAGCGCTATTTCCGGCGGTCTCCTGGCACCTACACGATCACGGAAGAGCTGCGGAAGCAGGTCATTTTTAGCTACCACAACGTGCTCGCCGACCCGCCGTTCAACCGTTTGAACCTGGTCAGCTTGCGCAACATGATGATCTACCTCGAGGTGGAGGCGCAGCAGCTGGTGCTCGCGAGCATGAGCTTTGCCTTGCACCTGGAGGGGCTGCTCTTCCTGGGGCCCAGCGAGACGGTCGGTGAACTGGCGAGCGACTTTGCCACGCTGAACAACCGCTGGAACATCTACAAGCGGCGCCCGATCGCGCGCTCACGCATGCCCAGCCCGCGTGCCATCGGTCGCAGCCTGGGGCATCCGAACCCCGCCCCCGCGGTGCTGTCGTCGCGCCCGTCACTTGCGCCGACGCGGTCCGTGCACGCGGAGCGCGAAGTGTTTCGCCAGATTATGGCGCGGCACGCTCCCGCCACCTTGGTGGTGGACGACGCGCACCGCGTTGCCATGGCCTTCGGGCCGGTGCACCGCTACGTGCGCGTGCCGGTCGGGACCATGAGTTTGGACCTGCAGTCGATGGCTGAGGGTGGGCTCGGCGTGGTGATCTCGGGCGGCATTCACCGCGCGCGCGATATGGGCCAGAGCGTGCGATATCAGCGCGTCGAGGCCAGTGATCCAGGCGATGGCGCCCCGCACTTCGTCGACATCACCGTCGACCCGCTTCCGACCGTGACCGGCGCGCTCGGCTTGTTCGCCGTCGTGATCCAAGCGCACGCGTCAGGCGGTGCGGAGACGGTGGGGCTCGCGCCGATCGATCTGCCGCAGAGCCAGCACCTGCACGACCTTCAGGAGGAGTTGCAGTACACCCGAGAGTCGCACCAAGCGACGATCGAGGAGCTGGAGACGTCGAACGAGGAGCTGCAAGCGATGAACGAGGAGCTGCTCTCGTCGAACGAAGAGCTGCAAAGCACCAACGAAGAGCTGCAGTCGGTGAACGAAGAACTCGTGACCGTGAATGCCGAGTTCCAGAGTAAAATCGATGAGTTACAGCAGCTGAACGCGGACATGGATAACGTGTTCCTCAGCTCTGGCACCGGCACGCTGTTCCTCGACAATCAGCTACGGATCCGCAAGTTCTCGCCCGCCGTGGCGGAGCACTTCAACCTGGTGGCGAAGGACCTCTACCGGCCGCTGAACCACTTCTCTTTTGGTCTCGACTATCCGGACTTCTTCGACGATGCGCGCAACGCTTTGGAGACGCTGTCGCCGTGCGCGCGCGAGGTGTCGAAGGGCAACACGTGGTACTTGGTGAAGATCGCGCCGTACTTCGCCGAGGGCCAACCGGTGAGCGGCGTCGTCGTCACGTTTGTGGACGTGAGCGAGCGCCGACAGAAGGAGGACGAGCTCGTGCGGTTGCGTGCGGTGACCGCTCGAATCGGTGCGGATCTGACGCCCCGCCGCGTGTTGGCGGTGGACGACGACGAGGACCATCTGGCGCTGATCGTAGCCGAACTGGAGTCGTCGGAGTTGGTGTCGGACGTGATCGTGGCCCGCACCGGTGCGGAGGCGCTCGCCGCGCTACAGGGGGACGAGAAGGTCGACCTCGTGTTCCTGGACCTCGGCTTGCCGGATATGACGGGGTTCCAGGTGTTGGAGGCCATCCGCGGGGACGACGCGTTGGCGACGTTGCCGGTGGTGATTGTCTCTTCCGATTCAAGCCCGGAGCATATTCGCCAGGCGTATCGCCTCCACGCGAACTGCTACGTGACCAAGCCGAACCTCTCCAAACAGCTGTCGTCGGTGATTCGGCAGGTGCACGAGTATTGGTTCAGTGTGGTCGAACGTCCGACAGGCCGTCGTCGGGAGTTGGACTGATATGACGAGTCACGACGATGCAGAGCCCGAAGTGACTGAGCTCCGCTACCGCGCCGAGTCCAAGATTCGTGAAGAAGGCCCGCCTTCGGTCACGCTCGACTCCTCCAAGCTCCGGCATGAACTTCAGGTTTATCAGGTGGAGTTGGAGCTGCAGAATGAGGAGCTTCGGCTGGCGAACAACGCGCTGCAGGCCCAGTTTGAACGCTACTTCGCCATGTTTGATGCCGCGCCCTTGGCGCAGGTGATCACCGACCGGCGCGGGAGCATTTCTGACATCAATCTCGCGGCCTCGACGGTGCTCAATCGCCCGCGTGCGCGCGTGGTGCAGCAGCCGTTGATCGCGTTCCTGCACCCCGACGATCGCGGGCCATGCTTGGCACATCTGGGGCGCGTGTTCGACCGCGCTGGCAGCGTGTTTTCACAGCAGATGTATGTTCGCTCGATCGACGGCGATGTCCACATGCTCATGCAGAGCGCGTGGGTGCCGGACCCTGAAGGCGGCGCGGGGCATTGTCTCGTGTCGCTGGTCGACATCACCGAGCAGCATAAGGCGCAGGAAGGGGTAGAACGTGCGCGGTTAGAAGCGGAGCGTCACGACCGCGCCAAGACGGAGTTCGTGGCGTCGCTGTCGCACGAGATCCGCACGCCGCTCGCGTCTATCGTTGCCTACGCCGACCTGTTGATGGCCGAAGGCGGGCTGTCGGGGAAAGTGGCCGAGCGTACGCAACGCATCACGAGCGCCGCGGCCCAGGTGACGTCGCTGCTGAACGATGTGCTCGACTTGTCCAAGATTGAGTCGGAGTCGATCGAGCTTCGGCGTGATGAGTTCAATCCGCGCCAAGTGGTGGAGGACACGGCCAATATCCTGCAGCCGAGCCGCGTCGCCAATGAGATCGCGTTCGACATCACGGTCGACGATTCGGTGCCGGAGAATCTGGTTGGTGACGGAAACCGGTACCGCCAGTGCCTGCTCAACCTGTGCGGCAACGCTGTGAAGTTCACGCCGACCGGCGGTAACGTTGCGGTCCAGTTGACCTATGTGCAGGGCACCCTCGTCACGATCGTGGAGGACAGCGGTCCCGGCATTCCAGACACGGAGAAGGACTCGATTTTTCGCCCGTACCGGCAAGTCGACAACTCCGACACGCGGCCGCACGGGGGGGTCGGGCTCGGGTTGGCCATCACCCAACGCTTGGCTGGCTTGATGGGCGGCCAGATCCTGCTCAGCGACAGCAAGCTCGGCGGCGCACGGTTTGTGCTGCACGTGCCGTTTCAGCCGGTTGGAGCCAACAACATGGTCGGCCTCGAGGCGCTCCACGAGGGCAGGCCGTACCGGGAGCGTCGGGAGGGACCGATCCTGGTGGTAGACGATGACCAGACGATTCGCGGACTACTCGCGGCGTTGCTCGAGCATCTGGACGTGCCGCATGTCATCGTGGACGGCGGTATCGTCGCGTTGGAGCAGCTGCACGCCCGCAGCTTCTCGGCGCTCATCGTCGATATGCAGATGCCGGATATGGACGGGCTAGAGGTCGTTCGTCGCGTGCGCACCACGCCCGGAATCGCGAACATCCCGGTGGCCGCGCTGACGGCCAAGGCGCTCGTGCATGAGGTGCAAGAGTGCCTCGATGGGGGGTGCGATATGCACATCTCCAAGCCTGTGCGCATCGAGGAGCTCGGCGCACAGATTGCACAGCTGTTGGCACTGGGAAGCTAGCGGCAGCAGTCGCGCATACGCCGCTGCCGCCGCGCCCTAGCGCCTCGGTCGGGGCCTAGGCCGAGAACGTGTCGATGACTTCGTCGTCAATGGACGTTCGCGTGGCCTCGAGTGAGCCGTCGGTGCCGAACTCGAGTTGCAGAACGCCGTAGGTGCGGGACGCGACGACGCGCATCTCGATCTCCTCCGGTCGGGCTTCAGCGATGGCATCTTTGCCGTCGTCGATGTCCGTGAGGGCCGCTCCGCCGCCGCCGTCGACGACGTACTGGATGCCGTCGTACACAAAGCGCTCGTAGCCGTGGTTGTGCCCGGTCAGCACCAAGCGCACGCCGTGCTCCTTGAAGAACGGGTGCATGTAGTTTCGCTCCGCCAGCTTGGGCGAGGACTTGCCGAACGTGAACACCGGGCGGTGGAACGCGACGATGGTTCCCAGGTGCCCTTCGGTGGCCGATGCGGCGGCGAGCTCGGCTTCCATCCAGTCGGATTGCGCGGTGCCGGGGGTGCCCCACTCGACTTCGGTGTTCATGAAGATGAAGCGCCAGCCGCCGAACCAGAACGCGAAGTACTCGACGGTGCCGGTGGGCTCCCCTTGTCCGGCGAACAGGCGCACGTAGTGGGAGTCGTACTCGTTGAAGCTCTCGTACTCGTGGTTGCCGATGGCGTGGTGCGCGGCGCTGTGGGCGAGGGCCTCCGCGAAGTACGCGAAGTAGCCGTTCCAGGTGTCCAACGGGTTGGAGAAATACTGGATGTCGCCGCCGTGCAGGAACAGGTCGGCTTGGGCCTCGCCGCACATGCGGCCGGTGTCCTCGGACTTGGGCCACATGGTGTCGGCGACCCATACGGCGCGGAACGACTCGCCGGATGCGGCGGGTGCGCGGAAGCTGCCGACGGCCGGTGCCGCGTCGTCGACGGCGAGCTCGTAGGTGTAGCGCTCGCCGGGCTCGAGGTCGGTGAACAGGATGTCGTACAGCGTGTGCTCGCCCGGGTCGTCCGGGTGATCGGAGGTGAGCGCGGCGATGGGCCACGCGAGCTCGATCTCTTCGGTGCTGCGCTGCGTCGCGCCGGACAGTCGTTCGCCGCCGGGGGTGACGAGCGTGGCGGTCAGCGACGCGTCCACGCGGGCTTCCATGCGGACGCGAACCGACGTGAGGCCGGTGATCATGGCGAAGGGCCCCTTGGACACCTCGAGCAGCTCGCGCGTGCTCGCGACAGGCTCCGCGTCCACTTCGGTGTCGGTCACGTCGGCGCCGGCATCTTCGCTGGTGGTATCCGTGGCGGCGTCTGCGGCATCCGCGCCGGAGTCGGCGGCGTCGGCCTCAGCGTCGGCGGCGGTGTCCAGCCCGACGTCTGCGCCGGTATCGGTGGCCGACGCCTGCGGGTCGTCATCGCCACACGCCACCATGGGCGCGACGGCGACGGCTTGCGCGGACAGAATCAGGAATCGGCGGCGGGTAACTTCGGCCATGGTCTTCGCGGGGCTGTAGAAAGCGAACGCCTCTTTACCAGCTTTGGCAGAGAACGCGAACCGTTCACACGGTGATCCACCGGCGCGGACGCGTCGTCGTTAGATGGCCAGAGCCTCGTCCAGCCAGCCGCGGAAGCCGTCGCTGGCGAAGAAGTCCCGGACGGGGGCGTCGAAGTGTGCGAGCGCGGCGGTCACGGTCACGTCGAGCGTGCCGGCCTCTTCGAGCAACGCACGTGCGCTGCGTTCGCCGTCGGCTTCCAGCAGCGCGAGGAGCTCGGCGCGGACGGCCTCGACGATGGGTGTCCGCTCGCGGTTGTGCTCCACGATGGCCGGCACCAGCGCCCAGATCTCATCCCATGGGAGGGCTTCGGTGTCGCGGTTCAGCTCGGCGAGCGGGGTGTCGAGCACATGGTTGAGCGCCTGAAGCACGATCGCCGATGCGAGCTCGCGGCCCTCGTCGCTGCGGAGGCGTTCGACGATGGCTTTTCGCACGTCGCGTCCGGCGCTCTCGGAGAAGTCCTTCGCGAGCAGTTGAATCTGCCGCTCCATGCCACCGAGCATGGACTTGCCGGCCTCGACGAACCGCTCGGCGCGCTTCTCGACGCTCTGCTTGAGCCGGCTGCGGAGGCCGAATCCGCTGCGGCTCTCGCCGGGCGCGTCGGAGGCGCCGATGCCGGGGAGCGGGAGGCCCTTGGCGAACCCGAGGAGGAACTCCTGGGCGACGGGCGCGAAGAGATCGCGTAGCAGCTTGGGGTCGACGATGTCGTCGGCCCACGCGGCCCTGGGTGGGCGAGCCTCGACGATAAGCCGGCCGATGCGCTTCCGGGTTTCGTCGGGCAGTGCGGCGCCGAGGGTGTCTTGGGTCTCTTCGCAGCGCGCTAAGTGGCGCTCCCAGCCGGGCTTTAGGTGTCGCTCGACGGACAGCGCGGCGTTGGGGCCCGTAGCGGCAGCGGTGAGCAGGTTCACGATCTCGTCGGGCGCGATCCAGGTGGAGAGGGGCGCGTCGAGCACGTAGTCGAGCAGGGCGGAGAGCGCGCGGTCCCGGAGGGGGGACGCGTCGTCGGTAAGCGCGGCAACGATGCGCTCGGTCTGGTCTGGCGCAGCGGATTTTCGAGGACTCATTCTCCCTCTCTGACGCGGCTGCGGGCTTCGCTGAACCCTTCGGGGTATCGCGCGCGCAGCTTGTCGACGTTTCGTTGCGCGACGTCGTCCATGGAGATTCCGACGGCGGTGCAGATTTCGGCGATGTACCAGAGCACGTCGCCGAGCTCCTTGGTCATGTCGTCTTTGTCGAGCGCATGCCCGTGGTAGCGGTGCTTTTTGACGAGCTCGACGACCTCTCCAGCCTCGCCTCCGACGCCGAGCGCGCCGTTGGTAAGCCGCTCAAGGTCGGAGTGGTCTCCGCGGGACGTTCGTCCGGCAAGTTCTTGATATTCCTTGAAATTCACGCCTATTCCTCCGCGTCCAAGAAGAAGTCCATGGGGAGGTCTTTGGAGCCGGGCACGAAGGCGTAGGCGTCGATCTCGTCCTCGGTGGCGCCGGCTTCGAGGAGCACGGTTTCGTCGATATAGAAGTTGCCGGTGTGTTCGACGCTTTGGTTGAGGATGGCGTAGGCGGCGTCGGCCATGATCTCGGGGGTTCGACTCATGCTCATGAGGCTGTCGCCGCCGAGCAGGTTTTTGACTGCGGCGGTGGCGATGGGGGTGCGGGGCCAGAGCGCGTTGACGGCGACTTTTCCGGCGAACTCCTCGGCCATGCCGAGTACGCACATGCTCATGCCGTACTTGGCCATGGTGTAGGCGACGTGCCTGCCGAACCACATGGGGTTGAGGTTGAGCGGCGGCGAGAGGTTGAGGATGTGGGGTGTGCCGGTCGAGCGGAGCAGGTGCGGGAGGCACTTTTGGGAGCACATGAAGGTGCCGCGCGTGTTGACGGAGTGCATGAGGTCGTAGCGCTTCATCGGTGTGCTGAGCGTATCGGTCAGCATGATCGCGCTGGCGTTGTTGACGAGGATGTCGATGCCTCCGAAGACGTCGACGGCCTTGGCGACGGCGGCCTCGACCATGTCCTCGTCTCGGATGTCGACGACGCATGGGAGGGCTTTGCCTCCGGCGGCTTCGATTTCGTCTGCTGCGGTGTAGATGGTGCCGGGCAGCTTGGGGTGCGGCTCGGCGGTTTTGGCAGCGATGACGATGTTCGCGCCGTCTCGCGCAGCGCGTAGCGCGATGGCTTTGCCGATGCCGCGACTGGCGCCAGAGATGAAGAGCGTTTTGCCGTTGAGAGACATATGGACCGCATGTGCGAGGGTATTGGGTTGGTAGCGTGTCCCACGCCACACGTCGAGTTCGGCCGCCGCTCGCCTGCTCTTTCCCGCCCTCCCGGAGGTAGTGGCTCGCGCCCGGCGGTAAGGAGGGCTCGCCCGGGGGGAGGGGGCTGGGGCGGGCGCCGAGGGCGGGAAGTTCGGCGCGAAAACGAGGTGGTTCGGCGCTTTGTTGTGGGGGTGGAAGGCGTGGCGGGCGGAGCAAAGCACAAGAGCCAGGGTCGCGGACGCACCAATGCGCTACCGCTTACGCAGCAACGCCGATTCCCCCGCGTTTTCTGGCTTGGGTGCGGGGGCTAGCCGACCGCCGCGCCTGCGAAGTGGTGCATCCACCAGGTGCCCACCGGGAAGACGACCGCGTGGTTGCCTGAACGCCACTCCGTGAGCGCCGCGCGATAGTGGTCGCGGAACGCCAGAAGCGCGCGGATCGCGGCGATTCGGTCCGACTTCATCTTGGCGGCGATGGTCGGGCGGAGCTGAAACCACTGCTCGTATGAGCGTGACCGCCGGCCCAACGCGATCGCGCGGCAACGCTTGGCGCCCATCACGGACTGCCCCGCGGCCTTGCGTTCGTTTCGGTGCTGCCACTCACGCTCGCTCAACGCCCGCTCGAGCATCGCGACGTAGGCGTCCCGCTCCATATGGGCGAACGCATCCGGGATCTCGAATCGAAGCTCGACCGTCGCCGGCATCGACGTGCGGAAGAAGAAGTCCGGGCGGGTCGCCGTGATCGTACGGCCGATGTCCTGAGGACGGATGACCACGCCGGGATAGTCCTCCGCGTGATTCACAATGCCCGCCGCCGCTGGGTTGGCCGCGCCGTAGACAATCCGCGCCAGCATGTCGTTGGCTGATTGTGGCCGCACCAAATTGTAGCCGTCTCCCGACCACACTTTGTCATCCAACCCCTGGTGGCAATTCACCGCCCGCGCGAACAACGAGTGGAGGTACCGCGTGAACTTGGGCAGCTTGCCGTCACGGTCGTTGCCCTGCAGGTGGTAGTGCGTCGCCATCACCGCGAGGCCGTGTAGCCGGACGCCGTAGCGCGCCGCCGAAACTCCCAGCAGGTACAGGAACAGGTTGTTGATCTCCCGCGTGGGGAGCAGCCGAAACGTGCGGGCGAGCGTCCGCATGCTGATGTCGAACGGTGTATCGGGCGTGATCTGGCGAGGAGGCGTCATGCGCAGCCGAGGAATTCAGGGCAGAGGCCCTCGTTCTCGTCGGTTGCGCGGCGTTGTTGCTTCCGAGTTGGCTAACGACGCCGGCGAAGGCCGAGCGCGAGCAGCCACGACAGCGCGGTCCAACCTCCCAGCGGGCTCGCGCTACATCCGCTGTCCGCGGCGCTACCGTCGGCGACATCTCGCCCGTTGTTGCCGCGTCCGTCCGACCCGCCGTCGCCGCCGTCGCCGCCTTCGCCGCCGTCGCTGTTGCCCCCGCCGCCGTCCGTCGCGTGGTCCGGGTCGTTGCCCCAATCCGCCGTCCGCCACACCCGTCCGTTGTCGCCGAGCAGCGCGTGGCGGCTCCACGAAAGCGCGGTCCCGGAGGACACGGCGCCGTCGTGCTCAGCCGTGGTGCCTTCGAACGAGAACTCGACCACGGTGGTTCCTAAGTCGTTGTAGTCCCAGCTCTTTCCGCCATCGTTGGTGACCAACTCCACAATCTTCCAACCCGCGGCGTCGCTCGTCGTGCTGCCCCCACTCCCGCCGCTGCCGCTGGACTGTGCGTCGAACAAATGCGCCACCGCGAACATGCGGCCCTGGTTCGCGTTGTCCCACCACATCGACCGTACGAACGACAGGCCGACGTCGTCCGTCGAGAACGGAGATTCGAGCTGGCCCACGACCGGCGGGAGCTCCACCGCGGACCACGAACGACCGCCGTCTTGGGTGGTCCACAGCGCCGCGTCGGCGCCCGAACCTTCGGCGGCGATTCGCGCCGTGGCCATCCATCCGCGCTGGCCGTCCGCCAAGAAGAACGCGGGCCCGATGAGCGTGCCGGGGCGCTCGGTCACCAGCGACCAGGTGCCGCCCGCGTCGTCGCTGCGCAGCAACACGCCGACGTCAACCGCCCGCTGCTCGTCCTCGTCGCCGAACCCGCCGCCGGTGGTTTCGATCGTGCCGCCCCACGCCCAACCCGTCTGATCGTCGCGCCAGAACATGCCGGTCAGGTCGGCGTCGGTCCCGGTCGGTATCGCCGTCCACGACGCGCCGCCGTCCGAGGACAGTCCGGCGGTGCCGCCTTGTCCCACGCCGACGAGGCGGTCGCCGTCAAACGCGTGCAGGGCGTCCAATCGGGCGGGGGCGGGGGCGCTGCTCCAGCCGGCCGCCGTGCGTTGCAACACTTGGTCACCCTGCGCGATCCACACGTTCGCGCCAAAGTCGGTCGCGCCACCGGTTTGTGCCGACGACGGCTCTGTCGCCAACGTGCCGGACACGTTCGACAGGCCCGCGAGCCCGCCGAAGAAGGCCCGCCCGCGCAACGGCGTGAACATGGTGCTCGAGTCGATTGCGAAGCCGGCCACCGACATCGAACCATCCAGGTCGGCGCCCAATCCCGTGAGGACCACGCCGGCCTCGGTCTCTAACGCGACCAAAGAGTCAGGGGCTGCCGCCGCCGGAGCTGCAGCGGCGACAACGAGGGCGAACGACAGGGAGCGAAGCAGGGACGGCGGGCGCATGGCGATCAGGGTGCGGGTGGATGCGCACGAAGATCGCGGCACTCGCCCCGCGAATCAAGCGGGTTGTTGGGCCGCTGCGCCCGGGACCTCTTCTCGGCCGTCCGCGTGTCGCGCGAATCGCGGCTGCGTTCGCGGGTGCACCGGCGCGTTGCTCTTGAACGGCCAACCGCCGAACTGCGTGCGCTGATACTCTCGGACGGTCTGCTGAATCTCGTCGGCCGTGTTCATCACAAACGGGCCTTGCTGCACCACCGGTTCTCCGATCGGACGGCCATGCAGCAACAACAGCTCCGACTCCGTGTCGCCGTTCTTGAGCACCACCTCGGCGCTCGGATCCAGTTGCACCGCCGAGTGTGCGTCGATGTCGACACCGTCCACGGAGAGGCGCGCGCCCGCGAACCAATACAGCACGCGCGAGGCATCAGCGGCGCCCGCCGGCAGCGTCCACGTCGCGCCGGGCTCCATCTTGAGCGTCCACACACGCACGTCGGCGTCGGAGTTCGAGGCCCAGGAGTCCGGCGGAGAGCTCAGCGGCGTGAGGTCGTCGTAGCGCCCCGCGACCACTGTCACCTCCGTCTTGGGCGCGCCGGTTTCGCCCACCGACCGGCGCGGCACGTCCGCGTCCCAGAACATGGTGAAATACGCCGGCGACCGCTTCGAGACACTCGGGAGGTTGAGCCAAATCTGGAACAGCTCCATCGGGTTGGGGGCGTCCGTGTTCACCAGCGGGAACATCTCGGAGTGCACCACGCCGTCGCCAGCGGTCATCCATTGCACGTCGCCGTTACCGAACCGCGCCGCTGCGCCCATAGAATCGTGGTGGTCGATCAGCCCCTGCCGCGCGATCGAGATCGTCTCGAAGCCCCGGTGCGGGTGCTGCGGGAAGCCGGGTACTACATCGCCGTGGTACATATTCCAGCCGTCGCGGTTGTCGAAATCCATGCCGATGCGCCGACCGGTGAGCGCGGCCTGCGGCCCCATGTTTTCATCACCGGCCGGGTAGTTGTCCACGTGGTGCGCGCAGAAAAGAAACGGGTCGAGGGTCGGCCACGGTGAGCGCGTCAGCGGGGCTTGCGCGACGATCGCAGCTGAGCTCGTGGTGCCTGTGTTGGTCACGGGGGTGGTGCCTGTGTTGTTGCCGGTGTTTGTGTCGTGCGTGGTCATGTGAACTCCGTTGTTTGGTGTGCCAACAACGTAGCCGCCACGGATGGCCGCCCAAGCGCACCGACGGAAACAGTCCGTTTCGACCGCGCTACTCGACCACCACCAGCAACATGTCGGCGTCCACCTGCTCGCCCACCGCCACCCGAACCTGCGCGACCACGCCGGCCGCCGTCGCGCGCAACGTGTGCTCCATCTTCATCGCCTCGAGCACCACCAGCGGTGTGCCCACCTCGACCTCGTCACCCTCGGCGACCGACACCGCGATCACCTTGCCGGGCATGGGGGCCAGACAAGCGCCGGCGACCTCTTCCACGTCGGCGGACGGGAAACGCGGCTGCACGCGGAGCACGAACTCACCGTCCAGCCCTGAGATGGTCCGCATGGCCGCTCCGGCCGCTCCGGCTCCCGTGTGAGCCACAACGGCGTAGTCGCGGCGTACCCCATCGAGCTCCAATGTCAGCCGGCCGTCGGCGGTGCAAACGACCGCCGCGTCTCCGCTCCAGAGCACATCGTCGTCCGACGTTACGCTTACGTTGTATGCCGCGCCGCGGCAGCGATACGACACGGTGAATTGCACCTCGCCGGCTTGATACGTCACCGTCTCGGGCGCGTTCACCACGTTGCGGAACCCGATGGCGACCGCAGGCAGGCGCGTCCGTTGCGCGCTGCGTGTGACGACGTCCGCCAGTGTCGCTGCGATGGCCGCTCGGCCGACCGCCGCGGCGTCCGTGTGTCGGGAGAGCGCCGTCGCGTGCCGCTCGATGAAGTGCGTGTCGATGGCCCCCACGATGTAGTCTGGGTGCTCGAGCACGCGCACCAAGTAGTCGCGGTTGGTTGTCACGCCGGCCAACGACATGCGCTTGAGCGCTTGCACCATTCGCCGTCGCGCGATCTCACGCGTGGCGCCTTGGGTGATGATCTTCGCAATCATGGGGTCGTAGTGCACCGAGATGGTGTCACCGGCCTCCACGCCTGCGTCGACCCGAACCCCGTCCTGCTCGCGGCCGACCCACGCGGCGACCGTGCCCGTGACCGGCAAGAAGCCCGCGTCGGGATCCTCGGCATACAGACGGCACTCCAGCGCTGCGCCCGTGTGCTGCAATTGTGATTGCTCGAACGGCAGCGCGCCACCCTCGGCGACGTGAAGCTGCAGCGCCACCAAGTCCAGCCCAGTCACCGCCTCGGTCACCGGGTGCTCGACCTGCAGGCGTGTGTTCATCTCCAAAAAGTAGAATTCGCCGCTCGGCGCGAGGATGAACTCGACGGTGCCCGCGTTCTCGTATCGGATGGCTTTAGCGGCCGCGACCGCTGCGGCGCCCATGGCCTCGCGGGTGGTGGCATTGAGGGCCGGCGAGGGGCTCTCTTCGATGATCTTCTGGTGCCGACGCTGGATGGAGCACTCGCGCTCGAACAGGTGGACTACATTTCCGTGTGCGTCTCCAAGTACCTGAATCTCCACGTGTCTTGGCGTGTCGACGTACTTCTCTAGGATGAGCGTGTCGTCACCGAACGCGGCCAGGCTCTCGCGCCGGGCGCCTTCGATGGCTTCCCAGAGCTCGGCGGCCTCGCGCACCACGCGCATGCCCTTTCCGCCACCGCCGGCGCTGGCTTTGACCAGCACGGGGTAGCCGATTTTGTTTGCTTCTGTGGCTGCTGTCTCGGCGTCGGGCAGGGCACCCGCGAAGCCGGGGACGACGGGTACACCGGCGGCGGCGACGGTGGCTTTGGACTCTCGTTTGAGGCCCATCGCGCGCATGCTATCGGCGCTGGGCCCCACAAACACGAGGCCCGCAGCGACGCACGCTTCTTGGAACGCGGCGTTCTCGGCCAGGAACCCGTAACCCGGGTGAATGGCGTCCGCGTTTGTTTGTTTGGCTGCCGCCAGGAGTGCGTCGATTCGTAAGTACGACTCGGCCGCGGACGTTCCGCCGATGCGCACGGCGACGTCGGCTTCACGCACAAACGGCATGTTTGCGTCGGCGTCGGAGAACACGGCGACGGTCTCGACGCCGAGCGCTTGGCAGGTGCGGAAGATACGCCGCGCGATCTCTCCGCGGTTGGCCACAAGCAGGCGTCGGATGGGCCGCAGGGGGTGGTCGAGGTTCGGGCGCTGGGCTGTTGTTGTGTTTGTCATGATCAGTGCCTGAAGACGCCCCACGAGGTCGTACCGACCACGCGCTCTGTATGACTTGTGGACAAACAAATTCCGACGATGTCGCGGGTTTGTCTGGGGTCGATGATGCCGTCGTCCCACAGGCGCGCGGTGGCGTACAACGCGTTGGACTCCTGGTCGATTTGGTGCTCCACCATGCCTTGCACCATCTTGAGGTTTTGCTCGTCCACCTCTTTGCCGCTCTTGATGGCGGCTTGGCGTTGGATGATCGCGAGCACGCCGGCGAGCTGTTTACCGCCCATCACGGCGATGCGGTGGTTGGGCCACGAGAACAGGAACCGGGGTTCGTACGCGCGGCCGCTCATGGCGTAGTTTCCGGCGCCGTAGCTGGCGCCCATCATAATCGTGATCGCGGGCACGGTGCTGTTGGACACGGCGTTGATCATCTTGGCGCCGTTCTTGATGATGCCCTCTTGCTCGTACTTGGCGCCGACCATGAAGCCGGTGATATTCTGCAAGAACAACAACGGGATGTCGGACTGATTGCACAGCTGGATGAACTGCGCGCCTTTGTTTGCCGACTCCGAGAACAAGATGCCGTTGTTTGCGATGATGCCGACCGGGTAGCCGTGCACGTGCGCCCAGCCGCAGACCAGCGTGTTTCCGTACAGCGGTTTGAACTCGCTGAACCGCGAGCCGTCGACCACGCGGGCGATGACTTCGCGGGCGTCGAACGGCACCTTTGGGTCGGGCGCGGCGATGCCGAGCAGCTCTTCGGGGTCGTAGGCGGGCGGGACCACGGCGCGTGGTTGTCGGCCTGACTTTTGCCACTCCAAGTGCGCCATGATTTCGCGGCCGAGCCGGATGGCGTCCAGGTCGTTCTCGGCCAAGTAGTCCGACACGCCGGACACGCGACTGTGCATGTCTGCGCCGCCGAGGGTCTCGTGGTCCGACTCCTCTCCGGTGGCCATTTTGACCAGCGGCGGGCCGGCCAGGTAGACCTTGGCCTCGCCTTTGACCATGACCGTGTAGTCGCTCATGCCGGGGATGTACGCGCCGCCGGCGGTGGACGACCCGAACACCAAACACACGGTGGGCAGGCGGGCTTTGGAGCGGCGCGTCAGGTCGCGGAACCCGCGGCCGCCGGGTACGAAGATCTTGGACTGGTTGGGCAGGTCGGCGCCGGCGGACTCGATGAGGTTGATCGAGGGCAGGCCGTTCTGGTCGGCGATCTCGGACAGGCGGGCGGATTTTTGAACGCCGAGCTCGTTGATGGCGCCGCCTTTGACGGTGGCGTCGCTGGCGGTGATCATGCACTCGACGCCGGAGACGACGCCTACGCCGCCGATGATCGACGCGCCGGTGTGGTGTCCGCGCACGTCGTGGCCGGCCAGCGGGCACACCTCAAGGAAGTGCGCGTCGCGGTCGAGCAGGGCTTCGATGCGCTCGCGCGGGAGCAGCTTTCCTTTGTCGCGGAACCGCTGCACGTACTTGGCGCCGCCACCGCCGCGGGCCTTGTCGAACGCCGGCTCGAGGGCCTGCAGCGCTTGCAGGTTGGCGTCGCGCTGCTCCGTGAACTGAGGGCCTTTGACGTCGACGCGCGATCGAATCTGGGGGTACTCTTGTTCGGCGCTGTGTTTCGAGTTGTTCATTGAACTCAATGGTTTAGGCGCCATGGGTTGCCAACTCTGCGCGCACCTCATCGGGCGTCATCGGCTCTCGTCCGACCTCTCGCGCCATCTTGACCATCTCGGCGATGAGCGGCCCGTTGCCGGTCGTTCGTTCACCGTTCGGCAGGTAGAACGTGTCTTCGACGCCGGTGCGCAGGTGTCCGCCCAGCTCGGCGGCGCGGCGGTGGAGGGCCCAGACCTCTTGGCGGCCGATCCCGATGGCCTGCCAGTGCGAACCTTCGGGCATCTCTTCGATGAGCAGCGGCAGCCAGTCGGGGTTCGCGGGCATGCCGGATGCGACGCCCATGACCAGTGAAATGTACGGCGGCGCCTTGAGCATGCCGTTACGAACAAACATATCGACGGAGCGCACGATGCCGGTGTCGAAACACTCACACTCGGGCACAATGTTTGCTTTGTACATGTGTGTGAGAAACTCGCTGATCTTGTCGACCGAGTTTGGAAACAACATGGGCGGCCACGCCCAGCTGCCGTTGGACCGGACCTTGAGGTAATTCAACGAGCCGGCGTTCAGCGCGGCCATCTCGGGCTGCACGGAATCCAAACATGCGAGCGGGCCGGACAGGTCGTCGTCCATCACGCCGGTGGTGTTGTTGATGACCACGCCCGGACACGCGTCGCGGATGGCGTCGCAGATCTCTTTGGCGATGACGGGGTCCCAGGTGGGCAGGTGGCCGAGCCCCTCCTCTTGGCGCCGGAAGTGCACGTGCATGACGGCCGCGCCGGCGTTGAAGGCGTCGCGCGCGGCGGTGGCCATCTGCTCTGGCGTGACAGGCACCGGGTGCTGCAGCGGATTGGTGAGCACACCGGTCAGAGAACACGTGACCGTCACTTTGGACGGGATGGACGCTGGAATCTGGGCCATGGCAATATTCGCTGGCTTGGAGGGACGCTCCGCAGCAGTTTACCGTGCCCGCGGGAGAGATGTCACCCCTCGCCCGACTCCGTGCCTGGGCCTGCGCTCGTCTCGCTATCCGGAGTTGTGCTCCGCTCGGCTTCCGATGTGTCGTCGGATTCGGCTGTCGGAACGTCGCTGGGTACGTCGCTGGGTACGTCGTCGCGCTGGATTAGGCTGTCCACAAAGTCGAGCTCGGACCGCCGTCGGCGTTTGCCCTTGTTCGGGGCCGCTTGCATGCGTTCGCGGCGGGCCTGGGCGATCTTGGCGAACTGGGTCTCGATCTCGCCCACTAGCTCGTTGTGCACGTTGTTGAGCATCTCGATGAGCGCGGGCGTCAGGTTCACGCCGTCGTGCGCGACGCCGTAGAGGGTGTCGAACGCTTCGCGGTGCGCGTCCGTTAGGCCAGCGCCCGGGCTGGCGTCGGCGAACTGTGTGCGCACCTGGGGGTCGACGGTCGCGACGCCTGCGGAGGCATCGTCGACGCCGACCCACCGGAGCATGCGCGGGATCCAGACGTCCGGCTCCTCGACCACGCGGGCGTACGACACCAGGCGTGCGGGGTAGCCACGGGTGGCCACGTCGCGGACCAGCAGGAAGTTCTCGAGCCACCACTCGAGCAGCGGTTCAAGGCGGAGCTGCGCGGGCCGAGGCTTGCCGCGCTTGGCCTCAAGCGCCTGCTTCTCCATCGCGAACAGGCGGTCGAGCGAGGTGCCGTACTCGCGCCAATCACGCACCGTGCCGATGACCTGGCCGACGAACGCGTGGTCGGTCCGGCACAGGCCGGGCACGAACACCTTGACCGCCCAGCGCGCGGACGCGTCGGGCTTAAGGTACCGGCCGGACTTGGGGTCCGGGTTGGTCGCGTAGTAGATTCCGTTCCGGAACTGAGACTCGTAGAAGCCGTGGGGGTTGGCGTCGTAGATGGTCTCTTTCCAGATCTTCGGAAACTCGGTGCCGAGCACGGGCAGCCCGACCGCCTTGAGGATTTGCATCCACATGGAGGTGCCGGACCGTTTGGTTCCTGTGACGATGATCATGTTGCGCTCACGTGGCGTGGGGTGGCCCGGTCGAAGGGCCGATGACCCGAACGGCGCGACAGATCATGCGCCGCGATGGCTCCTATTCGTCGATGACGGGGAAGCACGTGTCGAGGAAGTTATAGTACACCTCCTCGCAGCCCTCGTACGAGTCGATCTCGCCGTCGACGCACTCGGAGTTGAGTACGCACGTGGAGTAGGTGACGTAGGCGTCGATGCAACCGGCGTACTCCACGTCGGCCGCTGCGATGGCGTTTGCGGCGTATTCCACCTGCTCGGGACAGTCCGCCGGGTCGAGATCGGGGATGCACTCGATGGCGTAGTCACACAGCAGGGTGGCTGCGGCCGCCGCGCGGTCGTACGCGGTCGTCGGTGCGGTGTCCGTGTCCTCGGTTGTGTCGGGCGTTGTGTCCGTGTCTTCGATGACGTCGGGGCCGGTGTCCTCGGTTGTGTCGGGCGTTGTGTCCGTGTCTTCGATGACGTCGGGGCCGG
>CBDUJZ010000049.1:0-32653 GCA_965367675.1 uncultured Myxococcales bacterium | reverse complement strand
GGCGGGCGCGGCTTCTTCAGCCTCGGCGGGCGCTTCGGTCACGGCTTCTTCGGTCGCAACGTCTTCAGTCACAACTTCTGCGGCAGCTTCTTCAGTCACAACTTCTGCGGCAGCAACCTCTTCGGTCGCGGCCTCTTCGGTCACTACGTTGTCAGTCTTATCTTCGCTCATCGGATCGGGTCCTTTCATGTTTGCGCTTCCAGGGCTTCCCACCGAGCGAATGCAACCTCTAGGGCGCTTTCGATCTCGGCAAGCCGGTCGCGGCATGCGACGACCCGGTCGGGCGAGTTCTTGTAAATGTCTGCGTCGGCCAGCTCTCGCTGTAGCGCCGCTTGCTCGGTCTCAAGCTTGTCGATGGTCTTGGGGAGGTCCGCCAACTCGCGGCTCTCCTTGTGCGACAGCTTGGATTTGGCCGGCATAGCGGCCTTCTTGCTCTGCGGCGCCTGCTTCTGCTGCGCCGCATCCTTCTTTGCGGCCGCTTCGGCCTCGCGCCGCTCCGCCCGCATCATTCGCCACTCATCGTAGCCACCCACGAGGCGTGTCACGACCCCGTCTCCCTCAAAAATGAGGCTCTCGGTGACTACGTTGTCCAAGAACTCGCGGTCGTGACTAACCAGGAGCACCGTGCCCGGGAATCCGAGCAACTTGTCCTCCAGCAGTTCAAGAGTGTCGATATCCAAGTCGTTGGTCGGCTCGTCGAGCACCAGCACATTGGCTGGACGCGAAAAGAGCCGCGCCAGTAGCAAGCGGTTGCGCTCGCCACCCGACAACACCGATACCGGTACGCGCGCCTGAATGTCGTCAAACAGGAAGTCGCGCAGGTAGCCGATGACATGCTTCTGCTGCCCGTTAATCTCCACGTGATCGCCCTTTTCGACGAGCACTTCGGTGACCGTTTTGGTCGGGTCCAGCACGTTACGAAGTTGGTCGTAATATCCAACTTCGAGTTTGGTTCCGTGAGAGACGTCGCCAGTCGACGGCTCAAGCTCACCGAGCAACAAACGCAACAGCGTCGTCTTGCCAGCGCCGTTCGGACCCACAAGTCCGATGCGGTCGCCGCGGCGAACCTCAAGGTCGAGGCTGTTTACGATCGGCTGCCCTTCGAACCCAAAGCTGAGTCCCTTGGCGCTGATCACGTCCTTGCCGGAGATCTTGGCGACCTGCACGTCCATCTTCGCGGTGCCCTTTCGGTTCCGACGTGTGGAGCGTTCGGCGCGCAGCTTCTCAAGCGCGCGCACGCGGCCTTCGTTGCGGGTTCGCCGCGCCTTCACGCCCGTGCGAATCCACTTTTCTTCTTCGGCGAGCTTCTTGTCGAACAGCGCAGCGTGGGTTTGCTCGACCTCCAGGTCGTGCTCCTTTTGCTCCACGTACAAGTCGAAGTTGCCGGGGTATTCTTTGAGCTTGCCGCGATCGAGCTCAACGATGCGCGTGGCGACGGCGCGCAAGAACGCGCGGTCGTGGGTCACGAAGAGGACCGCACCGCCGAAGCGCTGCAGCTCGCCTTCGAGCCACTCGATCGCCTCGATATCAAGGTGGTTGGTGGGCTCGTCGAGCAGCAAAACGTCCGGCCCTTGGACCAACGCTGCCGCCAGGAACGCGCGTCGGCGCCAACCGCCCGAGAGGGTCTCGAACTCGGCGTCGCCGTCCAGGCCGAGGCGCGAGAGCACGGTCTCGACGCGCTCTTGGATCTGCCACCCGCCAGCGGCATCGACCGCGGCTTGCGCCCGCTCGAGCGCGTTCATCGCGGCCTCGGTCGGGTCTTCGCTGATGCGCGCGATGGCGTCGTGGTAGTCCCGCATGTGCTGGGAGACCGCGCCGAGCCCGCCGACGACCACGTCGAAGACCGTACCGGCGTTGCCCTCGGGCACCTCTTGTTCCAGCTGGCCGAGCGTGGCGCCCTTTTGCAGGTCGACCGCGCCGGCGTCCGGCTTGGTCTGCCCGGACACGATACGCATGAGCGTGGACTTGCCCTCGCCGTTGCGTCCGAAGATGCAGACGCGGTCGCCGCGTTCAAGCTGCAGGGAGGCACCGTCGAGGACTGGGGGACCGGCGAAGCGGTGCGAGATGTCGCGAAGGGCGAGCAACGCCATGCGAAATACGGGGGCTGAGGGCGAGGGGCGGCGTGCGTGGAGGCATCGTGTCCCTGGGCGCGGCGTCGTCGCGACCGCCTAACGTTGCCGACGGGTGCAGAGACCTGGGGCCGCTTGAGGCGAGCGCGAGAGCGCTGTCGGCCCCTTACACTGCCGAGCCGCGAAAAGACAGGGAAACCCACTCAACCGAGCCGTTCGGCCTTGAAAGTCAGCCGTCTTGGCAGCCGCCGTCCACACACGTGGCGCCCGAAATGCAGAAGACCGAACACCCACCGCAGTTGTTGGGGTCCGACGACACATCCGTGCACACGCCGCCACACGACGCGATACCCACGGGCGCCGTGCACTCCAGCGCAAACCCGAGCGCGTTGGTCATGACCTCGCCGCCGCACAGGCCCAGCGCTTCGCACTCGTCCACACATTGCCCGGAATCCGCACCATCACAGACCTCGGTCCCTTCGCAGGCGCCGCAGTTGAAGCCACCGCACGAGCGCTCAACGCACACGTCGGCGAAGAACGCGGCGTCGCAGCCGTCGGTAAACGCGTCGGCCTCGAACGTGTAGCTCACCGGCTCACCGGGGCTGTCGACCGCTCCCATCAGGACTTCGATGTCGCCGCTGCGCGCGGGCGAGCAGTAGGCCACCAAGTAGGTGCTCGCGACCCAATCGGCCACGTGGTCGCCCATGGTGACGAACGCAGCGGTCAGGTCGGCGAGGTCCGCCTCGACGAGTCGGCCCGGTTCGGTCTCCGAGCCGAGCAGATCGTTCATCGACGCGCTGTCGTAGTCGTCTCCGCGCAGCGTCACGGCGAGCGTGTTCACGGCGTGAAATTCGTTGTCCTGATCAAACCACCGCGCGTTGTAGACGAGCCCGGCCGCGTTCCCGAAGGAGACGTGGCCGGCCGTGTCTACGCCGTCGGTGAACACGACCAAGAAGCCGCTCGACGTGGTGCCGCCGGAGCTGCGCTCGACGAGCGCATTACGGTACCGCCGCTGGTTCGTGACGGCGCCGGTCAGAGCGCCGTGCAGGTTCGTCTCCGCCGCGTCGGTTCCGGCGTAGGTATCGAGCGCGGCGATGCGGGCGTGCAGTTCCGCGGTATCGCGGGTCGGAGACTGCCACACTTCGGTGCCGATCCCGCCGTCGAACACCTCGATGCTCACGTACACATTCTCGAGCGCGCGCGCGACGAGCAGCTGGTCGATCATCGCGTCGGCGCCCGCCTGCAGCTCGGTCAGCACGTCGGCGGTAGAGTCCGACATGTCGAGCAACAGCGTCACGTACGCGCGAACCGATTCGGCCGGAAGGAGCTGAATCGTTGCAGACTCGCCCAACAGATCGTCCTGCTCGAGCACGATGAACGACGACGCGTCGAGCCCTGGGCGCGGAGCGCGTGAGTAGCACCCTTGGGCGCTGACCAGCATCGCGATCGTAGCCGGCTCGGCGCTCCAACCGTGGAGCGGCATGAGGTCGACGCAAGGCGACGGCGTCGTATCTTCAGTATCCGCGACGTCGCCGTCGTCCGGCACGTCCGCGGTGGTGTCATCGCTGGCGTCGTCCGTAGTGTCCGCGGTATCGGCCTCGTCGCCATCGGGTCCGACGTCCGCAGTGGTGTCGTCCACGCCGGTATCGTCCGCGGTGGTGTCCTCAACATCCACGTCCGCGTTCGCGTCACCTTCTACGTCGGCGTTCGTGTCACCTTCTACGTCGGCGTTCGGGTCACCTTCTACGTCGGCGTTCGTGTCACCTTCTACGTCGGCGTTCGTGTCACCTTCTACGTCCGCGTTCGTGTCCCCCGCGGCCGCGTCTTCCGAGCCAGTATCCAGCGCGATGGAGATCGGTGAGTCGCTTCCGCAAGCGCCCGCCAAGAGCGCAATAACAACAACTGGGAGGAACGTTCGTAACATGGGATCCACGGCAAAATGAGCGATACGCGTGAGCAGCTCCCCCGCCACACGCGACACCCCCTCGAGACGCGCCAAACGGCGGCTCGCGGGACCGGTCATGTTACCAGCCGCCGCGCCGTCTGCGCAACCCGCCGCGACCACGCGCTGCGATTTTCGCTGTAGCCCGCGACGGGGCCCGCCGCCTTACGCCAGCGCGTCGCGCAGGAACACGATCGGGTGCACCGCCTCGCGCCCCGTGCCGTCCGCGATCTGATGCCGGCACGACGTCCCCGGCGCCACCACATGCACGTCGCCCTCGGCCTCACGAACGGCCGGGAACAGCACCAGCTCGCCAATCTTCATCGACGTCTCGTAGTGCTCGGCCTCGTAGCCGAAGCTGCCCGCCATGCCGCAGCATCCGCTCGGGATCGTCTGCACTTCATAGTTAGGCGGCAGCGCGAGCGCGGCCTGCGTGGCGCCCACACCTACCTGCGCCTTCTGGTGGCAGTGACCGTGCAGCAGCACCTTCTTGGACGCCGTGGTCCACGTGCCGCACCAACGGCCTGCGGCGCTCTCGGCGGCCACAAAATCCTGCACCAGCGCCACGCGGCTGGCGAGCTGCTTGGCCTTGGCCCGCGTGGGCTCATCGCGCACCAAGTCCACGCCTTCGTCGAGCAACGTGAGCACAGCGCTCGGCTCGATGCCCACGATGGGGACGTCATCCGGCAGCGCGCCCAAAATTTCGATATTCTTAAGAATGTGCGTACGTGCATCCCGGACGAAGCCCTTCGACAAGAACGTCCGGCCCGACGGCGCGACCTCGGGCGCCACCACCCGGTAGCCGCCCGCGTGAAGCAGCTCCACGGCCGCGATGCCCAGCTCCGGCTCGTAGCGGTCCGTAAACTCGTCGATGAACAAACACACCGTGCCGACCGGGTCCGAAGGGCCAGCGGCGAGCATGGTCTTGGCCAGCTTATGGAACGAGCGCGGCGCGATCGCCGGCGCCTGACGCTTGGACGTGAGCCCGAGCACCTTGGAGCCGATCCACGAGAACGGCGGCACACGCTGCATCACGTTGCCCACCCACGCGCCGCCCGGGAACAGCTGCGCCGGCTTGGCCCACTCGGTCGCCATCGCAAACGCGCGGCTGCGGAACGTGGGCCCCTGCTGGTCCATGCGCCCCTGCAGAAATTCCGCTTTGAGCGTCGCCATATCCACCGACGCCGGGCAGTCGCTCTTGCAGCCCTTACACGACACACACAGGTCGAGCGCATCATACAACTCATCGGAGCCGTACATCGCCTCGGGCCCCTGCTGCAGCAGCCGCCGGAACAAGTTCGAGCGCCCGCGCGTGGTCTCCGCCTCTTCGCGCGTGACCATATAAGAGGGGCACATCGTCCCGCCCGCCTCGGCCGGTCGACGGCACACGCCAGCGCCGTTGCAGCGCTCCACCGCCTGCTGCATGCCACCAGCCGCCTCATACGCGAACTCGGTCTTCTGCGGCAGGTCCGTGTACGCGGCGTCATAGCGCCAGTCGTTCAGCATGGGCGCGGCGTCCACGATGTTGCCGGGGTTCATGATGCCCATCGGGTCGAACGCGTACTTGATGCGCTCCAACCACGCGCTCACCGGCCCGTTCATCGAGCGGTCGATGTACGGCGAGCGCAGCCGCCCATCGCCGTGCTCACCGCTCAGCGACGCGCGAAACTCACGCACCAGGTCCGCGACCTCGCCCGCCACCAGCTCCGACTTGATCGCGTCATCGGCGTCCTTCGGGTTCAGCTCCGGCCGCAGGTGTAGCTCACCGACCGACGCGTGCCCGTAGTAGACCGAGTCGATCTCATACTTGCGCATCAGCCCTTCGAACCGCTCCACGAACGCGGGCAGCTCGGCCACCGCCACCGCGGTGTCTTCGACGATCGTGATCGGCTTCACGTCGCCCGGCTTGCCGAACAGCACGCCCAGCCCGGCCACGCGCAGCGCCCACGCCGACGACGCCCGTTCTCGCGGGATCGCCCGGTGCGCGTAGCCCATGCCCAAAGTGGTCATGCGCTCGATGGCGGCGGTCACCTTCGCCTCTGCGGCGGCCCGGTCCGCGCCCTCGAACTCGACGATCAGCAGCGCGCCTGGGTCGCCCTCGATGAACCAGCGGTTGCGATCCTGCTCCGGGTTCAGCTTGGCCAAATCCAAGATGCGCTTGTCCATGAGCTCGACAGCGCTCGGCCCCATCGCCACGAGCTCCACCGTCGCGTGCATGCTCTCGACCACAGTCTCGAAGTGGGCCGCGAACACCGCCGTGGACCCCGGCAGCACGTCCAGGTCGAGCTCGATCTCCGTGACAAATCCGAGCGTGCCCTCGGTGCCGCAGAAGAACTCCGCCAGGTTCGGGTCTGCGGCGCCGCTGCCGAGCCAGCTGCGCTCGAGCAGGTCGATGGCGTAACCGGTGTTGCGACGGGTGATCTCCGGCTTCGGGAACGCCGCGACGATGTCCGCGTGCGACTCACCGATCAGCGCCTTGAGTTCGCGCAGCGCGGTACCGAGCGCGTCCATGTTCTCGCTCGCAGCGTCGTACGCGGCGCGGTCCATGATGCCGAGCGTGTGCTCGGACGCGTCGGCGAGCACCACGTCGAGCGACAGCACGTGGTCGCGGGTGGAGCCGTAGCGAATCGAGCGCGTGCCCACCGAGTTGTTGCCCACCATGCCGCCGATCATGCAGCGGTCGGACGTCGAGGTCTCGGGCGAGAAGAACAGGCCGTGCGGCTTGAGCTGGCGGTTGAGGTCGTCGCGCACCACGCCGGGCTGCACGCGGGCCACGCGGCGCTCCACGTCGACCGAGATCACCTTGTTCATGTACCGGCCCATGTCGATGACCAGGCCGGGTCCGACCGCTTGGCCCGACAGGCTGGTGCCGGCGGCGCGGGGCGTGAGCGGGAGGCCGAACATGAGGCCCACGCGCACGATCAGGATCACGTCTTCTTTGGACTTCGGGAACGCGACCGCGACCGGGTACACGGCGTACAAGCTCGCGTCGGTGGCGTAGAGCAGGCGGTGTACGTCGTCGTCGCGCAGCTCGCCCTGCATGTTGGCGTGCAGCATCATGAGCGCTTTCTGCCAAGCGGGCGGCACCGCGGGCAACGCGAGAGAAGACGAGGAGGCTGAATTTCGTTCGTTCACAAGCCGGCAGCCGATGCGGGGGTCGAGCGCTTACGCGGGCTCTCTTAGGGTAAGCGGCGGGGCGAAGCAATGTGGCCGCGGCGCGCTGCGGTCTGCAAACCACCGCCCAACCGGGCCGTGGGCAGCGATTTCAACTCGCGCTCGCAGCGTGGTTGCTCTAAGGGAAGCGCACCAAGCGATTACGACGCCCCGCACGCCGACCGATCATGACCGCCGACGCCTCCAGACGACTCCGGATTACGGAGATCTTTCACTCCATCCAGGGTGAGTCGAGCTACGCCGGCCGCCCGTCGTACTTTGTCCGCCTCACCGGCTGTAACCTGCGCTGCACGTGGTGCGACTCGGAGTACACGTTCCAGGGCGGCGAGTGGATGACGTTCGACGAGATCTTCGCCAAGCTCGACGCGTTCCCGGAGTGCCCGCTGCTCGAGGTCACCGGTGGCGAGCCGATGCTGCAGAAGAACGTGACCGCGTTCATGGCCGAGTGCCTGGAGCGCGGCTACGAGGTGATGATCGAGACGGGTGGCAGCCTCGACCTGAGCGAGGTCCCCGTCGACGTTCGCAAGATTGTCGACCTGAAAGCGCCGGGCTCCGGAGAGGTCGAGCGCAACCTGTGGTCGAACCTGGCGCTGCTGCAGCCGTGGGACGAGATCAAGGTCGTGATCAAGGACCACGCCGACTACGAGTGGGCCCGCGACAAGTGCGCGGAGCACGACCTGTACGCCAAGCACACGGTGCATTTTTCGCCCGTCTTCGGCGTGCTGCCCCCGCGGCTGCTCACCGAATGGATGCTCGCGGACGCCCTGCCCGCCCGTCTGCAATTGCAGATGCACAAGTTCGTCTGGCACCCCGACACGCAGGGCGTATAGCCGCGCTGCGCAAGGGTTTGAGCGATATACAAGGGCCTCTGAGCGGGGCCGAGACGCCGCGCTGACCCCGTCGACGTAACGCACCCGAATGTGGCGTTTGTGCGACGTGCTTGCCGGATTCCGGGTGGTGGCCCTATACGCGCCAGCGACTCGCACCCCGGAACGCGCTATGGCCCTCGCCGACATTCAGAACACCAAGGACGAACGTGGAATCCCGCTGCGCCAAGTAGGCGTCATGGGCCTCCGCTACCCCATCACCGTGTGGGATCAGACGGACCAACGGCAGAACACCGTCGGTACGTTCAAGCTGACCGTCGACCTGCCGAAGGAGTACAAGGGCACGCACATGTCCCGCTTCTTGGCCGCGATCGAGAAGCACCGCGGTGAGATGTCGCTCGAGACCCTGCCCGAGCTGGTCGACGACCTCCGCAACCGTCTGGACGCCGAGCGCTCCCACGTCCGCGTGGAGTTCCCGTACTTTGTCCGCAAGACGGCGCCGGTGTCCAAGGTGGAGTCCTCGCTCGAGGTCAACTGCTGGTTCGTAGGCGACGGCGAAGAGAAGGACGCCGAGTTCACGCTGGGCGTCGAAGTGCCGGTCATGACGCTCTGCCCCTGCAGCCGCGCTATCAGCGACCGCGGCGCGCACTGCCAACGCAGCCGCGTGCGCATGTCCATCCGGTTCCGTGAGCTGGTGTGGATCGAAGAACTCGTGACCATCGCCGAGGCCAGCGCGTCCTCGCCGCTGTTCCCGTTCCTCAAGCGCGAAGACGAAAAGTGGGTCACCGAGCACTCCTACGACAACCCCGTGTTCGTCGAAGACCTGGTGCGCAACGTGGCCGTAAAGCTGCGCGACGATGACCGCGTGACTTGGTTCTACGTCGAGGCCGAGAACGAGGAGTCGATCCACGCGCACAACGCGTACGCCGCCGTCGGCTCGGACGACCTGCCGCCCAAGTAGCACGGCAGCGCGCTCGTTCGCTTGAGCGCGACGGATCGGACAGCGCAGACAAAAGCACGGAAACCACAGAACATGCGTGC
The DNA here is from genome assembly GCA_965367675.1 of uncultured Myxococcales bacterium. GTDB lineage: Bacteria > Myxococcota_A > Bradymonadia > REDH01 > REDH01 > CBDUJZ01. Next base: position 23,600 of record CBDUJZ010000049.1, on the reverse strand, counting down.
AGTGGTTGAAAAGTTGGTTTAGAGTCGGTGGCTCCTTCAACCACGAGACCGATGTCCGCACCCACGTCCGCGCCGATCACGCTGTTTTTTGCTCCCAAGACCCGCGCCGCGACCGCGCTGTGGTTCCTTGAGGAGCTGGGCTTACCCTACGAGCGCGACGCGTTCCTGCTCGACTCCGGACGCCACAAGCAGCCGGAGTATTTGGCGATGAACCCGATGGGCAAGGTGCCGCTGGTGGTGCACGACGGCGAGCCCCTGTGGGAGACCGCAGCGATCGCGATGTACCTGTCGGACCGCTACCCCGAGACCGGTCTGGCGCCCGCGTTCGATGCGCCCGAGCGCGCCGCGTACTTGCGCTGGTGCGTGTTCCCCGGCGCGGTGATCGAGCCCGGTATCAGCGAAGTGTTCTTCAAGTGGGACGTACCCTCGTCGTCCGTCGCCTGGGGCAGCGCCGCGCAGATGGTCGAGGTCGCGACCGCCGCCGTACAAGCGCACACTTGGATCGCGGGCGAGCGGTTCACCGCCGCCGACGTACTGATGGGCTCCATGCTGCAGTTCGCGATCATGTTCGGCGCGCTTGAGAACGAAGGCCCCATCGCGGACTACGTCGCACGGGCGACGGCACGGCCCGCGTACCAGCGCGCCATCGCGATCGAAGCAGAAACCGCCGCCGCGCTCGCTGCCACATAGCCGAAGATGCTAGCCGAAGATGCTAGCCGAGGCCGCTGAGCCGAGGCCGCTGAGCTGAAGACGCTGAGCCGAGACGTTCAGCGCGGCCGCTTAGCTGAAGACGGCCGCCAGCTCGGTCACGTCGCCCGTGAACCGCACCAACCGGACGCCCGGACAACCTCGGTTGATCCACTCGGCGTTCAGGTCGTGGTCCACGTCGGCGTCGACTTCGTTGAGCACCACCGCACGCACACGCGCGCCGCGGTCTCGCAGGATCTCCACCGCCGCCGCCGTATGGCCGATGACGCCCAGACGACTGCGCGCCACCAGCACGACCTCACACGCGAACAGCGTGGCGACATCGGCCGAGGTCAGCGACGGGGTCAGCGGACTGAGCACGCCGCCGGCGGTCTCGACGACCAGCACATCGTGGCCTTCCTCCGCCGCTTCTACGGCGCCCACAATGTCTGCCGCGGTCACACGCATGCCCAACCGGGTAAGCTCGGCAGCCGGCGCCAGGGGAAGCGGTAGCGGCCAAGGGCACACCACTCGAGCATCCTCGACGCCAGCGGCGCGGCTCAGCGCGATCGCGTCCGCGGGGACCAGCTCGCCGGTGCCGGCGTCACAGCCCGATTCGATGGGCTTGAGCACACCCACAGAACGGCCGAGCGCGCGGAGGGCTTTCACCAACTCCACGCCAACGACAGTCTTCCCGACCCCAGTGTCCGTTCCGACGATCACGATGCGTTTCGGCGTGTGACTCATACAGAATCTGCGGGGGCTTGCGCGCCAAGGAACGTGGCGCGGGCGAGAAGCAATCGCACACCCGATAAACGAACGTGCTTCGCGAAATCGCGAGAGCCGATGACCGGACTTGAACCGGTGACCTACGCATTACGAATGCGTTGCTCTACCAACTGAGCTACATCGGCATTGGGGCGGCGGAACTACCGAGCCTGCGGCCATCGGTCAAGTCGGAAATGCATGAGGAGGCGATCTGGCCACCGCGTGCGATACACGGCGGCCCTTTTCGACTCTTCCAGCGCCCCGCTCCACGCCCGCGCTAGCGAATCCAGCGGCCCGACCACTCGCTCAGTTTGAGCCGTGGCGCTTCTTCAGCATTCTCAACCGTGCCGCGCAGATTGAACAAGATCAGCACGCCGCACGACGTCCCGTCAGGAGCAACGCCGTCGCCCCGCGCCCCGCTCAAGTCGACCGGGGGGACGCCACTGGGGCCACCGTCGATCCCCGCAGCGATCCGCTCTGTGACCGCGGTCTGCTCGAACGCAGCCAGGTCGAACGTGCACGTGTCCTCAGCCCCGCGCTCGTTCACCACCACTGTCAGCGGGCCCATCGTCGTCGCTACATCGTAGCCACCGATCCACGTCTGCGTTCCCGGGCTCGAGAAGTCGCGCCACCACGAGAGCTCCATGTGATCGCCGGCGGGCACATTCTTCAGCCATACGCCGGCACCCTGGGAACCATTGAGGTACCAGGTGAACTCCTCGTTCGCGTCGTCCCACCGCCCATAGCTGTGGACGCCCATCGCGACGAAGACCTCTTGCGTGGACGCCGCGTCCTCCACGCCGAGCGCGTTCAGCAGGTAGGCGTCGCCAAAGTGCCGAGCGAGGTAACGGGTGAGCTCGCCTGCTCGAACCTGTGCTCGGTGCTCGAGTTGTTCCCGCTCCGGGTCTTCAGACGTGTCCGGCAGCGGCGTCCTGTCGAGCGTGCCGTCAGGGGTCAGGCGGTTGAGGTCCGCCAGGGCCGACCGCAGCTCCGACAGCTGACTGCGCTTCGAGATCGCGGTCGCGCTCCACGGCCCCACCGCGCAAAGCCCGAACACCGTCACCAAGATGATCGGGATCACCCGAATCGAGAACTTACGGCGCTGCACCAAGCGCACCACGCCGACCACGCAGTAGACCAGAACGCCGAGCAGCAGGGCCAAGCGAACCACGCGGAACTCGGTCCAGCCGTACTCCGAGACACGCAGCCAGACCGCCCAGATGGGCAGCGCCGTCAGCGGCAGAAAATACGCTGGGAAGAGGCGCAGCAGCGGCACCGTCACCGGCACGTCGTCGTCGAGCTTCAGCGGGTCGGTCAGCAGGATGCCCACCCAAGCGACCGCGGCCGCGCCGAGCGCGAGCGGCGACAGCGCGTTCTGGGGGAGCTCGGCCGAGAACAGCGACTTGACGTTGTAGGCGTACAAAATCGCGACGTAGACCACCAACAGCGGCGACACCAAGTAGCCGCCCACCCAGCGAATCATCCGCGGCGCCGTCGGCGGCTCGTTGCCCACCGGCAGCGTCATCTCCGGCAGGCTCCCCACCACCAACGCCGGCACCAGCGCGAAGAACGTCACGCCGAACAGGTGCAAGTACGGGTCCTCGTGCAGGTGCAGCGAGAACAGCGTGTCGACCGCCGTCAGCGCCAGCGCCAGGCCGACGAACAGCGTGAAAGCGAACAGCGACACCGTCGTGAACCGCGCTACCAGCCGGTGGTTCGCGGTCCAAACCACGCGTCGGCGGCATCGGAGGGCCGGCGCGAAGCCAGCGGCGCCAGCACAAGCGCGGACCACAGCGCCACCACGGCGAACCCCGTGCGCCACAGGTCACCCGCCTTGTCCGGGTCCACGCCGAACGCCGCGTACAGCGCAGCCGCCACCACGAGCGCGCCGCTGAAAGCCCAGCGACGTCGCGGCGTCAGGCGCCCCGTGTGTGCGCTCGTCGACAGCGACAGCAGCGTCGGCAGCAACATCAGCGCCGAGGCCAGCATCCGCCCCCAATATCGCCACACCTGTGACGTATCCACCAAGACCGCGACAGAGAACGCCAACGCCAGAAAGACCCCGAGCGACGTCTCCAACGGGCCGTGCGCGATGGCCGACCGCAACGCGTGCAGGTGGCGGACGATGAGCGAGCGTATCTTGGTCATGCGAGCATCCGGTGGTGTGCAAACGGACTCCGGCGGTCCAAGGACCGATGCACGTCAGCCGGGCAGGTTGGCGTGCGAAGTCATGTCAGTGTCGCACATGGATGTGCAAGACGCCGGGATGCTGCGGTGCATTCAAAGTGCAACGCCTGTGCAGACGGTGTGCAGCGCGCGCTTATGCTTCGTCGGTCCAGCGGAACTGCATCTCGAGCTCGTGCGTGCCATCGGCCACCTCGTGCTCCACCGACGCCTCGGCGTTCGCCGGGATGGTGAACCGATGCCCTGCGACCTGAATGCGAATCGGCTCGTCGGCCTCAACAGCGTCGGCGACGCGGCGCAACAAGGCGGCAAAGTAAGTGCGGTCGGTTACCTTCTCTACGTCACGTTCCATGGGGCTCCTCGGTGTTGGATGGCGCGCAGGTCTTGCGCGGCCCGCAAGCATAAGCGGCCGCGCGCCTAGGGCAACTCTGCCGCGCAGCCGGAGTACGGCCGCACCTGTTTGATCGTGATCCGGCCGTCCGCCTCCAGCTTGATCTCCATGTCGAAACACGCCGGACCGGAGTCTGCCGGCCACGCCGCCGCGAAGTGCTGGTGGACCAGGCGGAACAACACCGCGAGCTCACGCTGCTGCGCCACCGTCCACAACGGGCGGGCGTCCGGCGCGAGTGTCGACTGGGCCACGACGGTAGATGTGAAGCCGCCCTCCGTGCTCAGGTCGTGCACCATGTTGAGCACCTCGGGCAGCGCGTTGGGGTTGTCCGGGTCGACGACGCTCTCCTCGCCAAACTGGCTCAGCATTCGGTCGGTGCGGGTCCCGTCCGTGCGGGCCACGTTGGTGACCGCCACCGCGTTTCGCTGCTCCAGCGCGAACGACACGTTCACCGAGATGCCCATGAACGCGCGCCGGTGGTCCACGCCCCAGTACTCGCGCTCCTGGAACGCACGCAGCGACCACAGGCTGCGCCACACCTTCAAGATGGCGTCCTGCACGGTACGCCGTTCGGTCATGTCCTCTTCGAGATCCTCGATAATGTCCTCGAGCCACTCCCGCTCCGGGAACTCCTCTAGCTCCAGCTCGGCGGCCTCCAGTTGCGCGGCCATCGCGCTGAGTTCCAGCGCGCTGCGGCACGCCGACGGGCCCGGCGCGTCGGGGTCGGTGTCACCCAGGCAACCGCTGCGGGAGTCGTACAAGCCGGCGCCGCTCCAGTCGGCCAAGTCCTCGACGTTGGAGCTGCTGCGGAACCGAATGCGCGTCGTCTCCGCGGCCTCGGCCCCCACCAGCGCGACAATCTGCGCGCGCACCTCGTCCAAGAACTCCGGGTCCAGCTCGGCGTCTCGAATGTCGTCGCGGATATCGTCGAGCGCGTCGTCCAGGTGTTCCCCCGAGAGCGGCGGGCCGTCCAGCAACGCGTCAACATCATCCTGGATGCCCGTGGCCTCCATGAACTCAGCATAGCGCGAGATGGGAATCGCGAAGCCCTCCGTCCGGTTCTGCGCGGGCAGCACATGCCAGAGCTCCGCCAAGTTGGCGGCCTTGGAGCCGTACGCGGGCGCGTCGTCAATGCCGAGCTCCGAGAACGGGGCGAGCGCCGTGGGGCCCAGGTCGAACTCCGGCGGCGGCAGGTTCGGGCGCGTGGCGTCCCAGTGCGCCTGCGCTTCTTCGAGCGTCGCTGCGACAATCTCAAGTTCGTCGTCGTATGCGCGCATGCGCACCAGCTCCCCTTCGAGCTCCGCCCACGGCGCGTCACCGGTGAACAGCGTGAAGGCGTCCGGCGTGGAAACGTTTGGCGAGCCGCGGTCGCCCATGCGCAGGTTCAGGTGGCTGAACGGGTTCTGCGGCGACTCGGTCACCAGCCCACCGACGGCCGTCAGGTCGGACTCCGCGAATCGCGTGACCAAGATGTGCCCTGCCCCAAGGTCCGACGGCAGGTGGTGGCTATCGACGACCACCAGCTCACCGTAAGCAACGCCCTCGGCGAGCACTTCGAGCCCCCGCGCGCCGACCAGGTCCTCCGGGTACACCACCGTGATTCCGGCGTCGTTGAGCTCGCTCTCAAACGTCTCCGCCCAGTCGATCTGGGCGTCCGTCGTGGGCAAGAACGCGAGCTCCGATGCAAGCGCTGGCGCGCAGGTCGCCAACGTGCCCGCGAACGCGATGAACGGCTCCAGGCTCAGCCCGGCGCCCAACTCGGACGTCGCGTACGCCTCGAACGTGGTGAGCCCGAGCGTCTCCGACGCCGGATGCAGCACGTTGGGGTACCGCTGCAGGGCGCCGGTCCACCACCGCCGAGAGCCGGACACGTTGGACCAGCGCTCATACTCAACCGCGCTCAACGCCTCCAACCCCGTGAAACTACGGATAAAGTCGAGGTGCCACGCGAACAGCGCCATGTTCTGAAAGTAGCACGCGTCCACCAGCGGGGGCACCACCTCGGCACCGGCCTGTGGGACCAAGAACTTCACCGTTCGACCGCCATCCGCGAGGGCTTCAAAATCGGCGTCCGTGACGATGCGATTGCGGTAGCGCGGGTCGTCGGTCGCGTCCGGGGCGGTGTCAGCGATGACGTCGATACCGCCGTCGGGCGCGTCCACCGCTGCGTCGGAGCCGCCGTCCGTTACAACGTCCGGCCCCGTGTCCTCGGCCGCATCGAAGGCGGCGTCTGCGGCGGTGTCCGACGCCGTATCGGACGCCGTATCGGACGCCGTATCGGACGCCGTATCGGACGCCGTGTCGAGCGCCGTGTCGAGCGCCGCGCCCGCGTCCGGGCCGCTTGGGCCGTCATCGCCGCATCCGACGGAGACAGAGCACAGGACGCCGAACAGCACCCCGCGGGCCAGGCCGCTCGCTCGCGTGGTCAAGTGAGAGCGCAGCGCGTGATTCGGTTCCATTTTCAGATGTCCCATTCGTCTTCCAGGCAGTCGATGACCGCTCCGCACGGTGATTTGTTAGCGATCAGGTGGCAGGGCTCGTAGTCCCCGGTGAAAGCGCACGCGCCGAACGTCCCGATTCGGTGGCACGCGTCCGAGGTCATGGACGACATGAGGCACGCCTCAGCCTCCGCGAGCGTCACGTCGCAGGCGGCGAACACGGTCTCGAGGTCGTCGACGCATTCGCCCACGGTGGGGGTGGCGGACGCCCCGACGTTGTGGTCGCACGTGGTGGACGCGAAGCCGGGCGCGCCGGACAGGCAGCCGCGCCACACGCACCAGTCTTCGAGTGCCTCGGTCGGCGTTTCGGAGATGCGCGTGTCGCCGTTCACACCAGAAGCGGTCACCGTGGGTGCGATGCATTGGGTGGTCGCCAAGTTCGGGCACACGCCCTCGACGCTGCTCTCGATGCAGGCGTCCAAGTCGTCCGTATCGCTGGCGCACAGCGGGTGTTCGGAGTCGGATTCGCACACGCATTGCAAGCGGGCGACACCGGTCACGCAGGTCGCGATGGGGTTGGTGTACGGCACACCGGCCGCCTCTCCGGTGCATCCCAGGGCCGTCGGTGCACCCACGTTTCCGGGCATCAGCGCCGAACATGTGCGCACGGTCTCGGCGCACGTCAGGTCGAGGAGCTCGGCGTTGGGGTTGCTCGGTGTCGCGGCGGCCACGCGGAAGAACGCGCACGCGGGGTCCGCGGAGACGCAGCCGTCACGCAAACACGCCAGCGTCGCGCCCGTGGTTGTGGGCGTGCCCTCCAGCCCGCGGCCGGCGACGAACCCATCGGTGCACGACAGCGTCTTGATCGCCGACACGCACGCCGCCCGTGTGATGGTGGATTCGCCTTCGGCGCACGTCCCAGCGGCCGCGGCCGCGTCGACCGCCCGGCAAGCGGTCAGCGCGCCCAAGGCGCCAAAGTCGGCTGCGGCTGCGTCGTCGGGCGGCAACGAGTCGCCGAGCACGTCCCAGCACGCGTCCGTAGCGACCAACACCAGCGTCTCGCCGCCCTGCCCGCAGTTCGCCTGCGTGGCGTTCAGCACACAGTCCGCGAGGTCCGCGACGGTAGCATCATCTCGCCGCGGGTCTGTGCGGCGGAGGAGCCCGCTGCAAATCTCCGTGCAGCCGTCGAAGCACGTCCCGTCGCGGACACCCGACGCGCCGATCGCATCGCACAGCGCGACACACTCCGCGCCGGTAATCGAGCGCATGGGCGCCAGCGGGTCGGCGGTGTCGGGCAAGAACGCAGCACCGGGCAGCTCTAGGTCAGACGTATCGACATCGACGTCGAGGCGAGTCGTATCGCCAGCGTCGGCATCCGCGGCGTCGGAGTCTGGACCGTCCGCGTCACCACCAGCCGCGTCAACGTCGTCAGCGTCGTCCGAGGCATCCTCCAGGTCGGAGTCTGAGTCGGAGTCTGGTGCAACATCCTCCAGGTCGGAGTCTGGCGCAACATCCTCCAGGTCGGAGTCCGGTGCAGCATCCTCCGCCACGTCGCCGTCACCGACGTCGAGCACGTCGCTATCGACGATGTCTGGCGCACCGGAGTCTACGGATACCGACGTGTCGTCTCCACCGCAGCCAAACGCTACCCAAACCGCGATCCAACGGATCGTAGTCCAACCTCTACCCATGATTTCCCTCATCCGGCCGAGGCCGGGTCTCTCACTAACGCGAGGACGAATGAAGACGAAGTGCTCGTTTCGGTCAAGCAAACGACAACGGGTTCACAGAAGCTCCGCGGTTCCGTCGCATGTACGTTTCCGCAATGTCGCCGCCGAGGACGCGTTGTACGCGGTCGGTGATGTACAGTATGAGCCGACGGGCTCGAACCGAGCCGCTCGACGGGTCGAACGCACCGTCCCAACCGAGCCTGTCATACCGACCGCGCGAACCGCCAACTCAGCCTCCCCCCACCTCCGACGAGCCGCCCATGAGCACCCCTCCGCACCACATCGTTGTCCTCGACGGCATGCCCGCGAACCCCGGCGATGTCTCGTGGGCTCCCCTGGAATCGCTCGGCCAACTGACCGTCCACGGCGCCACCGCAGCCGAGCAAACGCTGGACCGCGTCAAGGACGCCACCGCGATCGTGACCAACAAGGTGCCCGTGCGCGCGGAGCACCTCGACGCCGCGCCCAACTGCCGCATCGTGTGCTCCCTCGCCACCGGCTTCGACCACATCGATATCGAGGCCGCCCGCGCCCGCGGCATCCGCGTAACCAACGTGCCCGCGTACTCGACGCAGACCACCGCGCAGCTCACCATCGGGCTGCTGCTCGCGCTGGCGCACCGGGTCGAGATGCACGACCAGCACGCCCGCACCGGCTGGCCCAAGGCCGACCACTTCAGCTACTGGCTCACGCCGCAGCACGAGCTCGCCGGCCGCCGCATGCTCATCGTCGGCGGCGGCGCCATCGGTCAGCAGGTCGCCAGCATCGCGCAGGCGCTCGGCATGCACACCAGCTTCGCCGCCATCCCCGGACGGCCCGAACGCGCCGACCGCACGCCGTGGCTCCAGGGCTTGGCGGAGGCCGATGTCGTCTCGCTGCACGTGCCGCTCAACGACCTCACGCGGCACCTGATCGACACCGAAGCGCTCAACACGATGAAGGCCAGCGCGTGGCTGCTCAACGGCGCCCGCGGCGCGGTGGTTGACGAAGACGCGGTCGCCGAGGCGCTGCACAACAAGCGCATCGCAGCCTACGCGACCGACGTGCTGTCGGTGGAGCCGCCGCCAGCCGACCACGTGCTCTTCAACGCGCCCAACTGCCTCATCACGCCACACCTGGGTTGGGTGACCGTGGCGGCCCGCGAGCGGCTCATCGCGCAGACCGCCCGGAGCATCGCCGCGCTGGACGCCGGCGAGGCCGCGAACGTGGTCGCCTAACCCCTAGCCCGGGTACGTCGAGATGCAGCGGAGCAGCGGAACCGCGATGTCCTTCAAGGCGTACACGTAGTACTCCGCGCCGGCTTCCAGCGCCGGAGCGGCGGCCTCGAACGGCACGCGCTGGCGGCTGTTCTCCGGCGCCTCGCCGTACATCACACCCGTCGCGAACGGGGCGTCGTCCTCGGACACGTCCACGTGCCAGATCGTCCCCTCGGGCAGGTCGCGGTTGGGCGGCACGCCTGGGCTGTCGGTGCCGACCGCCATCACGTACAGGTAGCGCGCGTCACCGTCGGGCCACTGGATCGCGCCCTCGGCGTCGAAGCCTTCGCCCGCGTCACACGCCTCGGGCTCGTAGATGGTCTGCGTGTACAGCGGGCCACCGAACGGGATGTACTCCTCGGCGTCCTCAAGCTCGTTTCCGCGGTTCAAGTATTCCGTCACCAAGAACGCCTGCATCCGGGCCACATCGGTGGTCGGCACGCCCGTCTCCGTGCGGCTGAAACCATTGTTTTCCTCAGGCAAGTACGCACCGAACGCGTCCGAATCGACGAGTCCGCCGAGCATGGCCAAGCCGCCGTCCGGCACGGTGTCGATCCAGAGGTCGCCCGCGCGAATGTCCCAGCCCGCAGGTCCGTCCGGAGCGATGTCGGAGGCGTGGCAGCACACGCACGCGCAGGCCTCGATCTGGTCCGCCACCCACGCCAGCTCCTCCATATACTCGTCGTCTTCCAAGCGCGGGTCATCCGGCTCCGCCGTCGCCGGCAGATCGAACGCGAAGTACGGCCGCTGGGTGCGGACATCCTCGCAAGACCCGTACTCGTCAAACTGTCGTCCAGGTTCCGTACAACCCGAGATCAGCACGCGGGTGCACACGTCGCCGTCGTTCGCGCCCGCCGGCTCGCCCTCAAGCGGCGGGCGGCAGTCCAAATACTCCTGCGTGAAGGCGGCACCCGTCGGCGTCGGCGTGACCACGGAGGTGTCCTCGCAGATCTCCGACGGCGTGAACGTACCGCCCGCGAAGCTCTCGCACGCGACCTTGGAGATATTGCACGAACCGGCGTCATCGCCGCCGATCACCAACGTGTGCATCTCCGGGTCGCCCTCGTCGACCGCGCAGCGTCCGAGCTCGCTCTCCAGCGCGCAGCGGGCGTCGGCGACGAACGCCGTCTCCGTCTGCGTAGGCACGCCCGCACAGTCTTCCGCCGCCGTCTCCGCAGTCCAACCGGCGCCGTCGTATTGTTTGCACTCCAGCGTGCCGCCGAACGGGTTCGTGTAGTCGCATCGCCCCGCGATGGCCGCGGACTCGGCAGTGTCCGCCGCCGCATCCGCGGTCGTATCGTCAGCGGCGTCCGCCTCCGTGCCGGTGTCCGACATGCCCACATCGGCTGCGCCGGTGTCAGTGTCCTGCGGGCTGTCGTCCTCACCGCAGGCAGCGAGGGCGAGTGTGGTGAGGACGGCCAAACCGAATCGAGAAGTGTGCGACGCCATGTTGGTCGAGGGTGCGGGGGGAGTGGCGGACACAGCGGCCCGCCAACGGATTCCTAACCGACCTCACCAACCCGCGTCAACACCTTGCACAGGGTTTCACAGTCAAAACATGGACACGACGTATTCGCAGCGTGTTCACGTCCAGGTTTTGTTCGCCTCAGTCGATGCGCACCATCTGCACGCGCACCAATCCAAGGGCGCCCACCTCGAACGCTTTGGCGGACATACGAAGGTACCGCAGGTAGTCCGCGTAGCCAGTTTCGCCGATGAGCCCCGTGACCTCGGCGCGGCGCCGCTCCAGGTTGTCGGCCCACCGGCTGCACGTGTGGGCGTAATCCATGCGGTCGTTCCAGAGCCGCTCGATCTCGAAGATCCCGTCCGCCCCGGCGACCAGCTCCGACAGACGCGGCAGCTCACTCTCGGGCCAGATTTTGTCCTTAATGAACGGGTCGAGCTCGTGCAGCGTGCCATACACGATGGACTGCAGCGACAGGCGCGCGCCGGGTTTGAGCATGGTCCGCATGCGCTTGTAGAACTGCCGATACGCTTGGACCCGCTCCGCCGGGCTGTGGTCCACGCGCGCGAAATGCTCGAACGCACCGATGGAGATCGCCGCGTCGTAGGGTGCCTCCGGCTTGTGGTCGGCCCAGCCCTCGAGGCGCACCTCCGCGTGGGCGAGTCCGCGCTCGCCGACGACCCGGTGCTGGTCCTCCGACAGCGTCAATCCAACAGCCTGGCCTACGCCATGGTGCTCCACGAGCCGCGCCAGCGTGGAGCCCCAACCGCAGCCCACGTCCAACACCCGCGCCGCCCCCGAAGCGCGAGAGACGGCGATGTGATGCTCGATTTTCGCCACCTGCGACGCGCTGAGCGCATCCTCCAACGCCGGGTCGAGCCCCTCCCAGATACCGGCGGAATAGGTCATCGATTCATCGAGCCAGAGCCGATAAAAATCAGCACCGCGGTCGTAGTGTTCCTGGATCGCGGCGGCGGACGTACCTGTGTATTCGCTGGTCATTTTCGTTGGGGTGAAGGTGTCCGGCTAGAATACCCGACAAACGGCAAAAACCGGAGGATTTACGAACACCTACCTCCCCTCACATTGTCACCGTACGTCAGTACACTCGACCGCCGTTCGTCCCACGCGAGGCCCGCACAAGCGACTGCATGAGCCACTCGCGCGGGCCGTAGGCGTGCCCAACACGTACGCCACGCGCGCAGGCGCTCACCGCCGGGCCCTACGCCCTCCGCATCTCGGACCGCTAGGGTTCGGCAGCAGCTGTGTGAGCGCTAGGCTCGGAGCGCAGCGGTGTGAGCGCTAGGCTCGGAGCGCAGCGGTGTGAGCGCTAGGGTGCCAGCCGGCGCTGACGCTGCACGCGCGCGCCCTCGGAGCCCATCTCAAAGCTAGCCGCCGCGAAGCCGGGCGCCACGGTCGTGAACCCGTCCGTGGCATCCAGGCCGGGCATGTCGATGGGGCTGGCGGCCATGCGGCCACGACCGTGCGAGAGCACCACGTGGGTCCAGCGCGGATTTCTCGGTCGCAGCACCAAATCCGTGTAGCCGTCGCCGTTCAGGTCTGCGGTCGACACGTTCGGGGCGCCACAGCCTGGGCCGTCCACCTGCACGTCTTCTACCACGGTCTGGATCTCGTCACCGGCGAGCAGGCCGAGCGATCCGGGGGACTCCACGTCGCCGATCACGTACACGAGCGGGCCAAAGCCGGCGCCGAAACGACCAGTCGCCATGGGCACAGCCAGCCCCACGCACGCGTCACTGTCCGACGTGCTGACCACGCGCGACGACGACGCATCACCGACCACCAACTCCACGCCACACGCGGAGTCCGACGGGCGGAGCCACGTGAAGGCGTCCTTCAGGCGCTCGTTCGGAGCGTCCCACAGCGGCGCGCGGGCGCCCTCGGACGGCCGAGACGACCGGTAGGCCGCGTCGTCAAACGTGGTGGGCATGAGCGCACCGGGGCGGACGTCCATCGGCCAGCAATCGATCGGCGACTCCACCATCGGGAACTCGAGCGTCGCGCTGACCGTCATGGTCGCCGGGTCGTCGATGGACCCACCGTCTCCTTCGGCCACGCGATTGCTGTCGATTTGGAAGTCACTCGACGTACCAAACCCACGGTCCGGGTCGCGCCCAGCGATGACCGCCGTGCCCTCAGCGCCGATCATCATCGTCCCGTCGAACAGGGGTCGCTCGGGCGCCAGCCACTGAATCGGCCCCACGCCGGTGTGGTCTTCCGACACGGCCATCATCCCGATCACCGTGGCCCCGTCCTCAATCCGCAGCACGGTCAACAGCGCGTACGCGTTGCCCTCACTGTCGACATCACCCACGCAGCCCGAGAGGCGGTGAGAGCTGGGAATCTCCAACGGAATCGCGGCGTCGTTCAACAGCAGCACGGGCTCGACGGTCTGGTTGTCGATGCCGCACCCGACTTCGAGCGGAACCTCGGTCGCCACGGCCGTCGACGCCAGCGGCTGCACCAAGCCCGCAGACTCAGCGCCGCGCGGCACATCGACCACGTACAAGGCGCCCGTCGAGCCGGTGCTCAGCGCCACGCGGCCCGGGCGCTTGCGCACGTAACAGCAGCCATGCGCCGCGCTCGACGTCGCGCCGGCCTGATTCAACAGGAACCCGCCATCGCCGCTAAGCTTGCCGGCCTGAAGCGAGCCGTCCGCGTCCACCCGATGCACCACGATCGCGGGACCGGAGATGGACGTGCCACCGACCGGAACGTTCACGAACGTGGGGATCAAAACCGAAGTCGTATTGCCGTCGGGATCGGTCTCAAACTCGAACGGAGACGTGAGGCGTTCGGCACCCCCGAGCGGCGGCGGCGGCGGCGGAGCGGAGCCCTCGAACAGGGGCGTCTCACCACCCATCCCGCTCTCTTGAAACACCGGATTGGTGCCCGGCCCCCCTCTCTGCTGCGCCGTGTGCGCCAACTCGTGCGCGAGCAACTCGCCGTCCAGCGAAGGCAGTACCGTCATCATGAACCCGCCTTCGTCGCCCGGGATCGGCCGCACATCGAGGTCGGCAAACAGCGTGTCGGTTTGCACCACGGTGTTGGGCTCCAAGGCGCCTTCCGGCGTGATCGTGAACGACGCCAACGACGGGCCTTCCACGGAATCCGGATAGCTCACCCACAGCGCCACGCCCTCAAAGTTCGGCGCCAACCCTTCGGTGACCGACATTGGAGCGAGTCGAAGCGTACGCGACGCATCGTCCAGCCCCGCGTCGCTCTCCGCCGGCCAGCGCAAGCGCTGCATGAGCGGGTCAACGCCGTTAAAGTGATACGACACGTACAGCCCGGGGTCGCCCTCGCCGTGCACGCCTTCGGACACCACCATCACACCCAGCCCTGACTCGAAGTCCTTGGACGCGCGAACCCACGTCGCGGAGTGCAGCGTGGCGACGGTGTAGTCGGGCGCGGTGGTCAACGGGATCGTGGCGCGAATTCGGCCGTCCACGACCGGGACAACCTCGGCGACCAGCTGCCCGCCGTCCAAGCCGACGCTACCAAACCACGTCACGCCGCCGTCATGCACCACGCTATGCCCGCCGGCCACCGGGAAGCCGGTAGGCATGGTCCACGAGGTCAGCGTCGCGCTGCCCATCGGAACGCTCACGCTGCCGTCGTCGGCCGTGCCCAGCGCAAATACAACGCCGGCCGCGATTCCGATGATGGAGCCCGAGCCGGGCCCCTCGACGAACTCCAAGACCTCGATGTCGGCCGGCGAGTCGACACCTTCCGGGAGCACAAGGCGCGACGCCACCGGCGAACCGAGATCGCCAACGGAATCGGACGCCAATGCCACGCCGAACGACGACACGCCCGCAGGCTCGCCATCGCGGAGCAACCGCACATGCGTGCGGCCAATGTCGTCGTTCTCGAACGGCACATCGAGCACGCAGCGCATACGAAACACCCGACGCCCCAGGTCCGGGCTCTCCACCTCTTCCCAGTCCTCTTCGTCACCACACTCGGCGGGCTCAGAGGCGGCCCCATCGAGCAGCAACGCGAAGCTCGTCTTCCGCCGCTTTTCGCCGCTCGCGTCGGGCACGCATACCAGCTCGACTTGAATGTCGAGGGCGTCGCCGACTTCAAACTGCGACGGCAACATCTGCGAGATTTCGCACTCCCCCTCGGGGCCAATCCCCTCCGAGACATCGGCCGTGTCCGCCGCATCCGCGGCGTCGCGAACGTTCACGTCGTCTTCAGCGTCGGCGGCCGTATCTCCGTCGGTGTCGCGCGTGTTCACGTCCGCATCGCCGGCAGAGTCGAAGCCCACGTCGGGCGCGTCAGCGTCGGCCTCGGTCACGTCGCCGGTCGAAGCGTCGCCCGCGTCCGTCAGGTCGTTTGTATCGTTGTTGTCGCGCGGCGCGGCGTCATCGCCACAGGCGCTCGAAAGCACCACCAATGTGGCTGCGAGCCAAGTATTACGGTTCATCGTCTCGTACGTGTTTGGGGAGCGCGCGATCCTATCCCAAGGGCACGGGCCAAACCAGTGTACAATCCGAGCGATGGTTGTCCCCCGAATCTCTGCGTGAAAGGCTCGGCCGCCCACCCAACCGTCGCGAGCGAGCCTCCATGTCCACGTTCACCCTCTGGGGCTCCGCGCTCTCGCCCTTCGCCCTCAAGCTGCGGGCGCTCTTCGACTGCGCCGGCGTGCAATACCGCTGGCGACCGGCGGGCGGCACCACCCTTGAGAACCTGCGGACGCTGGCCGAGATTCAACGGGCAAAGCAGACGCGCACCGTCACCCGGTTCGGCGGGCTGAGCGACGACGACGAGTTTCCGCTCGTTCCATTTCTCGTCGAGCGACCCGACGGGCGGCGGCGCGCGCGCGTTCACTACGACAGCAGCGCGCTGTCGCACTGGCTCGACGCCACCTTCCAGAGCGCCGACTTCACCCCCGCCGACCCCGCGCAGGCGTTCATCGTACGGCTGGTCGACGAGGCGTTCGACGAGTTCGGGCTGTACATGGTGCACCACCAGCGCTGGGTCACCGCGATGCGCACGTGCGACGCCGGAATGCGCCTGGCCAACGAAGCCGAGAGCGTACTGCCGCGCCCACTCAGGCGGTTCGCCGCCGACCGATTCTCGCGCCGTCAGGTGGCGCGCCTTCCGTACCTGTTCAGCGTCGGCCCGTTCGCCGGTGACGCCGCCGGAATCGACCCGCGTCTGGTCCCACCCGGACGCGCAGGGTTTCCACCCACGCACGCGCTACTCGACAGCGCCTGGAAGCGAGCCCTCGCCGCCACGGAGGGCATCCTCGCAACCCGCCCCTACCTGCTCGGCAACCGATTCACGCTCGCCGATGCCAGCGTGCACGGCCAGCTCGGCATGAACCTGACCGACCCGGACGCGAACGACGCGCTTCAGGCGCGCGCACCGGTCACGCACCGCTGGCTCTGTCACATTCGAGACGGCGGCCACCTGCGCGCCACGCACACGACCACGCCCAACACGCCCACGCCCGACGCACTCCAGCTCGACCGCACGCTCGCGCCGCTGATCGACTTCATCTGCCAAACGTTCGTTCCCCTGATGCGCCAAAACGCCGCGGCGCTGCAGCGGCACACCGCGGCCGGCCAAACCGTGTTCAACGAGCGCGCGTTCGACCGCGGCGAGGCGCTCTACGACGGAGCGCTGCTCGGCCACCCGTTCCGCTCCGTCGCCAAGACGTTTCAGGCCCGCGTGTGGGCCGACCTACAGACAGCGTGGCAGGCGCTCGACAGCGACGCGCGGCAGCGACTGCTAGACCGCTACCCAGCCCTGGACGACGGCTTCAGATAGCGGTGCACAAACGACGCAGGTGCGGCGGCGGCTCCGTCTCCTCCAACTGAACCGCGGCCGCCCCCTCGCTCCTACTTGGCGACCAGCGTCCGACAAGCCGCGATCTGCGTGTCGATATCCTCACGCGTCCAACCGCCCCAGTTGCCCTGCGTGCAGACCCACGTCTTACCCGCCAGCTCTTGCAGCAAGCTGAACTTGAACGTCGGCTCACGGCCATCCGAGCTGGACGTCCAAATCAGGAGCGTCTCCGTCTCCTCGATGATCACGTTGGTCACGCCGTAGGCGTTCTCGCGAAGCCCCGTCGCCTTCTCAGCCAAGTCCGTGTTGTAGTCGTTTCCTTCCTTGATCTGGACGCCGAAGTCCTCGCCGTCCGCCCACTCCACCCGAATCGTCGTCGGCGTGTCGTTGAACGTCGTGCAGCCCACCGGCACCTCGATGGTCGCCGGGATCGCCGAGTCGCCCTCATCGAGCGCGATGCGCGCCATCTCGGTCGGGACGCCGTCGCCCTCGGCCTCCGGAGCCGCTTCCTCGGCCGCCTCGTCGCCCGCCGCAGCTGCCTCCGTTCCACCCTCGACAGCAGCTTCTTCTGCACCACCCTCCACGGCAGCCGAATCGGTGTCGGTGCTGGGCTGGCAGCCGCCGAGTAGAACGGCGATCGCGAGCGAAGGGGTCAACATCTTGAACTTGATCATGGGAACTCCGGTTGCGGCGATACCGCGGGTCTGGATTCGGGTTGCATCATCGCTATCGGGCCGACGGTGACGAAGCAACGCCTGGCCCCACAAATCCCCACAAATCCCACGGAAGCCGCACCCCGGGCACAACGAACGCGCCGCGCGAGGTCCCCGCATGTTAGCGAGGCTTGCGCGCGAACCCGCTCAAGTGGCGTACGAACTCGCTATACTCCGTCTCGCGCAGGTCAGCGGGCCGCACCTCGGCGGAGCCCTTGCGCACCGCGACCTGCTTGAGCTTCACCCGCCCAAATTCGTGCGCGTCCGCCGGGCTGTAGCGCTCATGGCGCACAAAGAACTCGTAGTCGCCAAACTGACACGTCAGCGCCCCGACCTCGCCGCCAGCGAGTCCGGTCGCCGTGTAGCCCGCCCGCTTGGCCCGCTTCTGCAGCGGCCCCGAGTACAGCGCCCCCACCTTCCGCGCCACGATCGACCAGTCGGAGCCGAACTCCTCCACCGTGAATCGCGCACGCATGATCTGACGAAACGGCGGCTTCTCCATGCCTTTGATTCGCTTCTTCCACACCGAGATCTCGGCCGCCTCGAGCGTCACCGGATGGGCGAGCCGAATACGATCGCTCGGCGCCAACGTGACCGTCTTTCCATCGCAATCCACCAGCCGCGTGCGGCCGTGCGCAGTGAACAGCGTCCGCGGCGATCCCACGCGCTCCCACACCAGCCGAGCGCCAAACGTCGACAGAATCGGATGCTCTACGAACAGCGCGCTCCAGCGGTCCTGCGGCCACTCGCGTTGCTGCACCATCGCCTCGTACAGACGCGACACCGCCTGCTCATCAATCTCGCCGACCCGCTGCTTGAGCACCCGCATCTGGCGGCTGCCAACGCGAAACAGCGCGCGGTCGTCCATCGTCCGGGCCCGCGGCACCGAGGTCAGCTTCGCGCCATCCTCGTCGATGTACCGCAGCGTGCCATCCCCCATGAGCTTGACCACAAACTCACGCTCACCGCAGTCCACGCGAATCTCCCGGGCGGCGGAGAATCGCAACGTGGGCGTCGCAAGCTCGGCGAGCTCCTCCCGCGTCATATCCCCCTCACGCGCCAGCGACGCCAGCGCCTCAGCGGCGAGCTCGCGCAGCGCGCTGTGGGTCGACGCGTTCGCCCAGTGGTCAAGCCAGTGCGTGGCCGGGACGCTCGCGTTCCGACGCAGCGTCTCAAGCGCCGCGATCGCAAGCTCCAGACCGTTCTCACGCTCCAGCTGCTCGGCGACATCGCGCCCGAGTACGTTGATCTGATGCGGACTGCCGATCACCGAGAGAACGAACGTAGGCCAGCGGGCGGCCTCATCGGGGTTCTCCGAAACCAACGCCCGGCACAGCCGGTAGCACGACAGGTCCGA
Source organism: uncultured Myxococcales bacterium (assembly GCA_965367675.1). GTDB lineage: Bacteria > Myxococcota_A > Bradymonadia > REDH01 > REDH01 > CBDUJZ01. The sequence goes on along the minus strand of CBDUJZ010000049.1, from coordinate 4,791 downwards.
CAGGTGCGCACGGACCTGCCGCAGCGCCGCGCTCTCACACGTCTGCGACTCCTGCAACAGCTCGCCAATGAACCAACGTTTGGCTGGCGTAGACATCGCCGAGCCGTCCTCCCACGTCATCGCCTGCTCTTCAGCAATCTGCGCGAACGGCGCGTCGAGGGTGGTGGATTGTTTGGCGAGCATCGCATCGAGCGCAGCCACGTCTTGGCTTTGGTCAATTGCGATGGAAATTGCGGTCGTCGATCCCATGCGAACTCCTGGTTGTGCCACACGCCCAACGACGTGCGGTTCCGATTTGGAGCGCGGCTCTGTCCCTGGACGACCGATTTTCGCGACCAGAAACAATTGCGGTTTCTAGCGACGGAAGTGGGCATCAGTGGGCAGTCGAGGCGACGCTCCTGCGGTTGATGTGCGGCGACGTTAGCGGAAAACGCTTGAATATTCAAGGGTTATCCCGCCACCAGCCCTACAGGGGTGTGATCACGAACAGTCGGTTCGAAGCCCCAGTATGGATCCGCAAGAGCAAGCACCCGTCCTGAGCTTATCGAAGGACAGTCCGCAAACGAACTCGACGATTCGGGAAGCCGTAACACCCCTATTGTGTGTTTGCTTCTGCCAGGCTCCCCGGACCCGCCGAGTGCTCTACTCGATTTCCCAGTCACACCCGATCGCGAAGAAATCGGGGTCCACCGTGCGCAGCAGGTCGAACCAGTACTGGCGCCAGTCGGACGCGCGCAGCGCAAAGTCGGCCACGTCGGCGTCGAGCGCTGCGGCGGCCCGCATGAAGTCCGTCTCAAGGGCTACCAGACCGTCGGCGGTGCCGAGCCCGGGCACGCGCGTGGACAGGCGACTCACGTCCGGCCCCTCCGCCCACATGTCCGCTTCACGGTCCATCGGCAGCATGCCCGGCAGGTCGGACCACGCCTCGATGAACGTCACCTGACCGGCGTCGTTGAACACGAACTCCTCGTAGATGGGACAGCGCCCCTCGGCGTATTCGAAGTCGATGTAGCAGCGCGCGAAGGGCTGCTCGTCGAAGAAGCGGCAGTCCCGCTCCGGCACCGTCGACGGGTCCAGACTGCGAAGGCTATCCGCCGTGCCGATCATGTCCTCCGCGCCAATCGCGGTGAGCAGCAGCCACGGCGGCCACTCCCAGCGCGCGACCAGCGGCGAATAGTCCGGGATGCTCGACCGGTCGGCGTCGACATCGAGCGTATCGAAGTACGCCAGCGCCTGCTCGATGTAATGCTCGGGCGCGAGCGTGGGCACCAGACACCGCGCGGTAGCGCCTTCGGTGCCCGGATTCTCACAGCCAGGGCGCGCCTCAGGAACGTCCACGTCCGACGCGGTGTCCGTCTCCACGTCCGAAGCGCTGTCCAACGCAGTCCCGTCGGCGGCGTCTGCGTCGCGGTCCGCTGACTCCCCATCATCGGAACAGCCCGCGGCGGCACCACCGAGCGCGAGCGAAACGAACAGAGTCAAACGGCGGAACCGTACGGGATACGACATGGAGATTTTCGGCTCGAAGATGCGGTGGCGCGGGCCTTAGGAGGGTAGCGCGGGTTCGGCGTCGACTCAACGCGCGCGTGAGCGACGCGGGAAGGAACGCACCATGCCATCGAAGCCGGTGTGGGTGCCACCGAGCCGCGTTCGAAACAAACAGTCGCGCCGGAGAAAACACGAGAACGAAACAAAAAGTTTGAAGCGCTCACCTAGGCGGGTACAGCGAATCATGAAGTAAATCCGCAACTTGGGTGGACAAACGGAGGCGCCGTCCTTAGCAGAGTGCGCCATGATGACAGCTAGCTTTGTGTTCTTCCTTCTCTGTTTCGTTGTTATCGGCGTCGCGTCGGTCTTGGTCCATAAGAAAAACAGCTCCGATTACCTGCTGGCCGGCAGTGACGTGAAGCCGTGGCTCGTCGCACTCTCAGCGGTCGCGACCAACAACAGCGGGTACATGTTCATCGGCCTGATCGGCTACGCGTACATCGCTGGTTTGCACGCATCCTGGCTGATGGTCGGGTGGATCGTCGGTGACTTCATGGTCTCGTTCTTCGTGCACAAGAAGTTACGAGAGAAGACAGAAGAAACAGGCAGCCTGAGTTTCATGGGCGTGATCTGTAACTGGAACGGCGGAGAGATGCGGGTCCTCCGGATCATCGGCGGAATTCTCACCCTCGCCTTCCTGGGAACCTACGCCGGCGCGCAGCTGAGCGCGGGCTCCAAGGCGCTGCACGTGCTGTTCGATTGGGACTACTCCTTCGGCGCCGTCCTCGGCGCGGTGATCGTGGTCGCGTACTGCTTCGCCGGCGGCCTGAGAGCGTCCATCTGGACCGACGCAGCGCAGTCTTTCGTGATGTTCTTCGCGATGACGATCATGTGCGTGCTGACCATCACGCAGGTGGGCGGCTGGACCGACTTTGTGCAGCACCTGAACGGCGTGAGCCCCACGTTCATGGACGTCTTCCCCAGCGACACCCAGTTCGGCCCCGTCATGTTCATCCTAGGCTGGATGTTCGCGGGCTTTGGCGTCATCGGACAGCCCCACATCATGGTGCGGTTCATGGCCATGGATGACGCCGAAAACATGACCCGCGTGCGAAGCTACTACTACGGATGGTTCTCGGCGTTCTCGGTGCTGTGCATCATCACGGGCCTCGCGGCGCGGTTGCTGATTCCGGAGACCGCCAACTTCGACTCCGAGCTCGCGCTGCCCACCCTGGCGCAGGACCTGCTGCACCCGGTCCTCGCCGGCCTGGTCTTGGCCGGCCTCTTCGCGGCGACAATGTCGACGGCAGATTCCCAGATTCTGAGCTGCACGGCGTCGATCACACGGGACCTCCGACAGGGCAAACCGCTGCCCTACTGGCTCACAAAGGCCTCCACGATCTTCGTCACGGCGACGGCCCTCATGATCGCCCTCTTCAGCGGTGACAGCGTGTTCACACTCGTCGTCGTCGCGTGGTCAGCGCTCGGCTCCGCGTTTGCGCCCCTGCTCATCGTGTTGGCGCTCGGCGGACGCTTCAGCCAGCCGGTCGGCATCGCCATGGTGCTCATCGGCCTAGGCACCATGGTGCTGTGGCGCATGGTGGGCTTCAACGACGCCGTGTACGAGATCATGCCCGGCATGCTCGCCGGACTGGCCACCTATGGCGTCGCCGCGCTCTTCAAGCGCAACACCTAGGCCGACGCCAGCGCCTCGGACGCGAGCGCGGGAGACAACGAACGGCCAGCGTGTGCTAAACTGGGGACCCCCTGATCACGCGAGCCGGCGACAGCAGCGCGCCGGCGGCCCTCGCTCGTAGGACACAGCATGCTCTTCCCCGCAATGCGCCCGGAGTTCCGTCGAATGGTGGACGTCCCCTTGGAGGTCGTCGCCGACGCCATCCGAGCGGGCCTCAAGCACAACGACGACGGCGTGGTCGGCTCCGTCGCCGGCTCGATCGTCGAGCTGTATCCAACCCGCACACAGCGCCACATCTTCTCGCCCCGCCTGAGCGTGGTCCTGTACCCCCGCGACCAGACGCTTGTGGTCGGACGCTACGGCCCTAACCCCGACATCTGGACCTTCCTGGTCGCGGTCTATGCCCTGTGCGCGTTCGCCATCATCTTCGGCGCGGTCGGCTCCATGGCCCAACACCTGGTCGGTATGGACACCAACGCCTGGTTGGCCATCCCCGTGGGGCTCGTCGGCGCGGCCGGCGTGTACAGCACCGCGCTGGTCGGCCGTCGCCTAGCGCGCGACCAAATGACGACGCTCGAGGGCTTCTTTCTGCGGTGCATGGAAGGGGTGGACTAGCCGCGCCGCAACACGAGCGCCAGCGGTTCACGACGCGTCCATTCTGCTTCGATGGTCCTCCAATCGGACATACAGGTTCCACGGTGAATCGGCGTCCGCGAACGACGCATCCCCGATAGCTACGGCCACCCGAGCCCCACTGAATCTTGCGCCAAGCCGCCACAGATCGGGAGTGTGGGGGAGCCTGGAGAGCGAATGAGGAGGAACACGGCACCGATACGGAGTCGAGCTGGTACTCATACTTCTGGCCACTCAGAACCACCCGAACGGCCGATAGACTGAATCGGTGCCCCCTCTATCGTCGCGTCAACACTCACAAAAGGAGCACGTGCCGAATCTTAGCCTATGGACACCGGCCCACACCTTGCCGAAGCGACGCGAGCTGCACGCGGCCTCTTGTCACGAAACGAAACACAACTGCACGGCGCCCAGGAGAACGAAATGATGCGCGCCGTTGTCTTTCGTAAATACGGCGCCCCGACTGAAGTGATGGAGCTCGTCAATGATCGGGAAACACCTGCGCCGCGGGCGAATGAGGTGTTGGTCAAAGTCGAACGTTCCTCTGTCAACGCGGCCGACAGGCATATGGTTCGAGCAAACTACCTTATCATCCGATTGGTGCTCGGATTGTTCCGACCTGCGAAGAAGAAGCAGGTCCTCGGGATGGATATTTCCGGAACAATTCACGCTGTGGGGGAAGGGGTAGACGGCTTTCACATTGGAGATGCAATCGCTGCCGATATCCGGAGCACTTACGGCGGCGGCTTTGCTGAGTACACGGTTGTGGGGACCGAACACTTGGTCAGAAAGCCAGCCGAGGTTTCCTTTGAACAAGCAGCAACCGTGCCGATCTCAGGCCAAGCCGCAATGATGGGATTGACGCTCTGCGCGATTGAGCCTGGTGACAACGTCCTCATCAATGGCGCGTCCGGTGGGGTCGGCTCGTTTGCGGTGCAGATTGCCAAAGCTCAAGGCGCTCGCGTCACGGCAAT
>CBDUJZ010000048.1:0-32816 GCA_965367675.1 uncultured Myxococcales bacterium | reverse complement strand
GTTCGCTGGCGTGCGACGACGCTTCCGACGACACGCTCGACCTGTGCGATGGCGCCGACAACGACTGCAACCCGGCGACTGACGATGGCGCAGACGAGCCCACGCTGGCGGACGCTTGCGACGGCCCGGACTCCGACCTTTGTACCGAAGGCGCGATCGTTTGCGAGGCCGGTTCGCTGGCGTGCGACGACGCTTCCGACGACACGCTCGACCTGTGCGATGGCGCGGACAACGACTGCAACCCGGCGACGGCTGACGGTGCCGACGAGCCCACGCTGGCCGACGCTTGCGACGGCCCGGACTCCGACCTTTGCACCGAGGGCGCGATCGTTTGCGAGGCCGGTTCGCTGGCGTGCGATGACGCATCCGACGACACGCTGGAGCTCTGCGGCGGCGGCGACGAAGACTGCGACGGTCTGACCGACGACGAGGACTCCGACATCGGTACGATCGACCCGACCGTGAGCGGCGCTGGCGTTTGGTACGCCGACACCGACAACGACTTCTGTGGCGACCCGGCGTCCGTGCTCTACGTGTGCGCCGACGGCGCCCCCGAGGGCTACGTGGCCAACCCGGACGACGCGGATGACTCCGACGGCATCTGCTGCGGCAACGGTCGCGTGACCGGAACCGAGGCCTGCGACGACGGAAACGCCGAAGCGGCCGACGGCTGCGACGTGTGCGCCATCGAGCCCGGCTGGGCCTGTGGCGAAGTCGACGAGACCGCGCCCTCCGTGTGCGCCGACACCTGCGGCAATGGCACGCTGGACGCCAACGAAGACTGTGACGACGGCAACCTGGACGCGGCCGACGGATGCACCGACGTGTGTGGCGTCGAAGAAGGCTGGGTCTGCAACACCGACGAGGGCGCCTCGGTTTGCGTTGAGTCCTGCGGCGACGGGCTCACGCTCGGCGACGAGCGCTGCGACGACGGCAACACCGACGCCGGCGATGGCTGCTCCGAGACCTGCATGCCAGAGTCCGGCTACGCCTGCGTGGTCACGGACGCGATCTCCGTGTGTGACGAGACCTGCGGCGACACGTCGCTGGACGCCGGCGAGATGTGCGACGACGGCAACTTGGACGTCGGCGACGGCTGCACGGACATCTGCGACGTCGAAGAAGGGTGGCTGTGCGACGCCACTGGCTGCGTCGCCGTGTGTGGCGACGGCGTCACGCTCGGCGCGGAGACCTGCGACGACGGCGCCCTCGAGATCGGCGACGGCTGTGACGACACCTGCACGGTCGAAGAAGGTTGGACCTGCGACGGCGCGCCCTCCCTGTGCACGCTGCTCGCGTTCTGCGGCGACTCCGCGCTCGACGACGGTGAGGCCTGCGACGATGGCAACGATGCGGACGACGACGGCTGTGACGCCACCTGCTCGGTCGAGGCCGGTTGGTTGTGCGATGACGCCGAGCCGACCGTTTGCGTGGCCGACACGGACGAAGACGGTGTCCCGGATGCCGAGGACGTTTGCCCCGATGTTGCCGACCCCGAGCAGGTCGACACCGACGAGGACGGCGAGGGCGACGCCTGTGACGAGGACGACGACAACGACGGCGTGGACGACGTCGACGACGCTTGCCCGTTGGTCGCTGGAGACGGCGCCGATGGCTGCGAAGACACCGGCTCCGACGTGGGCACCGATACCGGCGCAGACGTGGGCACCGACACCGGCGCAGACGTGGGCATCGACACCGGCGCAGACGTGGGCATCGACACCGGCGCGGATACTGACCTGGACATCGTCATCAGCGGCGGCGCCGGCTGTGACGGCTGTGCGACCAGCGGTCGCGGCAACACCGCTTGGGCCATGCTCGTGCTGCTCGGCCTGGTGATTCGCCGCCGCCGAACGGGCGCGCTGCGTTAGCGCATCCCCTCCGACGAAGCGCGACGGCGCCGTGACCGATATGGGTCACGGCGCCGTCTCTCGTTCGTGCTTGTGCAGCCGCGACCGGTGCGCTGGACCGCGCGGCGGTGGGTCCAGGCGCCCGTTCCGCGGCTTGGACGACGACTGCAACGGTGTGATCGACAACGGCTTAAGCGACTTGCCGCGCCTCAGCACGGCCGTCATGGCCGCTCCGGCGGACCGGTCTCGACCGGCGTGATCGGCCCCGCGCCGGACGGACACCCGGGGAGTGCGGCGGCTTCGTGCGTCGCTAGGCTACAGCCGCGCCATCTCGCGCAGCATGATCGCCACATGGCCATCCGCGTCCGTGTACACAAACGACCCCACGTTCTCGCTCGTCGGCCCCAGCCGCGACTGACCGCGCGGGTCGTCGGGCGCGAACATACCAACCAAATCAGTGACTTGTACGCCGTCGGTCAGGAACACGATCGCGGTGCGCTCGCCCGCTCGACCGACCGAGTCGTACAGCATCACCGGCGCGCGAATCCCGTGCACCATGCGCGGCGCCTCGAACAGCCCGGCGAGCATGATCACGTCGCGAACTGAGCCCACCCGCGTGCCGTCGAGCGCTACGCCGCCGGCCTGCGCTTGTAGGGTCGCCGTCGCCGGCAGCACGTAAACGAGACCGCCCTCGGTGGCCATGAACGCCGGGGTGCGGCGGTGGGTGTACTCGGGGTCCGTGCCGAGCGGTCGCTGGGTGAGGGCGAGCGGCTCGGTGCAGCGCAGGCCGCGCTGGCCATCGTCCGCAGCGACGACGCTCACAACACAGCCCATCACGTGGCCCTCGTTGCCGGGGTCCACCCACGACAGCAGCGTGTTCACGCCGTTTCCGCCGCCTGTGAAGGGCGCGATCACCGAGACCTCGGGCGCGACGGAGGCGCCGAGCCGAACCGGATCGACCGACCATGTGCCGTCGAACGCGAGCAGGCCGCAGGCGACCACCTCGGGGACCGCGACCACGCTGGGGGTGGGTGTGCTGGCGACGAAACACACCAGCGCTTCGTCGCCCAGCCGCGTGGCGGTCCAGGCCGAACGCATGAGCCAGTTGGGAATCTCGATGGTCCGCGCGACCTCCTCGATGCTGCCGTCGAGCCCGATCTGGCGCATCGTCATGGACGCGTTCAGGCCGGGTACGCCGAGCGTATCGGTGGCGCGCAGCGCGTAGGCGCCCACGCCGGGTACGCCGACGACCTGCACCGGAGAGTTCTCGCGGTGCGGCACGTTTTGCTCGGCCAGGGGTGCGCGCGGTCGCGCCTGCGGTCCGTTGGGGAGGAGCCACGTGCGCAGCATGGTGCCGCGGCGGCTCTGCTCGGCGCCCACCATCAGATAGCCGTCGGCGATGGGGATCAGCGAGGTCAGGTGTCGGGCCTGCCCGGGATGCTCAAGCCCGGTGATGCGGCCGTCGAAGAGTGCTCCGGCACTGGCTCCGGCACTGGCTCCGGCACTGGCTCCGGCACTGGCTTCGGTGCCGGCTGCAGATCCTGCGTTCTCCGCGCTGTCTTCCCGGTCGGCCCCGGAGCCGCTCTCCACCGCGTTGTCCACGCGCGCGGTGTTTGCAGCGGGCGCCGGCGCCTCGGGTGGTGCCGCGGTCGGCTGGCAAGCGGCGAGGGCGAGGGCGGCGCAGAACGGCAGAATCCGTCGCGGCGCGCGTGAGATTTGGTGTCGAGTCATGTGGAGGCGTTGACGAAGCATGGCGGCTATGAGATCGGGCATTCGGTTTTCGTTCCTCGCCGGCGCGCGCGCTGGCCAGCCTGCAGAGATTATCATGAGCAAAGCACCTGTTCGCGTCGCCGTCACGGGCGCAGCTGGAAACATCGGCTACGCACTTTTGTTCCGCATCGCCAATGGCGACATGCTGGGACCGGACCAGCCGGTCATCCTGCACCTCGTCGATCTCCCGAACGCGGTCGAGGCCTGCGAAGGCGTGATCATGGAGCTCGAGGATTGCGCGTTCCCGCTGCTCGCGGGTGCCATCGCCACGGCCGACCCGGCGGTGGGCTTCGGCAAGGTGGACTACGCGCTGCTCGTGGGCGCCAAGCCCCGCGGCCCCGGAATGGAGCGCGCCGACCTGCTCAAGGGCAACGGCCCGATCTTCACCGGCACGGGTGAGGCCATCGACGCGCACGCCAACCCCGACGTCAAAGTCGTGGTCGTGGGCAACCCCTGCAACACCAACGCCCTGATCGCCAAGTCGCGTGCCAAGCGCACCAACCCGGCGAACTACACGGCCATGACCCGTCTCGACCAGAACCGCGCCATGGCGCAGCTCGCGGGCAAGACCGGCAAGTCGGTCAACGACATCAAGAACCTCGTCATCTGGGGCAACCACTCCCCGACGATGTTCCCGAACTGGTTCGGCGCGACGATCGACGGCAAGCCGGCCGCCGACGCCGTGGGCGACAACACCTGGCTCGAGGGAGACTTCCTCAAGACGGTCCAGACCCGCGGCAAGGCGATCATCAACGCCCGCGGCAAGTCCTCGGCGGCCTCCGCGGCCTCCGCGGCCATCGACCACATGCACTCCTGGGCCACCGGCGCCATGACCGGCGACTACGTGTCCATGGCGGTTCCGTCCGACGGTTCTTACGGCGTCCCCGAGGGCCTCGTGTTCTCGTTCCCGTGCCGCATCACCGAGCCCGGCAAGTACGAAATCGTCCAGGGCCTCGAGCTCGGCGAGTACGAGAAGGCCGCCATCAAGAAGACCTCCGACGAGCTCGCCAGCGAGCGCGAAGCGGTCAAGGAAATGCTCGGATAAGGAGCCCTATGAGTGTCGCCGAACAAATCGTGAACAACCTCGAAGCTGGCATCGAATGCTGGCACCTAGAGGTGCGCAACGAGAGCCACATGCACAGCGTGCCGGCCAACTCTGAGACGCACTTTCGGGTTATCTTGGCGTCGCCGGAGTTCGACGGCCTCTCGCGGATCGCGCGTCACCGGGCCATTAACAAGCTGCTCAAAACGCAGCTCGATGGCCCGGTGCACGCCCTCGCGATCGAAGCGGTCACCCCTGCACAGTGGGAGCAAAACGGCGGGCCTAAGCTCACCGCTCCCAAGTGCATGGGCGGATCGAAACGCGCATGAGTGACCCCGCCTACAGCGAAGCCCCCGTCCAGTATCAGCCCGACGCCGGCGGATCCTGGAAGCTGGTTCTCGGCGTGACCTTCATGCTCTCCACGCTCCTCGGCGTGGTCTTTTACGTGCAGTACTCCAGCACCCTCCGTTACGTGCGGGACACCCTCGAGGTGCCCGTCGAACCGCTGCCCTGGGACGTCGCCGAGCTGACCCCTACCGAGTGCGTCGACTTCGCGATGGACTGGACCGCGACCTGCACCGGCATCAAGTCGATGTGCGACATGTACGTGGATCGCGTGATCTCACTCTGCATGCGCTCCACCGACCGCCAGCTGTACTGCAGCTTGGTCATCGATGAGACGTCCAACACCCGCTTCGGACACGAGGACTGCCGCCTGCGGGGCGTGCAGCGCAACGTGGACTCCGAAGCTTGTGGCGGCGCCTACCGTGCCATCGGCTCCTACTGCGAAGTGCTCGTCTCCAACGCCGAGCTGAACGCGGAGTCCGAGGCGACTCCGGCACCGGCGACTCCCTCCGCGGCTCCCTCCGCGGAGCCCACCGCACCGTGACCTCCGCGGTCCTGGCTCCTGGAGCCAAACGTTTCCGCGCGCTCGCCGCTGTCTCGCTCGTCTACACCACCGGCGTCATCCTGTGGGGCGCCCTGGTGCGCATCACCGGCTCCGGCGCCGGCTGCGGCCAACACTGGCCCACCTGCCACGGCGATGTCGTCCCGCGCTCCGCGAGCTTCGAGACCCTCATCGAGTTCACTCACCGGTGGACCAGCGGCCTGTGCATGCTGCTCGTGGTCGCCACCGTCGTGGTCGCCGTGCGCACGTTCCCCAAAGGACACCGCGCCCGCCTAGGCGCCTGGCTGTCCCTGTTCTTCGTGATCCTTGAGGCCCTCATCGGTGCCGGCTTGGTACTGCTCGAGTACGTCGCCGGCGATGACTCGGCGCCGCGCGCGCTCTGGATGGCTGGCCACCTGCTCAACACCTACCTGCTCACCGGCGCCATGTACTTGGCCTGGTGGTGGGGCGCCGGCGACCGCAAAATCTCGTTCGTAGGGAAGGGCGCTAAAGCCCGCTTTGTCGCCGTCGCAGCCATCGGGTTGGCGGTGGTCAGCATGTCGGGCGCCATCACCGCCCTCGGCGACACGCTGTACCCCATCGCGGATGGCACCTCGCTCGCGGACCGCGTCACCGGAGGCGGCCTCGGACACTACCTGGTCCGCTTCCGCATCGTGCACCCGATGTTGGCCGTAGGCATGGCGCTCGTGCTCGTCAGCGGCCCCTGGAACTACGTCAAGGCGACGCAGCGAAAGTACGCCGTCGCGCTCGCCTCGCTGGCCATCGTTCAGGTGCTGTTCGGTGCGCTCAACATCTACCTGTCCGCGCCCGGATTCATGCAGCTCGGCCACCTGTTACTGGCCCTGGCCGTGTGGCTCAGCTTGGTGCGGTTCGGAGCCGAAGTGCTGAGCGACGGCGACGCCCGGTAAGCGGGTTTCGCGCTGGCGGCGGTGCGCGAAGCGCCGATCGCCGAGAAACCGCACTTAAGGGCTCGACGCGCGCAGGGTCCGGCGATATAGCGCACCCATTCGGCGGCGCGCCGGTGGTGGAATCGACCGCATCGCGTGCCACCGCACCCCCGCCGATCCTGCTCATGGCACCATCGCAGATTCTCGATATCGCTCCGCCGACGCGTCATTCGCTTCGAATCTCGGACTTCGTGGAGCTCTGCAAGCCCGGCATCCTCGGCATGTGCGTGTTCACCGCCGTCGGCGGTATGGGCGTGGCCACCACCATGGGCGCCGTCCCCACGCCGTTCCCCTGGGCCACCGCCCTCTGGGGGCTGCTCGGAACCACCCTGTCGGTGAGCGGCGCAAACACGCTGAACCAGTACATCGAGCGGGAAGGCGACAAGCTCATGAACCGCACCAAGGACCGTCCGCTGCCCACCGGGCGGATGAATCCGACGGTCGCGCTCGTGTTCGGCATCGTGCTCGCCGTGCTCTCCGAAGTGATCCTGTTCGCCTACGTGAACCCGCTTACCGCGTGGCTCTCGGCGTTCGCGCTCGTCTCGTACGTGCTCATCTACACGCCCATGAAGCGTCGCAGCACGCAGGCGCTCATCGTCGGCGCGGTGCCCGGCGCCATGCCCCCGCTGCTAGGCTGGACCATTGTCACCAACGAGATCGGCGTGGCCGGCGTGGTGCTGTTCCTCATCCTGCTCATTTGGCAGCTGCCGCACTTCCTCGCGATCTCCATCTATCGGCGCATCGACTACGAAGCCGCGGGTATCAAGGTCGTGCCCAACGTGCGCGGCGTGGAGTCGGCAAAGAACCAATCGCTCGTCTATTCGCTGCTGCTCTTCACTGTGAGCATGATTCTGGTGCCGCTCGGCGTCGCCGGTTTCACCTACTTTGTGGCCATCGCCGTGCTCGGCGCGTGGTTCTTTGTGCTCAGCATGCGCGGCTTTGAACCCGGCGCTGACAACAAGTGGGCGCGCCAGTTCTTCTTCGCGTCGCTTGTGTACCTGCCGGTGCTCACGGTGGCGCTGGTCATCGATATCCTGATCGCATGAACGCCGAGAACACCATCCTGAGCGCACGCAACGTGGGCTACGCCTACAGCGACCGCGCTGTGCTCCACGACGTGAGCGTCGACGTCCGCGCGGGCGAGATCTTCGGCCTGCTCGGCCCCAACGGCTCCGGCAAGTCGACGCTGCTCGCGCTGCTCACCGGCATGCGCACGCTGCAGTCCGGCCAGATTCTGCTCGACGGAGCCCCCGCGTCGCCGTCCCAGCGAGACTACCGCCGGTCCATCGGCGTGGTGTTCCAGAACGCCTCGCTCGACGCGAAGCTGTCGGTCATCGAGAACCTGCAGCTCGTCGCGACCATGTACGGCTACAAGGGCGCCGACGCAAAAGAGCGGGTGCAGAAAGCGCTCGAACTCGCCCGCCTCGGCGACCGCGCCAAGAGCGTCGTAGGCGAACTCTCCGGCGGCATGCGGCGGCGACTCGACATTGCCCGCGCGCTGCTCCCCGAGCCGCGAATCCTACTCATGGACGAGCCCACCACCGGGCTCGACGAGGCCTCGTACCGCGCGCTCTGGACGCACCTCGAAGATGCGAACCGCCGCACCGGTGTGACCATCGTCTTGAGCACCCATCGCGCTGAGGAAGCCGAGCGTTGCGACCGCCTCTGCGTCATCCACCAGGGCGTCGCAGCGGCCACCGCGAGCCCGGCTGAGCTCTGCGCGAACATGTCGAGCGACCTCGTCGTGCTGACCGCCGCAGACCCCGAAAGCGTGGCCGCAGCGCTCAAGACCGCGCTCGACCCAGCGCTCGAACTACACGTCAAAGTGCTCGGCAACGAAGTGCAAATCGCCTGTGAAGACGGCCACGCGCTGGTGCCGCGCATCTTCGAGGGCCTCGCGCCCGGGTCCGTGTCGGCAGCCGCCGTACGCCGTCCCGGCCTGGCGGACGCCTACCTGGCGCTCACCGGCAACGCGCTCGACCGAGAAGCGGAGGCCACATGACCGTTGAAGCTGCAACCGAAACCGTCCCGACAACGACGCAGTCCGCCGCCCCCGCCACCAGCGCGTTTGGGTTTGAGATGGGACTCGTCATGGCGCTCTGGCGTCGCGACACCCTCCGGCTGATGCGCGAGCGCAGCCGCTGGCTCGGCGTGGTCGCGCAGCCGCTGTTGCTGTGGGCCATGCTCGGCGCGGGCTTCTCCGAGAGCCTCGTGGTGCCCGGCGCCGCCGACGTGTCCGCGATGAAGTTCCTGTACCCGGGCATCCTGGGCATGGTGCTGCTCTTCACGTCGATCTTCTCGACGATGTCGGTCATCGAAGACCGGGAGAGCGGCTTCCTGCAGGGCGTGCTGGTGTCGCCGGCCTCCGCAGCGTCGCTCGTGCTCGGCAAGACCGCCGGCGTGACCACGATCGTGGTCGTGCAGACCGCGCTGTTCCTGCTCGCCGCGCCGCTCGCGGATACGCCGTACGGCGGAATCTCGTGGGGCTGGTTGGTCGTCGTGATCCTGCTCGCCAACACGGCGCTCACCTGCACCAACTTCGTGTTCGCGTGGGTGCTGCGCTCAAGCCAAGCGTACCACGCGCTCATGGGCGTCGTGCTGATGCCGCTCTGGGTCATCTCCGGCGCGATGTTCCCGCCGCCGTCCGGCTGGATGGGCACCGTCGTGGCGCTCAACCCGATGACCTACGGCGTCGCTGGCATTCGCCACGCGCTCGGCTCTGCCGCCGGCTCGATGCCCTCGATGATGCTGTCGATCGAGGTGCTCGCCGCCTCGTGCGTGCTGTCCCTCGCGGCGGCCGTCTACGTCACGCGCAAGCGATGAGCGACGCGCCAGCGCCTCCGACCGCTTCGAACGACCCCCGCGGTCCTGCGATCCCTGTGCGCGCGACCACTGAGAGCGCAGTCGTGATCCCGCCCAAGCCGGATCCGTTCACCGCCAAGTGGCACCGCAACCCGTTCGTGATCTCGTTCGTCGCCGGTGTGATCACACTCACCTGGCTCAAGACACGACTGAGCTACCGACCCGAGCCGCCGCCCGTGGTGGGCGCGCTGGCCATCGACGATTGGACCGACGACTCCGGAGAGCCCGTCAGCGTTAGCGCGTTCGCGGATACCGTGACTGTCGTCGGGTTTGTCGGCGCCGACGGCTTGGATTGTGGGGCGCAGCACATGCTCTCCAAGCTCTGGTACATGTTCGAGCACGAGGGCATCGAGGCGCGCGTGGCCACGGTCGGCTTTGCGGTCGCTGGCGACGCCAAAACTTGGTCGCGTAACGAATCCGCCGCTGGCGGCGAACGCGTGGGCTGGCTTCAGGCTGGCCCCACCACCGAAGCGGGCATGAACGGCCTCACCGAGTCCATCGCCTCCGCCCGGGGGCCGTGGACGGTGTGGCAAGAAGAGAACCCGCGGCCGCCCGCGCGCCTGCTGCTGCCGGACCCGCCGGCGTGCGATGGGCCGGACGCGCTACGCGAGCTCGTCCTGGTGGACGAGACCGGGCACATTCGCGGCTTCTTCGACGTGCACGCGTGGGAGGTGGAGAGTGAGATCTACCATCGCGCCCGACACGTGCTCGCGGAGCAAGCTCCAGAAGAGTAGCGCACCCCGCGAGCGGGATGTCGCCACCTGCGCGGCTAGGGCACGCGGACCGAGATCGTTCCCGTGGAGTCGGTGAGCAGCGGCTCCCAGTCACCTTCCAAGCGGGCGCTCGCGCCGATCTCGACGTCGAACGAGTCCTGCGCCGCGCCCGCACACTCGTAGACCGTGATCTGGTCACCGCTCACGATCGGGCGGCCGAACGTCACGACGATCTGACCGCCGGCGAGCGACACCCAGTGCTCGGCGCCGTCGGAGAGGTCACACTGGCCGGGAGACACGTCCGGGGGGCCGACGCACTCGGTCGGGTTGGGCGCCAGGTTCGGCGTCACGGAAGGATCGATGAACGAGTCGGTGACCCGGGTGGCGTAGAACGTCTGGCCGTTCGACTCGAGCGCGATGGCGTCGATGTCGGCGCCGGGGTGCTGACCCGAGAGCGAGCCGGTCGCGTCGTAGATGCGTACGTACTGGATGGCGTCGGTGCAGGCGTTGCCCGAGCACACGCCGGTGCAGGCCTGGGTGGTCTGCGTACCGTTCTGGCAGATCTCCATGTTGTTGGAGTCGATGCAGCGCGACTGGCCTTCGCCGAGCGTGGCGCAGCCGGTGCCGGTGTCGGAGCTACCGGTGTCGGTGTCGCCCACGTCCGCGTCGATGATCGTGCAGTTCGGGTCGAGCTCGGGATCGCAGGTCTCCAGGAGCTCGCAGCCCCCGAGGCTGGTGGCGGCTAGGGCAGCCGCGGCAACGGTCGCGGAGCGAAGGATCATCGGACGAAGCGAAGGGATCATGTTCTTTGGGGGTACGCGTGGAGACCCCCTGTCTAGCGGGGCTCCTAAAGGCGGTCAAACCTGAGACGTGCCTATGAACGCCGCATTCAGCAAGGCGATGCATGCTTACGCTTGAAGCTGAAGCCGCAACACTGCACAATTCAAGGCCCCACAGCCCCTTCCTGCATGACCGACGCCACGCCTACCATTCTCCTCGCCGACGACAACGCGGACATCCGCGCCATTCTCATGGCGCACCTCTCCACGTTCGCCGTGGACGTCGTCGAGGTCGCCAACGGCGCGGACGCCCTTGAGACGATCCTCGTCGAGCACCCCGACATGGTCATCCTCGATGTGATGATGCCCGAGCTCAACGGCTGGGAGATCTGTAAGTACGTCCGCGAGCGAGAAGAGCTGGCCGGCGTGCGCATTCTGATGCTGACCGCCATCGGCAAGAACGTGAACTCCATGACGAGCCCGCTGTACGGCGCCGACGCATACCTCGATAAGCCGTTCGACCTGGACGACATTGAGGCCAAGGTCCGCGAAGTCCTGGGGCTCAAGGGGCTCGCACTGAACCCGGCGTCGTAGCGTGGGGTGGATCGCGACGCCGCTTGGTGGTAGCACCCGCGCGATGTCTAGAACGATCCCCAAATTTGGCCTCGCGTTGACCCTCCTCGTTTCCGGCTGCGGCGGTGCCCAGCAGGACGTGGAGCCGCCCAGCTACACGGAGGCGGCCGCGGTCGCGTTCGCAGCCGCTGAGCGTGTCTTCGAGCGCAAGGACTTCGAGACGGCCCGGATTCGCTTCACGGGCGTGTACAACGACTTCCCCTACAGTCAGTACGCGGCGCTCGCCGAGTTCCGGATCGGTGACACCTACTTAAGAGAGCGGGTGTACGCCCGCGCGATCGAGTCGTTCCGGCGATTCGTCCGCATCCACCCGACGCACGATCTGGTCCCCGAGGCCCAATACAAGATCGCGCTGTCCTACGTGCAGCAGATGCCAGGCGACTGGTTCCTGCGGCCGCCGTCCTTTGAGCGCGACCTCTCGGACACCGAGAACGCGCACCGGGCGCTACAGATGTTCTTGAGCACGTACGGCGACACGGAGTTCGCCGACGACGCGAACGAGCACCTGCGAGCGACCACCGAGCGACTGGCCTCGTACGAGCTGTACGTGGCCGAGTTCTACACGCGACGCGAGAACCCGCGAGGGGCTGCGCTGCGCTGCGAGACGCTCATTGAACAGTATCCCGAAGCCGAGCAGGTCCCCAGCGCGCTGTTTCTGCATGCGCGCGCTTTGATCGAGCTCGGAGACGTCGACGCGGCCCTGGTGTCGCTCCGACGTCTGATCGACGAGTACCCCTCCCACCCGCTAACCGAGGACGCGCAAGCGTGGCTTGGACTGCATTCAGGGTGAAACTCTACGCGGCTGCAGGTCCGCGAAGAGGGCCGGAGGATCCCGCTGGGTATGGCTTTTACCTTGACACCCCCCCAGCGACCTTCTAAGCCTGCGCGCCCCGTCGGCCGAGTTGTCGACGACAATTTCTCAGTGCAACACCCGACGCTTGGTCGGGGAAAATGGGTCAGCCATGAAGACGATCAGTGTAAAGACCGAGGATGCCGACCGCTCGTGGCACGTCCTTGACCTAGAGGGCCTTCCGGTAGGCCGCGCAGCCGCCAAAATTTCGGCGCTCCTCCGCGGCAAGCACAAGCCCTCCTTCACGCCTCACAACGACTGCGGAGATTTCGTCGTCGTAGTGAACGCGGAAAAGGTGTCCTTCTCGGGCAACAAGCTTCGCGACAAGAAGTACTACCGACACAGTGGCTACCCCGGTGGCCTCCGTGAGCGTACCGCCGGCGAAATGCTCGAGCGGTACCCCGAGCGAGTGATCACCATCGCCGTTCGCGGTATGCTCCCGAAGAACAAGCTCGGACGGAAGCTGCTCAAGAAGCTCAAGGTCTACACCGGCCCTGAGCACCCGCACTCCGCCCAGAATCCTCAGACTCTTACGCTCGACTAAGCTGAACGCCGCAACACGCAGCGTGCAGCAGCACCACAGAGATTCGCGATGACCACCAAAACTGAATGGCGCGCCACAGGTCGGCGCAAAGAGTCCTCAGCCCGCGTCCGGCTTCAGCCCGGAACCGGCACGATCACCGTTAACGGTGAAGCCGTGGACTCCTACTTCGAGCGGGCAACCGCCGTCATGATCATCAAGCAGCCGCTTGAGACCACCGAGACCGTCGAGAACTTCGACATCATCGCGCTTGTCGCCGGTGGCGGAAAGTCCGGTCAAGCTGGCGCGGTACGCCACGGCATCGCCCGTGCGCTCCTCGACTTCGACCCGGCCATGCGCCCCGCGCTCAAGAGCGCCGGCTTCCTGACGCGCGACGCGCGTATGAAGGAGCGTAAGAAGTACGGACAGAAGGGCGCTCGTGCCCGCTTCCAGTTCTCGAAGCGCTAAGACTCGCTTCCGAACTCAACGCGATGCGGCGGTGGCTCAGGCCTCCGCCGTTCCGCGTTTTTGCAACCCAAGTTCTGCGCGGCCCCCCGTCCGCTCGAGGCAGGCCCACGCCCCACACGTGGCCGGTGGACGACCCAGCGGAGCGGCCCGGTGGACGTTCAACCTCATCATCCCGAACGCGCCCGCTCTGAGCCTGTCAGAAGGGAGGGACTGGTTTCAAATCCACCCCCACCAGCGCGTCCTCACTGCGCCAGTCACGAACGACCGTGCGCTCGGTCACCCGAAGGGCGCCGAGTCGGTCGAATTCCCAACACGCGCCCAAAGCGCTTCGCTCCTACGAAGGAACGAAGCTGCTGGGGCCCATCGCGGTGATCACCAGGAACGATGGCAACACGGCCATCAGCGAGCGTGCGGTACCCAAGCCGTGCACCACCTGCAGGTACGCCGTACAGGCGCTGATCCAGCTCACCAGCGCGATGAATGGACCCAGGACGGGAACCACCGCGATCACCAGCGTGCCGGAAGCCAGCGCGAACACGCGAGCCTCATCGCGGAAGCTCGACTGGGCCGAGCCGACCACGATCCTCACGCCCAGGTGTAGCAGGCCGAGGCCGAGCACAAACCGGAGCGTGGCGGCGAAGGGCAGGGCGAGCCACAGCAGCTTCTGCACGCTGGCGTCCGTGGTCAGCTCAAGCGACCGTTCGGCCGCCGCCTGGCGATAGAACTCCAGGAACTCCGGCCCATGCAGGGTTAGGTTCCATCCGGTGGTGGCTGCGTAGCCGATGAGCGTGGCGACGAGCCCGAAGACCACCGCCTCGCGCAGGGGGCCGTTGTGAATGGCCGCGAAGGTGCGGTGCGGGTGCATCGCGATGTGCAGGAGCGCCTTGGGCCAGCCGAGCGCGAGCACGGGGTCCCGGGTATCGGTGCCAGCGGGCACATCTAAGCACGGGATCTGGGCGCGCCGGGCGCACGGATGGCATACGGCGCGGCCATCGGTACGCACGGCGAGGAACGGCGATGAGAACGCCGCCCCGCAGTGCGTGCAGATGGCCGTTGCCGGAGAGCCGGTCGCGGCGGAGCAAGAGAGCAGCGGCTCATCGGTAGGCGGAACGATGTCCGCGCTGCCGCCGTTCATTTTTTGCCCTTCTTACGTGCGGAGCGAGCGGACCGGCGCTGTCGCTTGGTCTTCTCACGGTCGATCTTGGCCTTGGTGGCCGACTTGTCCGTCGAGACGCGCACGCCCGGAGGGTTGAAGCCAGGAGGCAGCTGTCGGCCCGCGTTGGGGTCGAGGCCGGCCATCCCCGCGAACGGGTTGGCGCCGCCCATGCCGGGCATTCCTGGCATGCCGGGCATTCCGCCGCCGCCGCCCATGGCGCCCATGAGGGCACCCATGTCCATGTTCTTCATGTTACGCAGCTGGCCGAGCTGCTTGAAGCCGGGCAGGTTCCCGAGGAAACCGCCGCCGCCGCCGCCCGCGCCGAGGGAGCCGAGCATATTGCGCATCATCTCGAAGCGCTGACAGAGGTCTTTGACCTCCTCCTCTTTGTGTCCCGAGCCGCGCGCGATGCGTCGCTGACGGGTCACCTGCTGCTTCACGAGCGTGGGCTGCTGACGCTCTTGGACCGTCATCGACTGGATCATCGACTCGATTCGCACGAGCTCGTTGTCGTCGATCGACGCGCCGGCGGGGAGCTGATTGCCGAACGGCATCATCTCCATGACGTCGGTGAGCGAGCCGAGCTTCTTGATCGTTTTGATCTGCTCCAGGAAGTCGTCGAAGTCGAAGTCGCCGCGGAGCATGCGCTCGGCGTCTTTCTCGCGGTTCTTCGCTTCCTTGGCGTCGATGACGTTCTCAAGGCGTCCGACGAGGCCGCGGATGTCGCCCATTCCGAGGATCCGGTCGGCGAAGCCGCCGGGCTGGAACTCTTGGAGGGCGTCCATGCCTTCGCCGAGACCGACGAACTTGATGGGCTTGCCGGTGACTTCTTTGATCGAGAGGGCCGCACCACCGCGGGCGTCACCGTCGAGCTTCGTCATGACGAAGCCGTCGAGCTCAAGCCGTTCGTTGAACTGCTTGGCGGTGTTGACGGCATCCTGTCCGATCATCGCATCGACGACGAGCAGGATGTTGTGGGGCTTGGTGCGCGCCACGATCTGCTCGAGCTCGACCATGAGGAGGTCGTCGACCGCCAGGCGTCCGGCGGTGTCGATGATGACCACGTCACAGCCGTTGTCCTCGGCGTACTTGACGCCGCGGGCGGCGATATCGGGCGGGTTGCCGCCTTCTTCCGCGTACACGGGGACGTCGAGCCGCTCACCAAGGACGCGCAGCTGGTCGATGGCGGCGGGTCGGTAGACGTCCGCGGCGACGAGCAGGGGCTTCTTGTCGTGGTGGTGGATCAGCCAGCGGGCGAGCTTGCCGGTGGTGGTCGTCTTACCGGAGCCCTGCAGACCGACCATCATGACGACGGTGGGGCCGAGGCGGTTTTGGACGAACGTCAGCGAGGTGTCGACCGGTCCCATGAGCTCTTCGAGCTCGTCGTGACAGATCTTGATGAACACGTCGCCGGGGCGGACCGCGACCTTTTGGCCGTCGAGCTTCGCCTTAACGTGAACGACCTCACCGAGCGCCTTCTCTTTGACGCGGGCGAGGAACGCCTTCACGACTTTGAAGTTAACGTCGGCCTCAAAGAGGGCCATGCGGATGGTCTTAAGCGCTTCGTCGATATTCTCTTCGGTCAGCTCACGCTTTCCTTCGAGAAGATTGACGGCGCTTGTGAAGCCCTTTTTTACGGCGTCGAACATCGCCATTGGAGCCCCTTCGTGGTCAGTGGGGAATGGTATAAGCGCTTGCCTTGGGCGGTGCGGAGTGCAGCCGCCGGGCGCGCATCCCTTCGCGCGCGAGGAACGCAGGAGCGGAGGGGCGCGTAACCTAGGCATGAGATGGTGGTTTCGTCAACGTGGGGTCTGTTGACCGTCGCCGCCGCGCCGCGTACACATGGCCCGCTCGACGACTCCTAGGGACACGACGACATGACCAAGTTGCTCATCGCTGACCGCTTTCAGCGCGCTTTCTCCCGCACGGCCGCCGTGTGCCTCTTCGGCTCACTCGCGCTCGCCGGCTGCGAACCCACACCCAGCTACCTGGATCGGTGGGCGAACACGCCAGGATCAGAAGATCGCTTCGAAGGCTATTTGCACGACCCCGATCTTTCGCACGAAACCCGCGTCCGCGCGCTAGAGCTGTTGATCGAGCAATGGGACCATAGCATGAGCCGCCTCAACGGTGGTGCCAGCGTCCGTCAGATCGCCGACGCGACCGAGCGTGACGCCGTCCTGCGCGACGTCACTCCCCGAGTCCGTGAACTCTACGACGAAGGCGGCGCCTGGACGCACAAGATGCGCGACGCGGCCTTCAACCTGCGCCAAGCGACCAACGACGCCAGCATCCGCGCGGGCTACGACGCGATCCTTCAGGACTGGTTCAACACCCACTGGGATCCCTGCCTGCAAAGCGCGGGTGTCGTCTCGACGTCGCAAGTGCTCACCGCCATCGGCGCTGAGAACGCGGTCGCGAAGATCGACGAGGTCATCGCAGAAGGCGCCTTCGATCGCGTGCTGTGCTTCGGCCGCGACGTGACGTCCGTCGAGTGGGTCTACGCCTCCGACTCCACCGCCCAGGCGTTTGCCACCCGTTGGGACGCCGGCGAAGTATCCGAGAACACGCAGCTGCGCTTTGAGTACTTCGAGTACATGCTGCGCTTCAGCGACACGCCGAGCATGCGCAACTGGCTGTTCGACCGCCTGTCCGACGACAGCCTCGACCCGCTGTTCAAGAACGCGATCCTCGACGCCGTGGCCGAGAACCCCACCGATGCCGACATCGAAGGGTACACGCGGCTGCTGACCAACGAGACCTACGGTCGCTGGGCCGCCGTCCAAGCCATCGTGAACGCCCGCGGTTCGGATGGCCTGGAGCACGTGCTCAGCAACCTGCCGGCCGACGGCGAGTACGGCTTCTACGATGGCCGCGTCCGCGCCGATGGCTTCCGCTCGGTGTCCAACAACATCGTGTGCACGCTCACCAAGCTCGAAGAGCTCGGCGACAACGCCCGCGTGGTGTTCGAGCGTCACATCGCCGACGCCAACGTGCCCGCGCGACTCATCTCGATCTCGTGCCTCGCCAAGTACGGCGACCGCCAGACCGTGGCGCGCCTGAACACCGCCAGCGCGGCCATGGCCGAGCCCGTGCCCGCGCCCGGCTACGGCGAAGGCGCCACGATCCAGTCCGTGATCGCAGAGACGGTGGCCGCCATCACGGCCCGCACCGGTGGCTAGAGACGCGTTTCGACGCGCCGCCAGCACAGCGCTGGCGTCCCGATCTCTGGAGCATGCGCCCGCGCATGCGCCACGCCGCTGCGGACGGTTCACCCCTGACCGGGTAGGCCGTTGATCCTGTTCCTCCTCGCGAGCCTCTTCGGGAAGAAGAAGAAGCTCGAATCACTCTCGCGCAGCGCCCTTGAGGAGCTCGCGGACGAGGACCTGATGCTGCGGTACGCCGCTGGGGACGTCGCCGCGTTCGAGATCCTGCTCGCGAAGCACGAGCGGAAGATCTTGAACTTCATCTACCGCTCGGTGGGGGACCGCGGTCGCGCCGAGGAGATCACGCAGGACGTGTTTCTCAAGGTCGTGAAAAACGCGGCCAAGTACACAAAGTCCGCCAAGTTCACGACCTGGCTGTTCACGATCGCACGCAACGCCTGCATCGATGAGAGTCGAAAGCGACACCGGCGGCGCACGGTCTCGCTCGACGCGCCCATGCGCTCCGACGACGGCGGTGGCGCTACGTTCTTGGACCAAACGCTCGACCCGGACGCGGCGTCGGGCACCGCCGAGGTGGCGCGCGGCGAGTTCCGCGACGCCCTGCGCCATGCGCTCGCCGAGCTGCCGGACGAGCAGCGCGAGGTGTTCATCCTGCGGCACTACGAGGGAATGCGCTTTGTTGAGATCGCCGCCTTGATCGGCGTGTCCGACAACACCATCAAATCACGGATGCGCTACGCGCTGCAGACCCTGCAAGGATATTTGGCCGCCTTCGAGGGCTTCTCGTTCGACGAGACCGAAGCCGAAGAGGTGGGGACTTGATGCGCACCTCGACGAATCTCAAACCGAAACGTGACCCCGAACGTTTACTTCCACCAGCAACCCCCTCTAGCCCCGGTCCCGTGACCAAACTGTCCACATGAAGTGCGAGCAATGCAAAGAGCGACTGGTCGACTACCTGTACGAGGAAGTCGACGAGGCGACGCGAGCGGAGATGGACGCCGCGCTGGAGGCCTGCCCGGATTGCCGCGCGGAGCTCGCCGCGCTGCGGTCTACCCACGCGGCGTTTATGACGCTCGAGCCGCTGGAGATGCCGGCGAAGCTGCACAACGATATCCTGCGGCAGGCGCGCGTGACCGCGCTCGAGCGTCGGCCCAAGCGTAGCCCGCTGGCGGCGTTCTTTGCCGGCCCCGCGTTTGGGCTCGCGTTCTCTGCGATGCTGTTGGGAGGCGGCGCTTGGTTGTTCCGGTCGGTGGCGTTCGAAGGCACGACGAACCTGGACGCTTCGACCGCTGAGATGGTCGCCGCAGCGGAGTCTGTGGACGACCGTGTGGCCCAAACGACGTCGCCGGAGCGCACGCCCCAGGACGAGCTGTTGGACTTCGCAGCCAGCGACGAAGCGCCCGAAGACTTGGAGGAGGAGCGCGCAGAAGCGGAAGCTCCCTCGGCGGCTGCGGTGGCGCCAGGGCGGGACCAGGATGGAATGCTCGAGTGGGAATCGGAGCTGGCACCGGAACCGGAGCCGAACGAGCCCAGCTTGGAGATCGGTGACGGCTTCGGCGCCGGCGAGGTTCAGCGTCAGGCGCGTGCGCCCGGTCGGTCGGGGAGCAACTCGGACATCTACGTTGGACAATCGGGCGGCGCGGTCTCTCGGAGTGGAACGCCGCGCGGTGCCGGTGGAGCGTATGGTTACGTCGCGGAAGGCCGAGCGGCGGAAGGGGCCCCTGCGGCGCCGTCGAGCCCTGGCTTTGAGGACTCGGAGCAGCTCGGCGGCATGGCGAATGTTGCCTCGGGCGGGATCGCCACCGGTCCGGCGACTCCCGATGTTGCCGCTCCCACGGAGGTCGCGGCCGCGCCGATGCGTGAGGCGCTGCCGGAGATGGAAGAGGATACGGGCACCGAGATGGCGCCGCAGTTGGGCGGAAGCCTGAGCGATGACGTGATCGCACAGGCGCCTGCCAACGAAGGTTACAACGACCGCGAGGCGATGGTCACCGGGGAGTCGGTCGGGACGCGATCGCGGCGTCCGCGACGGGACAACACCTCGTCCGGAGCCTCCAACGATGGTGACCGTGGAGCGTCCGCGCCGGTGGTGGCAGCGGCTCCTGCGCCGCCCGCGCCGCGCCCAGCGTCTGCGGCTACAAATCCGCGCATGGAGGAGCGTCGTGCGTCCGAAGACGAGCTCGTCGCCACCGGCGCTGGCGCTGGCTACGACGGCTACGACACCAACGACGGGGCCTACGCCGGCGCCAACGCCGGGGCCTACGACGGCGCCGAGGCGGCGTTCGATTCCGGCGACATGGTCCGCGCGGCCGACGAGCTCGACGCGTATCTTTCGGACGCACCCGCGGGAGACGCTCGGCGGGAAGAAGCGCTGATGATGGCCGGAATCGCGAACATGGAGCAGGGGCGCTTGGACGAAGCGCGATCGGTGCTGCAGCGATTGCTGCGCGAGTTCCCCAACACCTCGCACCGCGCCGACGCGGAGGTGTTGCTGGAGGACATCCGCCGGCAGTCGCAGGAAGCTGAGTCGCGGCGGAACCGATCGGCACCGGCCATCAACCTGGACGCGATGCCGGTTCCCGCGACGGACAACGAGTAGTCCGGCTGCGGGGCGCAGCGGGTGGGCTACAGCAGGGACTCGACGGCGTCCGCGAGCAGGTTGTAGCCGGTGTACCCCTGGAATACGCGCTGGATCATGCCGTCGCCGTCGATCATCACGATGAGCGGGATTCGGCGGGCGCCGTACAGGTAGGCGGTGTTGCCATTGTCGAGGAACACGTCCGCGTCGACACCGGCCGAGCGAATGAAGGCCTCTACCTTGGAGATACGATCTTCGTCCGGGAAGTCCACGTTCACGCTCAGCACACGGACGCCGTCCTCCGCGTAGCGCTCGGCGAGTCGGTCCACGTGCGGCATGGAGCGGCGGCACGGGGCGCAGTGGGTGGCCCAAAAATCGAGCACCACGACAGAGCCGCTGAGATCGCTGAGCGCGGTGCGCGAGTCGTCGTTGAGCGCCTCGAGGTCGAACGCGGGCGCGATGGTGCCAACACGGGCGTCCACGACCGCAGGGGCGGAGTCTTTGGCGCGTGCGTTGAGCACCGCTGTAACTCCGGCCACGACGGCCAACATGATGATGAGTGCTCGGATGGGCGTTGACACTGGGCCTCTTGTACTACCTTTCCACGTTCGCGCGCCTTATGGTGCGCTCGCCACCTGAATAGTCAACCTGTGTTCGCCAGCATGAAGCCGTTTCGCCAGTCACTGATTCCCATCGTCGCGCTTCTTACTGCGTCGTTGGTGGCCTGCACGCCGCCGGGCGGCGGGTCGGAGGACGGTGAGGGCAGCGGCGAGGCGGAAGAGTTTGTGGTGGTGCCGGTGCAGGTCGAGGCCGCCGTGGTGGCCGATTTGCGGCGCACGGTCGCTGGTAGCACGACGCTGAGCAGCGCGCAGCAGGCGTCGGTCGTGAGCGAGATGTCCGGTAATCTGCGCGAGCTGAACGTGGACCGCGGCGATCGCGTCACCCGAGGGCAAGTGCTCGCGCGGGTGGTGAACGACGACGTTCGTATCTCGATCGCCGAGGCGCAGGATGTGGTGGACCGGAACGAGAGCGAGGTCGCGCGGCTTCGTCCGTTGTTCGACCAGGGCTATCTGGCGCGGCAGACGTTCGAGCAGGCAGAGTTTCAGCTGCGGACGGCCGAGAGCAACTTGCGGCGCTTGCGGACGCAGGGCGCCACGCAGGTGGTGCGCTCGCCGATCGACGGTGTGGTGACCCGCCGCAGCGTGAACGTGGGCGAGATCGTGGTGCCGAACCAGGCGATGTTTGAAGTGACGGTCGTGGAGACCTTAGAGGCGCACATCTCGCTGCCCGAGCGCGAGCTGGCTGTGCTTCGCGAGGGGCAGCCGGCAGAGGTGCTGGTCGAGGCGTTCGCGGGGCATCTGTACCCGGGCGTGGTGAGCCGCATCGATCCCATCGTGGACCCGCAGACGGGCACGGTGGAGGTGCGCATCGCGGTGACGCAGCCGGCGTCAGCGCCGGTGCTCCGGCCCGGCATGTTCGTTGGGGTTCGCGTGGTCACCGATGTGCATGAGGGCGCGATCGCGATCCCCAAGCGCGCGGTGATTCGCGAAGCCGGCGAGGCGTACTTTTTTGTGATCGCGGAGCCTGTTGAGCGGCCGCCGTCGGATGGCAGCGGTGAGGCGGGGCCGTTGGATAGCCTGCAACCTTTTGCGGTGCGGCGTGTGCCGGCCACGTTCGGATACGAAGACCGCGAGATGATCGAGGTCTTGGGTGGTGTGGCCGCTGGCGAGCGCGTTGTGGTGGTGGGACAGAGTGGGCTCGACGAGGTCGACCTGGTCGTGATCCCGCGCACGGCGGCCCAGGACGACCAAGCCGATGAGTAGCGAGGACGGCGGCGCGACTGGATGGTCGCCGTCGTCGGTCGACCGCCCTGTGGCCACGTTCATGGTGGTCGCCGCGGTGGTCGTCTTCGGGTGGGTCTCGCTGCAGCAGATGCCGGTCGACCTGATGCCGGAGCTGTCGCACCCGACCGTGACCGTGCGAACGGAGTACGACGGCGCGGCGCCCGAAGAGGTCGAGGACGCCATCACCCAGCCGATCGAGGAGTACCTGGGCACGGTGGAGGGGCTGATCGGCATGAACTCCGTGTCGCGCGCCGGCTCCAGCGACGTGGTCTTCCTGTTCGCCTGGAACACCGACCTCGACATTGCGATTCAAAAGATCCGCGAGCGCATGTCGCTCATCGAGCTGCCCGACGCGGCGACGGCGTCCCAGATTTTGCGCTACGACCCCACGCTCGATCCCATCATTGAGCTGGCTGTCGTGGCCGACGGTATCTCCGCCTCCGCGCTGCGCACGTATGTGACCGAGGAGGTGGAGCGCGAGCTCGAGGAGTTGGAGGGCGTCGCCATGGTCCGGGTGACCGGCGGCGACGAGTCCGTGGTGCGCGTGGCCCTCGATGAGGGCCGCTTGGCCACGTACGGCATCGAGCCGAGCACGGTGGTCGCGCGGCTGCAGGCGGAGAACGTGAATGTTGCCGGCGGGCGGTTGTTGGAGGGCGAGGTTGAGTACCTGGTCCGCACGGTGAACGAGTTTGGCAGCATCGCGGACGTGGCGTCGGTGATCATCGCTGTGCGCGGCGCTGTGCCGGTGCGGCTGGCCGACGTGGCGACCGTTTCGACCGCGGTGCGCGAGCGCGAGGTGCTCACACGCGTGGATGGTCACGCGAGCGTTGAGATCGCGGTGTTCAAAGACGCCGACGCGAACCTGGTCGCGGTCGCGGAAGCCGTGCGCCGACGTGTGTTTGGAGCCGCGAACGCGCTCGGAGCCGGCGTAGACACCGATGGCGAGGGCAGCGGTGACGGCGAAGGCAGCGGCGAGACACAGGCGAACCGCGCTGCCGAAGATACGACCGCCCCCGGAGCGGCCGGGCCCATGATGCAGCGCAGCGATCCATCGCTCGCGGACGCCGCTCCGTCCGCCGTTCGGTTCGAGGTGCTGACCGACCAATCGACGTATATCCGCGCCGCCATCGACGAGGTCACATCGACCGCCATCTTGGGCGGGCTCTGCGCGGTCCTCGTGCTGTTCATCTTCTTGCGCCGGCCGTTCGCTACGCTGGTTATCGGCCTGGCGATCCCGCTGTCCGTCATCGCCACCTTTGCGCCGCTGCGGCTGCTGGGCGTGTCGCTGAACATCATGTCGCTCGGCGGTATCGCGCTGGGCATCGGCATGCTGGTCGACAACGCGATCGTGGTGCTGGAATCGATCGTGCGGTTTCGTGAGGAGGGCGCCGACGGGCGCACCGCCGCCATACAAGGTACGCGCGAAGTCGCCGGAGCGGTCACCGCCTCGACGCTGACGACGGTCGCGGTGTTCTTGCCGATCGTGTTCGTGGACGGCATCGCTGGGCAGCTGTTCGGCGACCTGGGCATCGCGGTCGTGCTGAGCCTGATCGCCTCGCTGGTGTTCGCGCTGCTGTTCGTCCCCATGATGTCTGTGCTTCCGGACCGCGTATCCGCAGCGGCGATCGTGCCGGGCGCGCTGTTCGGTGACCTCCGCAAGGTGGCGTCGATTCCCGCGTTTCGGAACGACACCGCCTGGGCCCGCGCGACCCTCGCGAACGGTATCTGGCGCGCGATCTACGTGGTGCCGGTCGTGCTCTATGTGTCTGTCCGCACGCTCATCTGGTTGGCGATCGAGCTGCCGCTGCGCCTCATCGGCGCGGTCGGACTGGCCGTCGCGCTCGCGCTCGGTTGGCTCGCCCGCATGCTGCTCATCGGGCTCGGCAAGGCGCTCGATATCCCGCTCGGCGGCGTCGCGTGGGGGCTTGAGATGCTCAACCGCGCGTACGTGGCGGCGCTCCGGCTGGCGCTCAAGACGCGTTGGTTGGTGCTGCTCGCCGCGATCGGCTCGTTCGTTTGGGCGCTCAACACGTGGTCCACGCTTGGCATGCAGCTGATCCCGGACCTGAGTCAGGGCGTGTTCACCGCGCAGTTGCAGCTTCCCGTCGGTACTCGGCTCGATGACACGGCGGCGCTGGTTGGGCGGATCGAAGACGCGCTGGCCGATCACCCAGACATCGAGCGTCTCGCGGCGTTCATCGGTCGCGATGATGAGGACCTCGACGCGTCCGACCAGGGAGAGCACACCGCCGCGCTCACCGTGGTGGTCGCCAACGCGGGCGATGACCCGGAGGCCGAGGGCAGGGCGATGCAGGCGCTGCGGACAGCGGTCTCGCGCGAGCCGGCGCTGCAGCACGACATTACGCGCCCCACATTGTTCAGCCTCGCGGCTCCGATCGTGGTCGAGGTCCGCGGCGAAGACCTGGACGCCCTCAAGGTGACGGCCGACCGTGTTGAGCACGCGATGCGCGGGATCGAAGGCATCACCGACGTGCGCAGTAGCGCGCGCGATGGCTTCCCCGAGGTTCGAATTCGGTTCGACCGCGAGCGGCTCGCGTACCTGGGGCTCGACGTGCGCACGGTGGCCGAGACGGTCCGCGCGAAGGTGCAAGGCAGCGTGGCGACGGAGCTGCGCATGGGCGCGGACAGCCTGGACATCGACGTGGCGTTGAATCGGCGCGACGTGCAGGATCTGGAGGCCCTTCGGGCGATGGTTGTCGCGTTCGCTGACGCCGACACTGGGGCTGCGGCCGGCATGGGCGAGGCGCTGACGGGTGCCGCGGGGTTCGCCACCGCGGCCGGCGCGACGCAGCGTCCGGTGCGGCTCTCCGGCGTGGCCACGATCGAGGTCGGGCGCGGGCCGGCGGAGATTCGCCGCGTGGAGGGTCAGCGGTCGGC
Source organism: uncultured Myxococcales bacterium (assembly GCA_965367675.1). Classification (GTDB taxonomy): domain Bacteria; phylum Myxococcota_A; class Bradymonadia; order REDH01; family REDH01; genus CBDUJZ01. The sequence goes on along the minus strand of CBDUJZ010000048.1, from coordinate 7,829 downwards.
GGTACTCACAGCGGGCTCGTCCGTGCTCGATTTGAGCGCGACCGTGCGTGCGCTGGAGGAGGTGCTCAGCCAGGTTCCCACCCAAGACGGCCAGTTGATCGTGATCGCCGGTCAGTCGGACGAGATGGATGCCGCCCGCAATAGCCTGGCGTTCGCGATGCTGCTGGCGATCTTCTTGGTGTACGTGGTCATGGCCTCGACGTTCGAATCGCTGGTTGGCCCGTTGGTCATCCTCGTGACGATCCCGCTGGCGCTGGTCGGCGTGGTGGCGGCGCTCCAGGCGCTTGGGACGCCGGTCTCGGTGGTGGTGTTGATCGGCGTCATCGTCCTGGTCGGCATCGTGGTGAACAACGCGATCGTGCTGATCGACTACGTGATCACGCTGCAGCGGCGGGGCGTAGAGAAGCGCACGGCGATTCTTCAGGCGTGCAGCGCACGGCTGCGCCCAGTGCTGATCACGGCGACCACGACGGTGTTGGGGCTGCTGCCGATGGCGCTGGGTTTGGGCGAGGGCGCTGAGATTCGCCGGCCGCTGGCGTGGGTGATCATCTCGGGTCTGGGCGTGGGCACGGTGCTGACGCTGGTGGTGATTCCACTGGTGTACGACGTGTCGACACGGGCGCTGCGGACGACCGAGCCGCCGGCTCCGACGGGGCCTCCGGCGGCCACGCCGCCAGCCACGTTGGCGTCTACTTCGGCGCTGACGTCGAATGCGGGCTGAGCGGCTTGGCGCACGCTCGCGCGCTGTGGTAGCTTGCGCAACGACCTATGATTCGGCGTACTGCGCCGACGATATCCCCGCTTCGTACAAGAGGGTTTGATGAGCGAGTACCGGCGCAAGACGCTTCGTAGCTTTTACTGCGAAGAGGACCTCTGGAAGGCTTACGAGAAGCTGGCCCGCGAGAAGGACACCACCATCGACCAGCTGCTCTCGGACGCTCTGCAGCAGTTCCTTGATGGCCCCGCTCCGGCGGCCGCCGCAGCGCCTCCGGCAGCGCCCGTCGCCGCCCCCGCTCCTCCGGCAGCGCCCCCGCGTCCGGCCGCGTCGCCGTCGCTGGGAAGCGGCAGCGGCGAGTACACCGCCGCGGACCGTGTCACGCTCGAGCGCATGCCCGCTGTGCGTGGTCCCCAGGCCGCGCCGCCGCCACCGCCGGCTCGTCCGCCCGCCGCTCCTGCCGCACCCGCAGCGCCGCCGGCTCCGGCCGCCCCAGCCGCTCCCGCAGCGGCCGCTGGCGCCATGCCCAAGCTCTTCCTGCGCTTCGAAGGCCGCGTATACCCGGTCGCCAAAGAGCGCTTCGTCATCGGACGCGGCTCCACCGGCACCGACCTGACCATCCGCGACGGAAACATCTCCCGGAAGCACGCCGTCGTGATCTTCCACCAAGGGAGCTTCTACGTCCAAGACCTCGGCTCCACCAACGGCGTTGAGTTCAACGGCCAGCGCGTGGACACCAAGATCATCGAAGAGGGAGACCTCTACACCATCTGCGACCACGAGCTTACGTTCTCGTACCGCGGGTAGAACCCATACGGCGCGTCCCGACGCGGGCCAACGACGTCCCTGACGTCCGAGGCCTGCGCGGCCGCGACAAGGAGCTCCATCGTGTACGGCATCTTCGACGTCCTACCTGACGTCGTCCAAGTCACGCTGCCGTCCGCGGCACACGTGCCGCTCCCGTTCGGCTTCCCACCCAACGTGTGGGTCGGACGCGGAGCCCGACCGTTCGTCGTCGGCACCGGCCACATCGCCGCCCGAGGAGCGCTGCGTGCAGCACTCAGCGAGATCGGCGTCGTCCCCGAGAACGTCGCCAACGTGTTCCTCACGTCCGCGCTGCCCGAGTGCGTCGGCAACACGGCGCTGTTCCCCAACGCGACGATTCACCTCCTCACCGACTCGCCTCTCTTCGTGGCCGCGTCCGCGCAGGGCGGGCTCAAAGAGGACATCAGCGCCATCGCCTATGGGCTGGTCGACAGCCCGGAACGGCCCGAACGCGCCGGACATCCGGATTGGAACCGCGACACCGTCGACCGCTTCGTCGCGTCGTACTTCGAGCACGAGTCCACGTTCGTCACCGTATCGCCGATGTCCGAGGGGCAGCGCATCGATATCGGCGGTCGCACGCTGCGCGTGGTGGCTACGCCGGGCACCGACGCGCACGCCTGCTGCCTGCTCGACGAGGCCGCGCAGGTGATCTTCGGCGGGGAGACGCTGGTCCGGACGCCGCAGCCGCGGATCCTGTCGCCCAAGGTGTACTCCGAGTCGCTCGATCGGCTCAGCCCCCTACGCCCGACACTCATCCTGCCTGGCTACGGCGGCGTTGAGCGCAGCTATTTTGCGTTGTTCCGCTCCTTGAATCTCGCGGTCGCGAACCTGGTGCAGAATATGCCGTTTGCGCTCAACGGCCCCACCAGCGTGGCGCACATCGCGTTCAACGACCTGGGCTACTGGCCCAGCGACGTGGTCCGGTTCGGCGGCTCGGTCATGCGCTTCCAGGTGATGCTCGACGAGCTCGTCCGCTCGGGGGTTGCGCAGAGCGAGGGCGTGGGCCCGTGGGCGGTGTACGCGATGGATCGGCCGTCCCGCGCGTAGCGGATTGCGCAGCTAAGGGTCCGGCTGCGCGGCGGCTTCTGGTCCGCCGAGCGTGAGCACGGACACCACGGGGTAACGCCAACCGGTCTCGCTGGTGACGACCTCGCGGGTGAACTGAAGCTCTGCGACCTCAGGCGCGCTGACGCCGGCGGTCGGTGCAGCTTCAACGGTAGACACCTCGCCCCCGGCGGGGCCTGCGGGCGTGGCTGGGACCAGTAGGGCGATGACCTCCGGAGTGGCCGCGGAGGCCGGACGCAGCGACACGCGCGTCCACCGGCCGGCCAGCGCGACCTCCCACTGGGGGCAGTCGCAGGCGGCGGGGTTGCGGCGGATCTCGGAGTGGAACGCAGGAACGCTCCAGGCGGCCTCTAAGCTGCGTTGGGCGGCGCGCGCGACTCGGCGACTGGCGGACTCGAGGGTGGCCCGCTGGGGAGACACGGTGGGCGTCTCCTGTGGGCCGCCACAGCCAGTACTGAGCGCCGCGGTGAGGCCCACTGCGAACACGCTGGCGATGGCCGCTCGTCGGAAACCTCGCGCAGGCGTCACGGAATCAGGGGTGGCTCGGCCGGTCGAAGAACTGCGCTGTTTCATGGGTGTACTGGCGAGGTGCGGAGTAGACGACCAGGGGGGCGACGCACTCCGAGACGCGTGGACCGCGCTGCGCATGAACGAAACAGATCTTGGGCGCGCTGTCTGCAAAACTCACCACCGGACGGACGCGTACCTGCGCTAGCCCAGCGCGCACGCACGCCGCTTCGACCCGCTCCCGCTGCGCAAACGGATAGCTCAGCGCCAGGTGTCCATCGGGGCCCAGGCGCTCGGCGGCCACGGCGATGAGCGCTTCGATGTCGCCCCGCAGCTGGTGTCGTGCAGCGGCGCGCTCCGCGTTGGGCGGGAGGCGCCCGGAGTCCGGCGGATAGTAGGGCGGGTTCATGATCACCACGTCGAACGGTGTTGCGGCGAGCTGGGCAGGCGCGTCGGTGGTGGCCGCAGCGCCGGCGCTCGACCGCACGTCGCCCGGCAGCACGACCACACGCTCCTCAAGCCCATTCCGAACGATATTGTGTCGCAGGTGCTCCAGCAGGCTGGGCTGGGCCTCGGCGGCTACGAACGTGGCGTGAGGCCACCAATCTGCGAGCGCGATCGCGAGCACGCCGCAGCCGGAGCCCAGATCGAGCACGCGCGGCCCGTGGCTACGCCGAGCGGCGCCGCTTGAAACGGGCAGGCCGGCGGTGAGCCCCACGAGCAGCAGCGCGTCGGAGGTGAAGCGGTAGCCGTCGCGGGATTGCCGCAGCACCACCCGACCGTCGTAGAACGCGTCGGTGGTGTGCGGGCCGAGTGGTGGCGCGGGCGCTGCGGGCCGCTCCATCGGGTGCCTACGCCTCGCGCAGGTCGTTGATGACCAGTCCGCTGAGGACCTTCGGGTAGAAGTACGTCGACTTCTGGGGCATCACGCCGCCGGACTCACACACGGCGCGCACCTTATCGACGGGCACGGCGTTCATCAGGAAGACCATCTGGTGCTCGGCGACCGCGTCAAACGCGTTCTCGAGCCCCTTGATGTAGTGGATGTTGGTCTTCGCGTACTGCGCGGCGAGGTCGATGCCCGTGAGCTTGGGCAGCACGAAGTCGTGCAGCACGTTCACGTCGAGGGTGCGGGCGGCGTCGGGGCCCGGGATCTCGTCGAGGTGTGGCTTCGCGGCTTCTGCGTCCAGGCGCAGCAGCCAGGCGCGGGTACCCTCGGGGGTGTTCCGCAGGGCCACAAACGACGGGGTCTTCTCACCGGCGCGGTTGAGGAGGGCCTCACACTGCTTGGGAGAGAACTCCGGGTTGAGCGCCTCGACCTCGAAGTACGGCGCCACGGCGTCGAGCCAGGTGTCGAAGTCAAAGCCCGGCACGGAGTGCACCGCGCGGTGGGTGGGCCACACGATGAGGCCCGGGTCGGCGGAGTTGGCGAGGTACGCGAGCGCGAAGTCGTACGGCTGCTCGCCGTCGCCGGCTTCCTCTTCGCGCTTGGCGTCGCGGAAGGCGAGGGCGGTCTCGTAGCGGTGATGTCCGTCGGCGATGAGGAGCTGACGGTCGGCCATCTCGGCCTGCACGGCTGCGATGGTGCTGGGGTTGGTGACGGTCCACAGCCGGTGCCGGATCTCGTCGCCGGGGGTGGTGATGTCGATGTCGGGCTCGCCCTGGCAGCAGAGCGCGAGGGCGCGGTCCACCACGGACTCCGGGTCGTTGTAGAGCAGGAACAGCTGCGAGAGCTGCGCCTGGGTGGCGACCATGAGGCTCATGCGGTCCGCCTTGGGCCCGGTGAGCGTGCGCTCGTGCGGCAGCACCACGCGGTCGGCGTAGTCGTGCAGACGGATTCCGGCGAGGAAGCCCGTGCGGGTCACCTGCGTGCCGTCGGCGTCGAACGTCTGCTCGTACACGTACACGCCGGGCACTTCGTCACGGACGAGCACGCCTTCGTCGCGCCACTGCTGCAGCGTCTCGGCCGAACGCGTGTAGCGGTTGTTGGACTCGTCGTCGGAGTCCAACACTTTGCCGAAGTCGAGACGTACGAAGTTGTTCGGGTGCTGGTCGTAGAGCGCGGACAGCATCGCGTCGTCGATCACATCGTACGGTGGCGTGACGACCTGGGTCAGGTCGCCGACGGCGGTGGGGGAGTACCGGACAGCTCGGAGCGGGCGGATGTCGGCCATTCGAAGTCGCGCTTGTGTTCGAGGAGGTTGGACGATGCGCCGCGTGCTTGCGGCGTCGCTCCGCTCGGTTTACACAAGACGTCGCGCTCGTAAAGGCGTGCAACTCGGAGCGGAGATCGCTCGAAGCGTCAGGAAACAATGATCTACGTAATTGCTGAACCTTGCCATGGAGTCTGTGACACCGCCTGCGTCGACGTCTGTCCAGTCGACTGCATCCACGGCCCCGCGCCGTTGGAGGAGATCCGTGAGGTTCGAGAAGGTGGTGGAGAAGAGGCTCTGAAGGCGAAGTGGGGCGACAAGATCCAGCTCTACATCGACCCTGAGGAATGCATCAGCTGTGGTGCATGCGAGCCCGAATGTCCGGTCGACGCGATCTTTGAGGATGAGGAGCTCCCCGAGAAGTGGGTGCCCTTCACCGAGATTAACGCGAAGTTCTTCGAAGACCGCTAACGCTCGCAGCCCCTCGGGGCCACGAGACTCGCGCACGCCAGTCGCTCTCCCGAAGCGGCGGCCACCCTGCGTCGTTCCCTCGGAACGTGTCGCACGGGATGCGTGCGCCCGGCGACCAGAGACGCGCGCGCCCATGCACCGTGCGACCGCGGACCACTGCTCGAGCCTCCCCATCGGAGGCTGTGAAGTTGCCGGTGAATTTCGTGCGCCGCGCTGCGTCATTGTTTGTACGCTCGCGAATCGCTTGAAGTTCACTGCTTCATGGCTAGGCTGCGCGAAGCGAATTCACCGTTCACACAGACCCCCGAATCCGATGCGTCGACTTCTTCGAACCGTTCTTGCTGCCGCGCTGCTTCTCGTCGCGCTGCCCGCTTTCGCCGGAAACGGCTCCAACTTGCTCCCGTTCGTACCCGGCTCGGCCCAAGTGGTCGTCGGAATCGACGTGGACAAGGTCCGCGGCACCCCCGTGTGGACGCAGCTCATGGAGATCGCGAACAGCAACAGCGACCTGCAGAGCACGCTCACCACGCTGCGCACCGACGCGGGCTTTGACCCGATCGAGAGCGTGCACTCCATCGTGTTCGCCTCCAACGTCGTTTCCGACAGCGCCGGTGATCACGCCGTCGTACTGCTCGAAGTCGACTACCCGGCCGAGCAGTTCGCGACCGTGTTGATCGAAGACCAGTACGTGGCTTCGACCGTCGGAGAGATCACGTACTACCGTAAGAGCGAGTCCACCGTGGCGTTCCTCGGCAACAACATTGTCGCCGTCGGCGAGTTCGCGCTGGTCGAGCCCGGCCTCAATGCGGCCGCTGGCCAGGGTGACGCCGGCGCTTCCGGCACCGTCGCGACGCAGCTCGGTGCGGTCGACCGCTCGGGCGCCATCTGGATCGCCGTGGACCTCCCGTCCGGCTCGCAGGGTGCCCAGGCGGCGCGCCTGTCGCTCGACCTCAGCTCCGGCCTGTCCGCCAACGTCAACGTGACGATGGACTCCGAAACGCTCGCCACCGAGTCTGTGGCCGCGCTTAACGCGCAGCTCTCCGGTCTGGCTGGCACTCCCGAGGTCGCCGCGTTCGGCCTCACCTCGGTGCTCACCGGCCTGCAGGCGACCGCCAACGGCAGCGACATCGCGCTGGCCGTCAGCATCGACGCCGAGACGTTCGGCACGCTCACCGGCACGCTCGGCGAGATGGCTCAAGAAGAGCTGCGCTAAAGCGCACTCGCCCGCGATGAGTGAAACGACCCGACGCCAGCCTCGCTCGCGTCGGGTCGTTTCGTTTTTGAAACCGCCTCGCTGATGCCGCGTTAGGCAGCTGATCAACGCGCCGGGTTTGGCATGCAATCGACCGATGGTCCCGTCCGGACCACGCGTCGATGAGGATGCCGGGCGGGTTGAAGGGTGTCCTTCGACTTCGCTCAGGAAGGGCTGTCTTGAGAGCTCACCAATCTGAGGTACGTCCGCTCTCTAGATGCCTTCGATCTGCACGTACTGCCGGACGATCTTCTTCCGGCCGATGCCTGGGAAGTCGATGGTGAGGCGGACTTTGCCGGACACGTCCTGCGCCGCGACGATGATGCCGGTGCCGAAGGTCTGCAGTCACCGATTCTGAAATTCCTGCCGGACGATACTGTGCAGGGCATTCTCGAGCGCACGGGCGCCAGGTCGGGCGACCTGATCTTCTTCGGTGCGGACAAGGCAAACGTCGTCAACGACGCGCTGGGTGCACTGCGCTGCAAGGTCGGTGAAGATCGTGGCCTCGTGGCCGAAGCCTGGGCACCGCTCTGGGTTGTCGATTTCCCGATGTTCGAGAGAGACGCAAGCGGTAAACGCTGGACCTCATTGCACCATCCGTTCACGGCGCCGTCGATTGATGACGCCGAAGTCCTCAAAGCGGACCCTGGTAAGGCACTCTCGCGCGCCTACGACATGGTCCTCAACGGATCGGAAATTGGTGGTGGTTCGATTCGTATCCACGACCAGGATATGCAGGCCGCGGTCTTCGAGCTGCTCGATATCAGCGACGAAGAGGCGGAAGAGAAGTTCGGCTTCCTGCTGACCGCGTTGCAATACGGCTGCCCGCCGCACGGCG
>CBDUJZ010000047.1:0-32855 GCA_965367675.1 uncultured Myxococcales bacterium | reverse complement strand
GCTCGGTCATCGGCTCGGTCGTCAGTCGCTGGGCTGATCGAGCCACGCGCCTGGCGCTACCACAGACGCTACGCGCTTCTGTGCGCCCCTTCGACGCGCCACCCGAGGCTATCACGGCAGCAACGGCCGTCGGAGGCGCCCACGGCGACCAGGGTGAGACACAGTGTCGAGCACAGTGTCGAGCACAGTACCAAACACCCGGTCAGCCGGAGTGTCACCACGTGCTTGCGGCGCGGTCGATTTCATCTCGACCGGCGCCGCAGGGCAACCTAGGCGAACCGAACATCCACAGGATTAACGTGTCCTATGAATCCACGGTCGCAAAAACTAAATGCTTCCCGACGGAGCACCTGGCAATAGCACGTACACCTTACCAACGGCCTGGGGGGATGCACATGGACCGTCCGTCGAGAAGCAAGGGCAACCTAAAGCCAGGTGGTCAGTGATGCAAGCGAAAAGTGACACTCGTGATCACTTCTGTCTCCCACGAGTAATGATGCCCCCTACCCTCAAGTACGCCGTAGCCGCGATGTTGCTGACTCTGACGGGGTCCTGTGGTGCCCGCCAGCCCATGTCACAGTCAGTGTCACCCCCAGTGTCACCTAGTGCACACTTTGGAGCCGAAGTGCGGTGGGAGGTCGATCTCTCCGACGATACGCACGGATGGGCGCCGCTTTGGGCCAACGGTGAGCTCGTGCTCGTCGGCGCGAGTGTCTCCGCCACGTCCGGAGAGGTGGACGCGACCACGACCGCCGTGCGTCGCGTGGACCTCGAGACCGGCGAGACCCAATGGGAACGCGCGCTCCTGGCCGCCCCAGCAGCGGCCGGCCTCACGACGACGCCGACGACCTACCTGATTCAACAAGGTCAGGCGTTAGAGGCGGTGGAAGTATCGAGTGGGGCGTATCGCTGGGGTGTGGAGTTTGAGACGGGCCCGCGGGCGGTTGGGGCCGCGGGTTCGCTGGTGGCTGCGATGTTGCCCGACGGCATTGTAAACGTGCGGTCGCTCGGGTCAGGAGCGCAGCGCTGGACCCTCGACTTGGACGGCTGGGACGTGCGCCGCTTTGCCGACGCGAATGGCGCCCTCATGGGGCTCGCCACCCACGCGGATCGTCCGGGCGAGTTGGCGGTGTTCAACCTGTCGAAGCCGTCATCGCTACCGGCCTGGACGGCGCACACGCGCACGCCGGTGGACGGGCTGGAGATCGACGGGGCGCTCTTGATGGCGCGCTTTTCCGAGGGGCTCCGGGTCGTGGCGCTGTCCGACGGAGAGGAGATCGCGGAGCTGCCGGATCGTCTGGAAGGCGCGACGTTGGTGGCCGGTCTGTTGATCCTGACGGAGTCGGTCGAGGGTTTGGTGCTGCGCATGCAGCGGGTGACTGCGTTCGCGCCCTCTGCTCCGGAGGCGCCCACTTGGACGCGCACCGTCGCGAGCGCCAGCCTGATCGACAGCCTGGTGGGCGTGTCGGGAACGGAGACGATCGTGATGTACTCCGACGAGGTAGCGACAGCGCTCGACGGACGCACGGGCGCGGCGCGATGGCAGATCACCGTGCCGGAGCGGGACGACGGCGGCCGCGAGTGCACGGTTCTGGGAACCACCGCCGGAAGCGTGGTACGACGATGCCAAGATATGACCTGGCGCGTGCTCTCGGCCATCGGAGTAGAATCCGACTAGCCGATTCGTGTAGGTTGATGTCATAACGAACTCCCTAGCGCCCTGTTCAGCGAGAAGAATGAAACTCGAGTACGCAGGTCAAACCGACGTTGGACGCAAGCGCGGTCACAACGAGGACACCTTCTCCGTCGACGCAGAGCAGAATCTGTACATCGTGGCGGACGGCATGGGCGGGCACTCGTCCGGCGAAGTCGCGTCTCGTATGGCGTGCGAAGCCATCACCGACTTCTTCCGCCAGACTGCGGAAGACGAGGAGATGACGTGGCCGTACAAGATGGAGAAAGGGCTCGGCTACGAGGGCAACCGCTTGTCCGTCGGCGTCAAACTCGCCAACCTACGCATCCACGAGTGCGCGCAGTCCAACCCCGCGCAGCGCGGCATGGGCACCACGTTGGTGGGCGTCCGCTTTACCGATGACGGGCTCGTGATGGGCCACGTCGGCGATTCGCGGGTGTATCGGCTCCGCGGCCAAACTCTTGATCAGCTCACCGAGGATCACTCGCTCCTCAACGACTACATCAAGATGAAGGATCTCACGCCCGAGGAGATCGAGAACTTCCCGCACAAGAACGTGATCGTTCGCGCGCTCGGCATGAAGGACACCGTCGAAGTGGACTTGAACTCCGACGCGCCGCAGGTGGGCGACATTTACGCGCTCTGCTCGGACGGCCTGTCGGGCATGATCACCGATGACGAGATGCGCGACCTTCTGGTGAAGACGCGCGGAAACGGTCTGACCGAAGCGTGCGCAGCGCTCATCGACGCCGCCAACGAAGCTGGCGGAACCGACAATATCACCGTCGTGCTCGTGCACGTCGTCGAGCCCTAGGTCGACCGAACGCCGCCCCGCCATCCACCGTCCCGCTCACGCGGAGCGGTCGATGGGAATCAGGGCGACGACCGGATGACCAAACAGCCGTAGCCCCGCGAGGAGCCGTGCTTGCGTGTCATAGCGCAGCTCTTTCTCGATGCGCAGCTGCGTGCCCTGTCGCAGCTCAGCGGCCCAGATGAGCGCCGCGAGCGACGGGTCGGTGACACCGGCGGTACGCGGCACCGCATCGGCCTGTGTCAGCGCTGCCACGGCGAGGGCGGCGTGGGCACCATCCCCGGACTTCAAGCCGAAACCTCGCTCGGCCGGTGCCGTAAAGTCGACGCGGATTCCCCCGACCGGCGTTTCAGCTTCTGTGGACGCCAGCGCCGCGCGCAGACGCTGGATTTCGCCGGTCGCGTGTGGCCGGAACGTGTTCACGTAGACCGAAGCGTCGGGCGCGCCCCCTGCGGGCAGCGGCGCCCACGCGTAGAGTGCTACGCCTTGCGCGCGGCTATGCTCATGCAGCGTGCGCAGCGACGCCAGACGCCCATCCGGAGGCGCGCTTGGGAACGCCAACAAGATGGACGCGCGCGGCGCTTCGGGCGCCTCAAACGGCAGCGGTTCCCACGTGGTGGTCATCGCGCCGAGCGCGTCGATCTCGCGCCGCGTGGCGTCCAAGTCCCCTGACCACGTGCCGAGGTCGAGCCGCACGCCGGTACCAGAGTTTCGCAGGCGCCGAAGCAAGGGCTGGGCGCCGCTGACGGTCGTTGGGTGAGGCTTTGGGGTCGGAGCCCGCTTAGGCATTTTGCGCGAGAGCAGCGCCTCGAGACGAGCGACCTCAGCCTCCAGGGCCTCGTTCGGGACCTCGGCCTCCAGCGCGGACTGCGGCGGGTCTTGGGTGTCGTTCACCACGCGGGCTCCTGGCGTCCTAAGGGGTCTCGCACGCTTGCGCGAAACGTGACCGGGTGGGTTCAAGCGCCGCCGCGGCGCACCAAGCGCGCCGAGCCTCGTCGTTGCGACCCTGAGCGCCAAGCGCGTTGCCCAGCATAAAGTGCGCAGACGCCAGGTTCGGGTCTCGTTCGATGGCCGTACGGAACGCAGCCTCAGCGTCCCCGAGCAGACGTTGTCCAGCGAGCGCGCTGCCCAGGTTGAACCATGTGTAGGCGTCATCGGCGCCGGCCTCCATGGCCCCCCGGAGCGCGCCCTCGGCCTCCACCGCGCGGTCGGTGCTGATATAGACCACCGAGAGCATCATCATGGGCTCAACGACACCTGGCGCGAGCGCTTGGGCACGCACACACGCCGGCTCTGCGGCTGCGTAGTCGGCGCTGCGCACGAGCGCGGAGCAGCGACCGAGATTCAGCGCGGGGTGGTTCGGATGCAGGGCCAGACCGGCGTCCGCTGCGGCGAGCGCGCGGGGGTAGTCCTGCAGCGCCAGCGCGGTATCCACGTAGCCCGCGGCCCACCGGGCGTTGTCCGGCTCGGCTGCGACGGCGGCCTCGAGGGCGTCGTACATGCTGGGGTAGTCACCGAGTTCCCGATGACAGTTGGCGATGTTGGTGAGGTAGCGCGGGTCCGCGGGCGCGCGCCGATCGGCGGCGGCGAACGCCTCTAGCGCCTCTTCGTAGCGCCGTTGGCCGAACAAGTTCACGCCGAGCTGGGCGTAGCGGTCGGCGCGCGCGTCACGCTGGAGCGCGTCCCGGAGCCACACCTCGCCCTCCTCCAGCTGCCCGTTCCGCGTGAGCACGTCGCCCAAGCTGCCGCGCGCTTCGATGAGCGCGGAGTTGAGTTCGACCGCGCGCGTGAGGTGCTGCACGGCCTCTTCGGCCCGGCCGGTCTCGCGCTGGATGCGGCCCAAGCAGTAGTGGCCAAGCGCTTCTCGTGGTGCGAGTTCGACGGCCCGGCTGCAGTCGCGCGACGCCTCGGGCACGTTGCCGAGCTCGAGGTGGGCCATTCCGCGGCAGTAGGCGCCGAGTGCGTTGGACGGAGCCACGTCGACGGCTTGCGCGCACGCGCTGAGCGCCGCGCTGCCGTTGCCGTTCTCAAGCATCAAGGCGCCCAGACAGTAGTGGCCCATGGGCTCTCCGGGGGCGACGCGCACGGCCTCGCGGCAGTGGCTCTCGGCGCTGGCGTACTGCCCGGTGTGGGTCAACGCGACGCCGAGCCGCCAGTTCAGGTCTTCGGATTCGGGCTCGATGGCGACGCCTGCTTCGCAGTAGGTGACCGCCTCGTTCCAGCGGTAGCGGGCTACGTAGGCGGCGCAGAGCGACACGTAGGCGACGGGGTCTTCCGGATCGAGTTCGATCGCCCGCGTGCAGGGTGCGACGGCGTCGCCGAACTCACCGCCGGCGACCAGTCCACGGCAGAGCAAGGTCTGCGCGATGGGAATCGTGGGATCCAAGCGCACGGCGTCGCGGGCGTGGGCGACCACTTCCGGCCATGCGCCTCGCGCGGCGGCGCAGGTCGCGAGCCCACCGTGTGCGGGGCCGAAATCGGGCGACATGGCCAACACGGCCTCGAAGGTGCTCCGCGCGCCGTCGGTGTCACCATCGGCGAGCATGCCGTAGCCCGCTTCGACGGCGGCTTGGAGCGCATCCGCTTGCGCCGCCGCCGGTGCGGGGTGGAGCACAGCGAGGGCGATCACCAGCGCACAAGCGGCGCCCAACGTGCCACCCAAGCGCCCACGCCACGTCCGACCCTTGGCCGCTTCGGAGGTCGCCTCAGTACATGCGGCCACGTCCGACGATCGGCGCGACCGATGCGTGCGGGAGGAGGTCGGGCGGTTGTGCGTAGACGTTGACGTCATTCTCATGAGGGATTCCTGTGATTCTCCAGGCGGCGCTCCTTGCGGCGCTCCAAGTGGCTTTCGATACGGTGCCATATCACACCGTCACAGTTTCGACCGTTCTGCGCCCCGATCGTTCCATGCCCGAGTTGCCCGAAGTTGAGATCATGACGCGAAACGCCGAGCGCTGGCTCGCCGGTCGCACGGTTTCCGCGTTCCAAATCCACGACCCACGCGTGGTCACCGAGGGTGGCGACATCGTGGATCAGTTGGCTGGCCAGACGATCACCGGCGCCCGCAGACGGGCAAAACACCTGATTTTGCAAACGGACGGCGCCGAGGTCGCGGTGCACTTTCGCATGACGGGCAAGCTGTTGCTCGGGCCCGCCAAAGGGCGCATCCGCTGGTCGCTGCTGTGCGAGGACGGCACGCAGGTGGACTTCGCGGACAGCCGCTGTCTGGGCGACACGCGGTTCTTCGCACTCGGCGGCGCCGACCGCTGGCTCGCGGGACTGAAGCTCGGACCGGAGCCCTACCCCGGCGTGCAACCGGCGGAGTGGTGGCAAGCGCGGCTGCTCGGCGCCCGCGGTGCGATCAAGACGGTGCTCATGGATCAGGCGCGCGTGGCTGGCATCGGAAACATCCTGGCGTCGGAGATCCTGTGGCGCGCCGGCATCGCACCGCAACGGCCGGCCACATCGTTGAGCGCCGACGAGCTGTCCGGGCTAGCGACCGCCGTGCCGGCGTTCATCGACGACGTGATTCGAGAGGAGTCCGGCGACGAGATCGCGTACGTGGGCGAGACGCGCGACGCGGGCGAGCACTTTGCAGTGTACGCCCGCGAAGGTGCGCCGTGCCGCCGATGCGCGGGGGTTGTCGCGCGGTTCAAGCAGGCGTCGCGCTCGACGTTCTGGTGTCCGGCATGCCAAGCGTAACCCGCTGTTCTAACTGCAAAACGTGGAAGGACCGAGAGCGGATCAGCACATCGTTCTCGGCGCGAATCTAGCGCCGGTGGTTGACCGTACGGGCCCGTCATGCGAGCGGAATCTCATGCATCTAAGACGTCTCATTTTCGCGTTCGTAGTCTGCGCGGTTGCCGCGTGCTCCACTGAGAATCCCCCTGCCCCGGCGCCGCCGGTGGCCGAAGAGGGATCGGCTGAGCCCGCGCCCCAGGACGTGGAGCCCACGGTGGTCGTGGTGCCACCGGCGAGCGCGTGGCTGCACGGCGAGTTCGAGTACCGCGTGTCACACATGGGCCGCGAGGTGCGGCAGGGGCTCAAGGTCGGCGAAGGTGTTCTGGAGCGAACCAACCAGGGTCAAGTCACAGCGTCGGAGCCGTTTCGCGTGGTGGAAGACGTTCAGAGCCGCATCGTGATCGAGCTGCTTCCCACCGACGGCCCGCCGAAGGTCCGCGAGCTGATCTTCGATGGCGAGGACACGGTCTGGGACGCGGCCGCTCCGGAGCTGCGCTACCTTCGGATCGCGCACGGCGCTCCGGCGGCGGAAGGTTCAGCGGACGGTGCAGGCGCAGGAGAACAGGCCGTGCCGGTGGACGCTATCGCCCCCTAGAGAACTGAGCAATTGCACGCGTGTGGCATGCAATCTACCGATCGTTCCGTCCGGATCGCAGCAATCAGGCAGGTTGAAACCTGTCCTTCGACTTCGCTCAGGAAGGGGGGATTCGGTGCGGAGAACTCCAGTGGGCAGTTCTCTACCGCCACGCCGTCAGCCCCCTAGAGAACTGAGCAATTGCACGCGTGTGGCATGCAAAAAATCTACCGATGGTTCCGTCCGGATCGCGGCAACCAGGCAGGTTGAAACCTGTCCTTCGACTTCGCTCAGGAAGGGGGGATTCGGTGCGGAGAACTCCAGTGGGTCGGCTCTCTACCGCCACGAGTCAGCCCCCGAGAGAACTGAGCAATTGCACGCGTGTGGCATGCAAATCTACCGATGGTTCCGGCCGGAGCGCGGCAATCGGGCAGGTTGAAACCTGTCCCTCGACTTCGCTCAGGAAGGGGGAGATTCGGTGCGAAGAACTCCAGTGGGTCAGCTCTCTACCGCCACGCCGTCAGCCCCCGAGCGCCACACCGTCACCGGCGTAGTCTAGCGCCACGCCGACGCCCCCGAGCGCCACACCGTCACCGGCGTAGTCTAGCGCCACGCCGACGCCCCCGAGCGCCACGCCGTCACCGGCGTAGTCTAGCGCAGCTCCGGTCAACGGCGGCGCTCCCTAGCGTGGCTCCGTCACTGTCCGCGCCTCTTCGGTGCGCACGGTCGCGGTCGCTGCGCCCATCTCGGACTCTTGAACGCGGCGCGTCACAAAGAGCGCGTCGTCGCTCACGAGCCACGTCGTATCCGAGGCCCAGGCGCTCGGTGCGGCGTCGCCGTTGAGCAACAGCACCGAACGCACATTTCGTCGCCGGCCCTCGTGGTGCGCAAGCGGGCCGTCCGCCTCCACGTCGGCGGCGTCGAACTCGAAGCGATACTCCCACCGAAACTCGCCGTCCGGGCTCGTCAGCACAGCCGTGCCTGCGACACTCCCGGACTCTGCGACCAGCGGCAGCACCGGGACCGGCGGGTCGAACGTCACGCGACGGTCCGCGGGGCCAGAACCGGTCAGCGCCAAGCCCTGCGCCTCGCACACGTAGGTCTCAACGCCCGCCTCGCGCCCGCGCTCGTCGCGGAGCTCATACGCATATCCGATCGCCGACCCGTCTCCCTCCGGGCTGGGGCTGATCTGCAGCGTCGCCATGGGATCCTCCACCACAGCGTATGTGATCGTGAGCCCACGCTCTCTCACGGCCGCGAGCACCGTCGGGCAATCCAGCGCCAAGGTCTCGAGCTCCAGAATGGCCTCCGACGTGACGACCTCCTCGGCCGGCGCGGCCACGGGGGCCGGCAGCACTTCCACCATCTCGGCGTGATTCGTGTTGCTCGCGCCGCACGCTGAGGTCCCCGCCCCGATCGCGGCGGTCACGAGCGCGACGGCCCATGGGCGCGGGCCAGCGTGTCGCGCCATTCGAGACGCGACCAGAGAACGAGGGACTAAGCGACCGGAAAAACGCGTTGGCATGGAGTCCATTTGGCCAGAGACGATGCCCGTGATTCACCCATGATCGACACACAGACGCAACAACCGGCGTTGACCGACACGACCGAGCGTGAGAAAGGGCGCGCCATGCGCCTACGCGAGAACGCCATTCACCTGAAATTCACGACGTACGCGGACGTCCTTAACCAGGGCGACCACGAGGCGTTGATCGATCGTATCGAGGCCGCCTGCGGTGGACGATACGACACGTTCCGAGACCTCGCCGGCACCCGATTGCCGCTGACGCCGCTCAACGAACGACGCCCCGAGTTGCTCGGCGCCCACACCGGCGCGGGCCTGCACCAGACGGCGCGGTTCCAGCTGCAATCGGAGCACGAGGCGCTCGGCGCGCTCGAGATCACGGCCGGGCTGCACCCCTACTCCGGCGTGTACGCCACGCAGGTGAACGCGCGGCTGTCGACCACGTGGGCGGAGCGCAACACGGAGGAGCTGATCGAGCTCGCCATGTGGTGCATCGCCATCTTTGAGCCGCTCACGCTGCACGTGCACGACGTCGACGACGACGCGATCCAGAACATCGACAACCCCCGGTTGCTCGAGCTCGGCTACGGCATTGTGGCGTCATGCGCGCCGGAAGATCGCCCCGGGCGCGAGGCGGTGCGGGGCCAGTTCCGTCTCTCGATCGCCTGGCTGACATACTTCGGTCCCGACGCGCTAGCGCTGCTCAGCAAAGCCGAGGTTCCCGACGCACTGGACGTCAACGTGCAGCGCCTCGGCCGCGGAACGTTGTACCGCCTGGCGCGGCGGCCCAGCGAAGCGGGCACCCCTGAATTCCGAGCGCGGCAGAAGGCGCTGCGTCAGCTCCTTGAAATCGACGCGCTCATCGAGCGAGACCGCCACGCGCACGCGTACTGGAAGAAGAAGTCATGACCACACCCGACGTCGCCAAGCAGGCCGACGATGCCATGGATGCGGCCCTGCGCGGCGCGATTCTCCCCTTTCAACAGCTGGTCGAGGCCACGCTGGCAGAGGTCGCGACCGCTTGGGACAACTCGGCGGCGCCGCTCCCCGAAGCCATGCGTTACGCGGTGCTCGGCGGCGGTAAGCGGCTGCGCCCCGTGATGACGATGGCGGCCTGTCTGGCGGCCGGCGCCGACGCCAAGAACGCCGCCTTGCTCGGCTGCGCGCTCGAGCTGGTGCACTGCTACAGCCTGGTCCACGACGACCTTCCGGCCATGGACGACGACGACGAGCGTCGCGGCCGGCCTTCGGTTCACATCGCCTTTGGACACGCCAACGCCATCCTCGTGGGTGACGCGCTGCTCACAGATGCGTTCCGGGTCATCGCCGACGCCGCGGACCTCCCTGCCGACGTTCGTATCGCCGCCATCCGCAGCCTGTCGCAACGCGCGGGCCTGCACGGCATGGTAGGCGGCCAGGTCCGCGACATCGCGATGACCGACCCGACAGCCGAGCGACTGGCGACGATGCACGCCGAAAAGACGGGCGCGTTGTTTGTGTGCGCCGTCGAAATGGGCGCCGCTGCTGCCGGCGCCGACGCCACGATCCGCGACCGCTTGGTGGCGTTCGGCGAAGCGTTCGGACAGGCGTTCCAAGTGGGAGACGACCTGGTCGACTTCCTGGCACACGACGCGGACGACGAGCACGAAGCGAACGTCAATTTGGCGGTCGTCATGGGCGCCGACGCGGCACACCAGCATGTTCACGCGGGCTGCGATCGCGCGGCCGAGGCGCTCAGCGGGCTGCCCGGCGACACGACCGTGCTCCGCTTGCTCACCGACTGGGTGATGCGGCGCGCCGACGACGCGGTCGCGCGGACGGATGCGGCGCAAGCGACTGTTCTCATAGAGAAATCGTGAAACGCGTCCGTCTGGACGTGCGTGTCGTAGCGCTCGAACTGGAGACGTCGCGGGCACGCGCGCAGGCGCGCATCATGGCCGGCGAATGCTGGGTCGACGGCGTCAAAGCCACCAAGCCCGGGACTTCAGTTCGGCCCGATCAGACGATCGAGCTCCGCGGAGACGCGCTGCCCTTTGTATCGCGCGGCGGACTCAAGCTGGAGCAAGCGCTAACCGCGTTCGACGTGCCCACTGAGGGCATCGTCGCGATGGACGTGGGCGCCTCGACGGGCGGCTTTACCGATTGCCTGTTGCAGCGCGGCGCGGAGCGGGTGTACGCGGTCGACGTCGGCTACGGCCAGCTCGCGTGGTCGCTCCGCCAAGACCCCCGCGTGGTGGTGATGGAGCGGACGAACATCCGCACGCTCGCTCGGGACGAGATCACCGAGCCCATCGGCCTGGCTGTCGCCGACTGCTCGTTCATCAGCCTGCGGACCGTGTACCCGGCGATGACCCGGTTTCTGCACGTCGGCGCCCACGTGGTCGCCCTCCTCAAGCCCCAGTTCGAAGCAGGACGCCACCGGCTCGGCAAGGGCGGCGTGGTGCGTGACGCGGCGCTGCGGACGGAGATCATCGACGAGGTTCGCGCGGCCATGGAGGCGTACGGTCTCGAGATTCGAGGCGGCATCGACTGCGATACGGTCGGCCCGAAGGGCAACGTCGAGTACCTGCTTTGGGGACAGGTCACGCGCCTGCCGACCGTGCCCGGAACGACCGCGACCGACGAAGACGGCACGACGCCGAACTAGACCACCACGGTCGACAAACCAGCGCGGAGCTGGGGTGCAAGCCGAGGATTGGTCGGCTCGCTGAGGCTACCGAACGGGCGTGGCCTTGAGCGTCACTTTCCCGTTTCGAACCGCGACTTCGAACCGCACGTCGGTGCAGTTGTACCGCGCCTTGAGTGCGTTGCGGTTGCGGTCGAGCTTCTGCAGGAACTTCTCGTACGTGAGGCGTTCGACATCTTCGCCGACCTCTACCTTGGCGGAGCGGAACTCGTCGTAGAGCGGTCGGTGAGCCGGGTCCAGGTCTTGTTCCGGAGCCGGTGTTGGGGTCGGGCGGGTGACGCCAGGGAGCTGTGACGCCTCCGACTGCAGTTGGCGCAGACGTTGCTCCGCCGCCGCCAGCAAAGCCTGCTGGTCACCGGACTCTTCGAGCTTGCCGTGGGCGCGCGCTCGCGCGTTGAGTTCGCGGAGCGAGACCCGCGGAACCGTGCGGCTCTGCTGGGGGTCGACGATCGCCTCAACCTCTGCCGAGTCGCCCTCTCGCTCCAACTCGGAGACGAAGTCAGCGGCGGCGCGCAGCGCCTGTTCTTCCTCTTCCGCAGCCGGCGTCGGGCCGGGGACGGGCTGCGAACGCACGCTCGCGGAGCCGCGCGGAGGTGTGACCGGCTGAGTGGCCACGGCATCGCTTGCAGCGCCCGACGAAGCGCCCGCGGCGCTCGTGCTCGGGGCGCGGTCGATCGTGATCTCAGCCGCTTGGGCGGCCTCCTCCGGCGTGTCGCCAGAGGCATCGGCGACCTCAAAGGCCACCGGGCTCACGTCGGCGCTCAGCTCCAGGCCGGTATGGTTACTCGAGTCTCGGGACTGGCCGACCGCGGCGTTGGCGCCCGAGATCTCAAGTTCGACCTCTTGCATCAGCGATGCCCAGTCGTCGTCCGCTCGGGCCTGGCTTCCGGAAAGCACGCCGTCGTCCAACTCGGAGGCGGCGTCCTGCGCATCGTCGGCCGCGACTTCGGCCTCAGCCAAATCGTTCGACGCGCTGGCGGCGCTCGGCGACGCGAGTTCCTCTTCGACAGCACCCGCGGCACCATCTTCAGCAGCAACCACACCGCCATCGGCAGCGGCTTCCGCGCCCGCAGCAGCGGCCGGAGCCTCGTCCGCGGACTGCGCTTCGTCGGCGGCCACGTAGGCGTCGGTGGGCTCGCCGTTGTCATCGTCGTCCGCTTGAGCGGCGTCGACGTCACCGTCCGCGGGGACATCCGCGGTCGGGTGCGCGTCGGTGTTCTCCACGGCCTTGGTCTCGCCGGAGTCAGAATCCGCCCATGGCGCGCCACGCATATCCTGCTGGCTGGAGACGGAGTCTTCGAGCACGAACTCGCCTTCATCGACGAGCGCCTTCACGCGTTGGCTCTCGGCCTCGTCGTGCTTCTCAAACGGGTCGCCGCTCACCTTGCTGCTCGCGCCAGAAGCGGAGCCGGCATCGCCATGCATGGCGTGCGCCCCGGTATCGATTCGGAAAAGCCCGGGGCCTTCGTCTGCGCCCAGCGCGAGGGTACGCTTGGAGCTCATCTGGTCGGCACGCTCGAACGACGTCTCGGACGACCGCTCGGCAGTGGCGCGCATGGGGACAACGGGCCCGCTCGCAGACAGCGACGCCGAATCGGCGCGCGCGCGCTCCAGCGCAGTCGCCGGCCGCTCCGGGTGCGTGGTGTCCACCATGAACAGGTGAGCCGAGCTCTCGGCGCGGCTGCGGCGCGCGGTCGGAGAGTG
Organism: uncultured Myxococcales bacterium; assembly: GCA_965367675.1. Classification (GTDB taxonomy): domain Bacteria; phylum Myxococcota_A; class Bradymonadia; order REDH01; family REDH01; genus CBDUJZ01. The sequence goes on along the minus strand of CBDUJZ010000047.1, from coordinate 20,118 downwards.
GCTTCGGTACGCTTCGAGGAAACCATTGAACGCCTCAGCCACCGGCCGAATCCAGGCCGCGTAGTCTGCCGCGGGGAGCGGTACAGGGTCGTTGTCGGTGGCACTCGCGCCAATCCGGCCCGACAGTTGCCTGACCGCCCGAGCGATGGAGTTGTCGAGCAACGCCAGACCGCCGAGGAACGCCAGTAACGCGCACAAGAGCGCCAACCAGAGGGCGCCGGTGCCCTCATCGAACGCCCGCAGACGTACCAAAACGGCCGGCAGGTTGGACGGGACACGGACACTGTCGACCACCAACACGACACCGATCGCCGGCGCCCCCGTGGAGTAGTCCGTCGCCGGATCGCCCAGGTGCACGGGCGCGATCACCGCGACACGTTCGTCGTATGTGCGCACCACGCGCAGCGCCAAATTTCCGGCCGTGCCGATGTCCGTGCTGGCGGTGCGCCGCACCACGCCTCCAACATCCGCAGCGACCGCGGTGTCGGAGAAGTTGGAGGCGAGCACGTCGACGCCGGAGAAGAACGCGGAGTTGGTGCCCGTTCCGGAGCGCCAGCCGGCGATGGTGGCGTTGTCGTACTGATCCACGACAACGACGGCGCCGATCGTCTCGTCGCGCTCGTCGAACACCGGCTCTGCGCGCGCGGCAAAGAGTCCGCCCATGAGCGTAAAGTAGGTGGTGACGCCGGAGCCATCGAGCGCTTCAGCGGCGCGAGACCGAGCGGCCCACGTGTTCATGTCGGCCGTTTGCGTGCCGCCCAGCAGCGCCTGCACGGCACCGCTGGAGTTGACCACAAAGATGGTGTCGGCGGTGCGCAGGCCTGGCGCGTGGACACTACCGACAGCGTCTTGAAGTGCGCTATCGACCCGGTCAGCCGCCGGCGTGGTGAGGAACGCACGGACCCCGGTGTCAGCCGCCAGCATCGCGGCCGAGCGCGAACGCGATGCGACGCGAAGACGCTCCGCCTGCTGCACGAAGACCGACTCCAGGCGAGCACGCTCGACCAACTCCTGTTGGCTTTGATCTGCCACTGCGGCAGGCACCAAGCGCGTCAGCGCCAGCGCGAATCCGCCAACCAGAACGATGACGAGAAAATAGATTCGAAACGCGTTCATGATCCGCCGTGCGACTCGCCGTATCGTCCACAAAAGTGAACGGGGGCGACTTTACGCGCTCACGACGCAGGGTGTCAAACCCTCAACCGAGCGCCCGCGACCGCCGCGCGCCTTTGGACGCCTGCAAACCCGTCCACAGAAGTGCCCCCGCGACCACCCCGTATTCGACGCATCGAACCGCGACCGAATCCGCCCACGGCCCTGCCCCATCGGCGAGCACCGCGGGCGCCCACAACGCGAGCAGCACGCTCAGGCTCCAGGTCATCGCGATACGGTCACGGGCGACCATCGCCGGGACCACCAACCACAGCAGATACCAGGGGTGAACCACCGGCGACGACGCGTAGAACACCCACAGCAACAGCGCGCTGGCGGCGGCGAACGGCGCCCGCGTGCGCCACACCCAGAACAGCGCCGCGAACCACGCCGCCACGCCGGCCAGTCGCGCCAAAACGCCGGCGATCCGAGTACGCGACATCCACACCGCGTACGTCGGGTTGCCGTTGAAGTACCGTACATCTCCGCGCCGCTCGGCCAACGAAGTGAGCGCCGTGACCTCCACGTCGGGGGCCACGCCCAGTCGCTCGAGTGACGCGTCGACCGCGCTCCGTGCCACCGCATACGGCCCGGCGTTGTACTCCCACGATCGCGCGTACTCGGCCGACGAGCCGAGCACCTTGGGCCCCACGCCGAGGAACGGAGCGTACGCGGCGACGACCACCAGCGAGGCGGTGAACGCGGCGGCGAGCCACATGCGCCAGCGCCGGTCGGACGCGTCCGCGCCCACGCCACCGATGAGCAGCCCTGGGAAGAGTTTGAGGCCAACGGCGATGCCCACCCAGGCGCCGGCACGCACGCCAGCCCACACGCCAGCGGCCCGCGCACGCCCAGCGCGCGTCGCCAGGAGCGCCCCGACCATCATCAGCGGCGCGAACGCGTCGATGTGCCCGTGACTCGCCGCGCTGATGACCACCAGCGGGTGTGAAACGAGCGCGAGCCAGGCAGGCAGTGTCCCCACCGTCGGCAGCAGACGGCGAACGCCCACGCCGGCGAGCGCCACGGCCGCGACGCAGATCAGCCGCCAGGTGAGCAATCCCCCGCCGGCGAACGCGTTCAGCGCAAACAACGCCTGCGACACCGCCGGGTAGATGGTCGGCAACTCCGGGTGATTCACGGCCCCTGGAAGCCGCACAATCCAATCGGCCACCTTGGGAGAGTCCGGCGCGTAAGCGTACGGATTCACGAGTAAACTCGAGGTCTGCCCGTCCAGAAGATACCGGTATACATCGTCGGAAAACGCGGGCGCCCCGAACAGCCAAACCACGGTCGCCACCGCTGCGCCAACGACCAACACCACCTCGGTCTGACGGTCAGCGGCGGCGGTCCGGAACGTCAACCAAGCGTGGGCCGCGGCCGCGCCCACCAGCGCGATCACGCCCCACCGCGCGAAGCCCGTGGACACCGAAAGCCCCGCCGCCGTCACCAGCGTCAACGCGTAGCACCACGCCGCCGCGCGCGCGGTCGTCAACGGATTTGACGCGCGAGGGCACGGGACTCGGTCAGCCGGCGCGGCCACGGCACGCCCTGCAGCATCGCGGTCGCGCCCACGAACAAATAGCCCGTGCCGAACAGCGCCAAGAACGGCAGCGTAAACGCCGACGGGTGCGGCCCGACGAACACCTGCACCGCGCCGTGGAACATCCAGGCCGACAGCACCAGCTCCACCACGCCCGCGCGAATCCTGCGGCGCACATAAGCGTCACCCGCCGCCGCTCGCACGGCCAGCGCGGTCTTCGGCGTGCGCACGAACGCGGTGCGATGACCGGCGAGCGCCTCGAACACAGCGCGGGTCTTGTGCGCGCTCAGTCCAATATCGAGCGCGATGGCCAACGGAATCGACAGCGCGCACTCCATCCACGACACACCCTGCCGACGCAGCGCCAGCGCATAGAATGCCAGCACCGAGACGAAGCCGACCAGGAACAGCGTGCCGTCCGCCCACGAGGCCCAGGCCAGCGGGGTTTCCTGGCGAATCCGCACCTGCAGCGGCATCGCCAGCGCCACGGCGAGCATGGGCACGTAGCTCATGTTCGCGCCCAGGTGGATCATGGCCTCAACGCGCCGCTCCAGCGAACCGCCCTCGCGCATCACGCGGCCGGCGAGCTTGTGCAGGCACTCGATGGAGCCCTTCGCCCACCGGTGCTGTTGCGACTTAAACGCCGTCATCGCAGCGGGCAGCTCGGCCGGGGAGACCAGGTCGCAGCGGTAGACAAACTTCCAACCGGCCAGCTGCGCGCGGTAGCTCAGGTCGAGGTCTTCGGTGATGGTATCGTGTTGCCAACCGCCGGCGTCTTCGATGGCGGTGCGGCGCCAGACGCCGGCGGTCCCATTAAAATTGAAGAACGCGCCCGAGCGACTGCGGGCGTCCTGCTCGACCACAAAGTGTCCATCCAGCAGCACCGCCTGGGCACGCGTGAGCAGGCTCTCGTGACGGTTCAGGTGCCCCCAGCGGGCCTGCACCATACCGACCTCGGCGTCCTCAAAGTGGCCGACGACCTGCATCAGGAAGTCCGGCTCCGGCACAAAGTCCGCGTCGAAGATGGCGACCAGCGTGCCGGTGGCCGTCGTGAGCCCCACTTCGAGCGCGCCAGCCTTGTACCCCGTCCGATCCGTCCGCCGCACCACCTCGATGTCGATGCCCTCGCGACGGAGCTCCTTCGCCACACGATCGACGATGGTCCGGGTGTCGTCCTGCGAGTCGTCCAGCACCTGAATCTGGAGCCGGTCCGCCGGATAGTCGAGCGCGCCAGCCGCGCGGATCACCCGCTCCGCCACGTTGCGCTCGTTGTACATCGGCAGCTGCACCGTCACCTTTGGCAGCACGTCGGGCAGCTTCACCACGATGGGTTCAACCGGACGCCGAGCGATGATCGTCAGCCGCAGCCGGTGGATGCCGAAGCACACCAGCAATAGCAGCGCCGCGTAATATGCGGCGATGACTGCGCTTTCGATGACGGTCATCAACACCAGTGGATGAAGGGCTCAAATGGTCTAGTCGCCCGTGCTCACTGGGGTCAACTCGCGATTCCCGGGTGTTCACGCAGTCGCCAAAGCGCAATCCCAGGGCGCTACGCGCGAGGTGGTTTGACACGGGCGATCAATCCCGCGATATGCGTCCATATGTTCGGCCCTCTTCTGGAAACAATGCGCCCACATCAGTGGGTCAAGAACAGCTTCGTTCTGGCACCGCTCGTGTTCGCACAGCAGGCGACCGACACGTCGTCCGTGATTCGCGCGGTCGTCGCCACGGCCCTGTTCTGCCTCGTGTCGGGCTCCGTCTACTTGATGAACGACGCGTTCGACATCGAGAAAGACCGGGCGCACCCGACCAAACGCGACCGCCCGATCCCGTCGGGGCGACTGTCGGTGGAGGCGGCGCTTCGAGCCTCGCGCATCTTCGCGGCCGTCGCGGTGCTCGCGGGCTTCGCGCTGTCCTGGAAGTTCGCGGCAGCGACCGCGCTGTATTTCGTCGTCAACCTCGCCTACTCGCGGCGGCTCAAGAACATCCCGTACCTGGACGTGTGCACCATCGCGTTCGGGTTCCTCATTCGAATCGTCGCCGGCGCGCTCGCCATCGACGTGCCGCTGTCGGTCTGGATCTTCGCCTGTACCTTCTCGCTGGCGCTCTACATGGGGCTCGGAAAGCGACGGCACGAGCTGCTGCACGCGCAAGCTACGCCGTCCTCGAGCGCCGAGTCGCAGCGGTCCGTGCTCACCGCGTACCAAGTCGGCTCGCTGACCGCCTCCATGCTCACCGCCGGCCTGGCGACCGTCGCCGCCTACACCGCCTACGCGGTCGAAGATCACCTCATCGACTTCAACAGCGACCTGCTGCCGCTCACCATCCCGTTCTGCGTCCTCGGCCTCGGCCGGTTCTTCCTGCTGTCCAACGACACGCGGACCTCGAAGAGCCCCACCGAGCAGATCACGCGCGATATCCCGTTCTTGCTCAACCTCGCCGCGTGGGGCGTAATCATGGTCTTCGTCATCTACCTCGACTGACCCGACGACCATGCCCACAGACGCCTACTGGCTCGAACGCGCGACACGCTCCGCGCAACGCCGCACGCCCGAGCGCGGCCCACTCGTCGGCGTAACGCTGCTCCCGCCCCACGCCTCGCTGCGACGCTACGCGCGCGCGCAGTTTCAGACCGAGGGCGACGAAATCGTCATGCTCATGCCGCCCAAGGACGCCGCGCCGGACGAGGCGGGCGGACAAGCCCGCGGTCAGCTACAAGACGACCCTTTTGTGATCACCCAGCGCTGGCTCGCCGACGCCGAGCTGCCCGTGCCCGCGCTCTATGATGTCGACATCGACGGCGATGCGCTGTGGCTCGAGGACCTGGGCCCGACCGACCTCGACGCGTGGGTCACCACCGACCCCGAACGCCTCGTCCCTGCCTACGAGCGGGCGATCGACCTGCTGGTGTCGTTCCAGCGCGCCGCTCTCGCGACCACGCCCCCGAGCATCGTCCAAGAGCGCACGTTCGGCGCCGACATCCTGCGATGGGAGCTGGAGCACTACGTGGAGTGGCGCGTCGAGGCGTACCTCGGCCACACCGTCACGCCGGCCCAGCGCGGCGCACTCGACCGCGAGTTCACACGCCTCGTCGACGTGCTCGCAGCGGTGCCCACCATGCCGATGCACCGCGACTATCAGAGCCACAACATCATGGTGCGCCCGAGCGGCGACCTGGTCATGCTCGACTTCCAAGACGCCATGATCGGCCCCGCCGTCTATGACGCCGTCGCCCTGTTGCGCGACAGCTACGTGGTACTCCCGAACGCCATTCTCTCAGCGCTTGTGAGCCGCTATGCTGAGCAAGTTGCGGGGACACTTCTGCCCCACACCACCCCGGCGGAGTTGGTGAACTGGTTCAACGTGCAGACGATTCAACGCAAGCTGAAGGACGCCGGACGCTTCGTCTTCATCGACCGCGTGAAGAAAAACCCCGGATTCTTGGGGTACATCGACGACTCGGTGCGCTACGTTCAGCACGCATTCTCCACCCTCGGTGACGACTGGTCAGGCCTCGCCGAGATTATCTCCGACATCGACCCCGAGGCGGCTCCATGATTCAGCTTGAGTTTGGCATTGTGCTCTGCGCCGGCCTCGGCTTGCGCCTCCGTCCACTGACCGACGTTGCGCCCAAACCCCTGCTTCGATTCCTGGACCAACCCATCGCTGAGTACGCGCTCAACGCGCTGCGGAACGTTGGGGTCGCGCGCGTGGGCGTCAACGCCCATCACCTGCCCGAGCAGCTCGATGAGTGGCTGCGTGGCGTCGAGGACCAGTGGGCCGAGCAGAGCGGAAAACGGCCGCGCAGCGCGCTCGTCGTCGAAGAGGCCCTGCAAGGAACCGGCGGTGGTGCGCTCGGCGTTTGGAATGCCCTCGGCAGCCCGCAGAGCACCGTCGCCATCATCAACGGAGACGTGGTCGCGGACTTCCCGCTCGAGACGATGCTCAAGGTGCACCGACGCACCGGCGCCGCCGCCACGCTGCTCACGCTGCCCCCGCTCCCCGGCGAAGCCGCCGTCTACCTGGACGAGCACGAGCGCTTCATCGCCCAGCTCCCGTCGCCGGACGACACCTGGACGTCCACGCGCTACGAGCCTTCGCGCGCAGCTACCTTCGGTGGCGTGTATCTGGTCGAGCCCCACGTATTCAAAGGCCTCGAGCAGACCAACTCTTGCCTGATCCGTCACGGCATCGGCCCGCTGCTGGCCCAGGGCGAGATCGTCGCCGCCGTGCCGTTCGACGGCTTCTGGGCGGACCTCGGCACGCCGCGCCGCTTCTTGGACGCGTCCACCCGCGTGCTGCAAAACCCAGACCTGATGCCGACCGCTCCCGTGCGGAAGCGCGCCGACAACGTGTACGTCGCCGACCACCGCTCGCTGCCCGCTGACGTGGTTCTGCAGGGGCCCGCGTTCATCGCCAAGGGCGCCCAAATTGGGCGCGGTGCCACCATCGGACCCAACGCCATCATCGGCGAGAACTGCCGCGTGGCTGCCGACGTGACCGTGGCCAACGCCATCCTCATGGACGGCGCGAACGCGACCGCGGACACCCGCAACCGGATCATCTGCGGCGCCGCCAGCGTGCGTGTCAGCTAAACGCATGCGCTAGCGAAGCAGGCAGCACAACGTGCCGAGCTCGACTGCTAGCGCCCGGAAGCCGTAGTCCAGAACGCAGCCTCGTCGGTCCCCAGCGCGACCACCTCGGCATCCGCGTTCACCGCGACCAACCGTACGCCAGCGTCAAACAGGCGCCACGAGCGCTCCGACACGTCGATCATGGCATCCGGGAGCGCCGGCAAAGCGTTCCACGTATCCAAGTTACCGATATCGGCACCCTGCCCCTGTCGCGCGCCCTGAACGAGCACCACACGAGCGGCCACACCCGCCGACCGAGCGTGCTCCAGCGCCGCTGTCGGCGGGGCATCCCACAAGGTCGCGAACACGAGTACGTGCACGCCGGAGCGAGGCGCCGCAGCCACCTGCGTGCCCTCCGCGCCATCCACTGAGGTAAAGCGCCAGTCCGTGACCAACGCGCCCACCGCTGGGAGCGCGAACCGCTCGCCGGAACCCTCGACTGGCTCGGCGACCATCGCCGCCGGCCCCTCGACGGACCTCGCGCAACGCACGCCGAACACGTGGGCGCGGTCCGTCGGCGGGTCAGCTCGGCGAATCGTTGTTCGCATGGCCTGCTCGGGCAGCCCCCATCCGGAGCTGCGGCTCACGCGCAACGCCCCCTCGCTAGCCACACAGTCGACACACGGCACCGGCAGACCGGTGGGGTCGCAGAAGTCAGCGCCTTCGGTGGGCAATAGGTGTCCTTCGGGGGCCGCGTCGAGGGTCCACTCCCAGGTGTTCCCGACCAGGTCCGCGTGCCCAAACGCGCCGTCACCGGCCGGCGAGTGCGCGCCGACAGGCAACGGCCCGGGCGCCCCAAAAGTCGCCTCGTCCTGCCGTACCGGCGTATGGTCGCCGGGTGCTCGCCACGGCACGGTACGAGCCTCGTCGCCACCGCGCGCGGCAAACGCCCACTCGGCCTCTGACGGAAGACGCCCGCCATCCCAGACGCAGAACGCGAAGGCGGTGTACCAGTCGACACAGGTGATCGGCAGCCCTTCGTTGTCGCCCGCCTGAGGCGTCCACGACGCGCGCTCAGAGCAGCGCAGCGACTCCTCAAGCGATTCGCGTGAGGCCACCAAATGGGCGTTCCATTCGACGCGCCAGCCAGAGTCCGGAGCCGAAGGATGCGCGCCCTCGCCAGGTTGCGGTGCCGAGCGAATCGACCCACCGCCGGCGTCTACGAAGGCCCGAAAACGAGCGACTGTGACGGCGTGCCGGTCGAGCGCAAAGGGCGAGACGGTGGCCGGGTGCGGCTCCTCGCCACAGAACTCTGCCGCCCCCACCCGATCGACTACACCGCCGGCCATCGAGATGGTCTCGCGGGACGCGGGGTCAGGCAGGTTCGGGTTGCTCACTACCGGGCCGCGGCAATCGCAACCGGGGCTGGCCGCGACAGACACAACAGCGAAAAGGCCGGCAATGCCGACCTTTTGCCATCTTCGCTCCGCCCCGATTGGGCGAGCGGCTGCGGGTCCAGAGGGTCTCAGCGACGGTCTCCCATCAGGCGCAGCAGGCTCAGGAACAGGTTGATGAAGTCGAGGTACAGCGTGAGGGCACCGATGATGGCCATCTTCTGCTCGGTCTCACCGTTCTGGAATCCGTATGCGCCCAGCTGTTTGATCTTCTGGGCGTCGTAGGCCGTGAGCGCGACGAACACGACCACGCCGATCGCCGAGATGGCCAAGGACATCATCTCACCGCCGCCGAATAGCCGGTTGCCGATACCCGCGAGGATGATGCCGATGAGCCCCATGAACGCGATGTTTCCCACCGATGTGAGGTCTCGTTTGGTCACCCAGCCGTACACGAACATGAACCCGAAGGTCAGGAACGTGACGAAGAACACGTTGGCGATGGAGCCCAACTGGTAGATCGCGAAGATCACGGAGAGCGTCAGCCCCATCGAGACCGCGTGGAGCAGGAACGCGCCGATCGCGACCGGTGCCGGCATCTTCTTGACGAAGAAGCTCAGCCCGAACACCAGGCCCAGCTGCAGGAACATGAGCGGCGTGAAGTACGGCATCAACGTCATGAAGAAACCGGACGAGAACGTCCACCACGCCACCACGCCGGTCAGGCCGAGCCCCATGGCCATCCAGCCGAACACCTTGGTCATGAACGCCTGCGACCGCTCCTCGGAGCTGCCGGTGTGGCGCTGCATATTGCCCATCTGGCCGAGGTCTGGCCGGATCTGATGCGCCGGGTTGGGCATCGCGTAGGGGTTCTGCTGCGGCGCCTGCTGGCCGTAGGGGTTGTTCTGTGCGCCGTACGGGTTGGGCTGCCCGTGCGGGTTCTGACCTGGATAGTTGGGATTCGACATGTCGCTTGCCGTGGTAAAAGTGCCGGCGCCGAAGCGCGATGTGGACGTGCATTGCTGCGTGTCGTCGAGCCGCGTCAACGTAGGGCCATTGCGCCGAAGCGCAACGTTCAGGGCCCGCAAGTATCAACGAAATCGTGCACACATCGTATCACACGCCTCCCGCTTGCCCTATCACAAGCGCCTAAGGCTTGCCTCACAAGACGACGCGCGTAGGTTGCGGGCCACATCACTCGCACAGGACACTTCATGGCCAATATCCAATCCATCACCGACGCCCAACTCGAGGCGGAAGTCCTCCTCTCTCCGATCCCGGTGCTGGTCGACTTCTACGCCGACTGGTGTGGCCCGTGTAAGACGCTCGCGCCGCGGCTTGAGGAGCTCGCCCAGAAGTACGACGGCGTGCTCAAGATCGTGAAGGTCGACGTGGACGCCAACCCGATGGCCGTGCAGATGTTCCGCATTCAGAGCATGCCCACCTTGGTGCTCGTGAAGGACCAGCAGATCGTGGACGTCGCGCAGGGCGCGCTCGACCGCACCCAGCTCGAAGCGTTCGTCGCCGCCGTCGCGACGCCCACCGGCGGCGGTGTGGAGTCCTGGGATCCGCAGCGCCTGAAGCTCGGCGCTGAGGCCATGGTCGCCACGCCGATCGACGTGCGCCCCGCGGCCGACTTCGAGCGCGCGCGCATCCCCGGCGCGGTCAACATCCCGACTACGGAGATGCCCGGACGCCTGCAAGAGCTCGCCGACCTGGGCACGGACGTGGTGCTGTACGACCGCACCGACGCGGGCGTCAAAGAGCTGGCCGCATCGGTCGCCGAGACCGGGCTCCCGGTGGGCGTACTGGACGGCGGCTTTCTGGGCTGGGAAGCCGAGTTGCTGCCGGTCGAAAAGGGCTAGAGGCTAGCGGCCCGACCCACGCATGTGGAATGCGCGGGTTGGGATTTGCCCACCCTTCGACGAGCTCAGCGCAGGCTAGCTCGGGATGATTTTGGTGGGCGTTTGCCCTCGGCACCGGCGGCGTTAGACGGCGCCGAGCACCACCAAGGCGTCACCGCCGCTCAGCGGTGAGGCGTCTTCGGCCACCAACCGGACCACGCGGGCCGGCGTCGTGCCTTCGTAGGCGACGGGGTAGAAGAACTTCATCACCTCGACCAGCCCGATGGTTGCGCCGGGCTGAATCACGGCGCCCTCTTCGAGGAACAGCGGTTCGTCGGGCGACGGACGGCGGTAGAACTGGCCGTCCATCTGCGCGCGGACGACCCACTCGCCTTCGCCCAACGACAGGCCGGAGTCTGCGGCGGCGGTCAACGACGCGGCGCCCAGTTCCGCGCTGGTTACGCGAGCGATGATCTCGTCGTAACAAAGCGGGGCGTTCACCGGCACCACCATCAGCTCTGCCAAGCGGCCGGCCACGCCTTCGGGGACGACGACGGTGTGCTTCTGGTTCAGAATGCGAAGCGTGCCGATCGGCATCCCCGCCTCTAGCAAGCCCCCGACGGGCACCGAGAGTGTGAAACGACCGAGCTTGGGCGAAGCCAGGGTCCAGCCGTCACCATCGACGGCGGCGCGTGCAGCGAATGTGGTCATCGCAAGATCTCCAGGTCGTGCAGCGACCAGATGCGCGGGTTCTTAAGCCGCCGGTAGCCGTGCGTTTGGTACGCCATCTCGAGCGCCGTCTCCAAGTAGCCGCGCAGCTCATCGAGCCGCACGATCTCGTCGGTGTCCATCTGTCGCGCGGAGTTGTACGGGTCCATATCGGCCTCGATGCGGGCCTCCACTTCGCGCATGCCCGCTTCGACGGCGGCCCGCTCTTCGGGGTCCTGCGACAAGATCTGGAAGTCGTCGTCGAGCCGCGTTCGGTAGGCGCCGATCGCCAGCGTTCGGCCTTCCATCACCGCCAGGCGCGTGAGCGGCGTGGAGAGCTGCAGCACGGGGTCGTAGGGCATGCCGGCCATGGCGTAGTAGCCGGCGCCGGAGGCCTTGCGCAGCAGCACCGTAAACACCGGCGTGGTGTTGGTCGCGTTGCCGTAGATCAGGCTCGAGCCGTAGCCGAGCAGCCCCTGCTTCTCCGCCTCCGTGCCGATGTCGAAACCCGAGATGTCCTGAAGCCAGACCACGGGGATGCCGTCGTCGTTGCAGTGCCGCACGAAGGTCGCGAGCTTGGCCACACCTTCGCGGTACAGGATGCCGCCCGGACGCTTGCGCCCCGGCTGTGTGGGGTGGTCGATCAGGCCCTGGTTGTTGGCCATGATCCCCACGTAGAGCCCCGAGATCCGCGCGATGCCGACCACGACCTCTTGGCCCACGTCCGGCATGACCTCCCAGAACAGCGAGTCGTCGACGAGGCGCGCGATGACTTCGCGGACCTCGTACGGCTCAGACGCGCTCGCGGGCACAACTTGGCCGAGCTCGGTGGGCGAGAAGCCCGGCTCGGAAGCCGCCACGCTGCGCCGGTAATATGGCACCGCGCTCGACGGCATGCTCATGACCTCGCCGCGGATCAGGTCGACGCAGGTTTCGTCGTTCGGCGCACGGAAGTCAGCACACGCTGACAGGTGGACGTGCACGTCGGCGCCGCCGATATCGAGCGAGCTCAAGTTCTGGCTCTTGGCGCCCTGAATCAGGGCTGCGCCGGCGATGACCATGTAGGCCTGCTCGGTCATGTAGACCTTGTCGCTGATGAGCGGCATGTAGCCACCACCGGCGATGCAATCTCCAAACACTCCGGCCACTTGCGGCACACCGGCGTCGCTCAGCTGCGCGTTCTTGGCGAAGATATGGCCCGCGCCACGCTTGCCCGGAAACGCGCGCGCTTGCTCGGGCAGGAACAGCCCCGACGAGTCGACCAGGTACACCACGGGGATGCGCAGCCGCAGCGCGATCTCTTGCGCGCGGATGATCTTCTCGGGCGTCCGCGGCCACCACGAGCCGGAGGCGACGGTATTGTCGTTCGCGATGCAAACCACCCAGCGGCCATCGACGGGCACAAACGCGGTGACGACGCCAGCGGCGGGCGACGTGCGGCCGTTTTCACCACCAAAGGTCTCGCCCCAATTTACGAACGTGTTGATCGGGCGGATCTTGTCCACGTCGTCGGCCAGGCGCTCGACGCGCTCCCAGGCCGTGAGCTTGCCCTTCTGCCGGACACGGTCGTGGTACTTTTCGCCCCACCCCATCCGCACTTCTGCGCGGCGGGAATCGAGCTGAGCCGCGAGCGCGACGTTGCGGTCCACGTTGGCCTGAGCCTTGGCGTGGTCCGCGGGAAGGTCAGAGCCGACCGGTTCGAGAATTACCTTCGCCATCAGCCTTGCAGGAGATCGGGGTGGTCGCCGAGGTAGCGACAGTCGTACTCGCCGCCGGCGAAACCGGGGCTCTCAATGATGGCGCGATGCATCGGGATCGTCGTCGAGACGCCTTCGACGCGAATGTCGCGCAGCGCAGCGCTCATGGCGGAAACGGCGGCCGCGCGATCGGGCGCGTGGACGATGAGTTTGCCGACCATCGAGTCGTAGAGCGTGGGGATGCGGTATCCCGCGCGGACGTGCGAGTCGATTCGCACCGTCACATCGCCAGCGCTCTCGGGTACGTCAAACGCCGTCACCGTGCCGGGCGCCGGACGGAAGCCCTGCGCCGGGTCCTCGGCGTTGATTCGGCACTCGATCGCGTGCCCCGTCCAGGTCACGTCGGACTGCTGTACGGTGAGGCGTTGACCGGCGGCGATGCGCAGCTGCCACGCGACCAAGTCGATGCCGGTGACCATCTCGGTGACCGGGTGCTCGACCTGGATGCGGGTGTTCATCTCCATGAAGTACAGCGCGCCGCTGGCGTCCATCAGGAACTCGATGGTGCCCGCGTTGCGGTAGCCCACCGCGCGGACGGCGTCGCGAATACGTTCGCCGAGTTCGGCGCGCACCGCGGGGTCGAAGCGCGACGCGGGGGCCTCTTCGATCAGCTTCTGGTGGTTGCGCTGGATGGAGCACTCGCGCTCGCCCAGGTGGATCACGTTGCCGTAGTGGTCGGCCAGAATCTGGAACTCGATGTGCCGACCGCCAACGATGAATTTCTCGATGTACAAGTCGGGGTTGCCGAACGCCTTTCCGGCCTCGCGCTGGGCGTCCTCGAAGGCGCCGCGGATGCCATGGGGCGACTCGACGCGACGCATGCCCTTTCCGCCGCCGCCGGCCGTAGCCTTGAGCAGAACGGGGTAGCCGAGTTCCTCGGCGGCGGCGAGCGCGGCTTCGGGCGTGGCGAGCACATCGTCAGAGCCCGGCATGATGGGCAGGCCAGCCGCCTTCATCGTCTCGCGCGCGCTGGCCTTGTCGCCCATGGTGCGAATCGACTGCGCGGTCGGCCCGATGAACGCGACCTGCTGCTGCTCACAGCGGCGAGCGAACGTCGCGTTCTCCGCCAAAAAGCCGTAGCCGGGGTGAATCGCTTGGCACTCCCGCTGCAGCGCGGCCTCGAGCAGCGCGTCCTGATTCAGGTAGCTTTCGGCGGCGGGGCCGGGCCCGAGGCACACGGTCTCGTCGGCCTCTGCCAGGTGTGGAGAGTCGGCGTCCGCTGCGCTGTGAGCGGCGACAGCCTTGGCTCCGACGGCGTGGCAGGCGCGGATGATGCGTTGTGCGATCTCGCCGCGATTGGCGATGAGTACCTTGCGAAACACAGTGCTAGTCCCGGAAATTCTTGAACTGGAGCTGGACGCCGAAGTCGCTGGATTTGAGGAACGCGATGGCGTTCTGCAGATCGTCGCGCTTCTTACCGGAGACGCGGACCGTCTCGCCTTGGATGGACGCTTGGAGCTTTTTATCGTGCTCCTTGAGCGCTTTCACGATCTTCTTGGCCTGGTCGATCTCCACGCCCTGCTTGAGCGTGATCACCTGGCGGACGCGGCCACCGCTGGCGGGCTCCACCTTGCCATAGTCCAAGTTCTCGACGGGGACATTTCGTCGCATGAGCTTCTGTCGAACCACTTCGTAGACGGCGTCGAGCTTTTGCTGCGAGGCGGTCGTGATGGTCACGGCGGCTTCGACGAGCTCGATCTCCGTGTTGGTTCCCTTGAAGTCGTAGCGATTCAAAATCTCCTTGCTGGCCGTGGAGATAGCGTTCTGGAGCTCCGCGAAGTCGACTTCGGAGACGGCGTCAAAAGAGGGCATGGCGCATGGGGGTATGAGGGTCCATCTGCGTAGGCCGAGCGGTGGAGATCGTCAACCGTCGCGGGCGCGCGCGGGCGTGATGGTACTGGTGCGACGTGTGTATCACATCCGAGGCTGTAGCCCGTCGGCCGCTTCGTGTACGCTCCCCGCGCACCCCACCCGATAAGGTCGAATCATGTCCCGTTTTTCGCGCCCGATGAATTTGTTCGCGCTGCCCCTGGCGGCGCTCCTCGCGACCGCTTGCGGAGACGAGCCGTCCCCCGAGACAGACACCGGGACCGACGCCACCGTGGATGTCACGGTCGACGCGAACGACACGGGCGTGGATGCCCCCATGGACACCACGGACACGACGCCGGACGTCGAGGACACCACACCGGACGTTCCGGAAGAGGTTGTTGAGGACACCGGCGACGACACGACCGACACGGTCGACATTCTCGACGAGAGCACGCCCGACGTGATCGAAGAGGTCGACCTCGGGAACCCCGGCGTCTGCGGCGACGGCGAGGTGAACGACGGCGAGCAGT
This sequence comes from uncultured Myxococcales bacterium, assembly GCA_965367675.1. Classification (GTDB taxonomy): domain Bacteria; phylum Myxococcota_A; class Bradymonadia; order REDH01; family REDH01; genus CBDUJZ01. The sequence goes on along the minus strand of CBDUJZ010000047.1, from coordinate 4,804 downwards.
GCGACGACGGCAACGACAGCAACCGCGACGACTGCGACAACAACTGCCTGTTCCGCGGCGTCAGCATCTGCAGCCCCTGCGAGTCCGACGGACAATGCGGCGGCGAGACAGACCTGTGCATCATCGAGGACGGCGACGCCGAAGGCCTGTGCGGTGTGGACTGCTCGCTCGACGCCGGCGAGTGCCTGGACGACGAGGAGTGCGTCCCGATCTTCGACAGCAGTGACACCCAGATCAGCAGCCAGTGCGTGCCCGTCGCCGGATGCCCCGACCCGCTGTGCGGCAACGGCTTCTTCAACGGCGACGAGGAGTGCGACGACGGAAACACGGTCGACGGTGACGGCTGCGCGGCCGACTGCACCCTCGAGACCCTGTGCGGAAACGGCGTCGTGGACGTGGGTGAGCAGTGCGACGACGGAAACGAAGCGGGCGGCGACGGGTGCTCGCCCATCTGCCTGCTTGAGGCCCTGTGCGGCGACGGCGTGATCGGCTTCGGCGAAGAGTGTGACGATGGAAACATCTCGCCCGGAGACGGCTGCGACGGCGCCTGCCAGATCGAACCCGGCTGCGGAAACGGACACCTCGAAGAAGGCGAAGAGTGCGATGACGGCAACCGTCTCAACGGCGACCGCTGCTCCGTGTTCTGCCTCATCGAGCCCTACTGCAGCGACGGCAACCTCGACGAAGGCGAGCAATGCGACGACGGAAACGAGGAGAACGGCGACGGCTGCTCGGACACCTGCCGCGTCGAAGCCCGCTGCGGTGACAGCGTCGTGAACCCCGGCGAAGAGTGCGACGACGGAAACACCGACGACGGCGACGACTGCACCTCGCGCTGCACCTTCCCCGCCGTTTGTGGCGACGGCGAGGTCGAGGACGACGAAGAGTGCGACGACGGAAACCGCTTCGACGGCGACCGCTGCTCCGGCACCTGCCAGATCGAGCCCTTCTGCGGCGACGGCAACTTGGACGAGGGCGAGGAGTGTGACGACGGAAACGAGCTCTCCGGCGACCGCTGCTCCAGCCTGTGCACCAACGAGCCGTACTGCGGCGACGGCATCGTCAACGGGTTCGAGCAGTGCGACGACGGCGGCACCACCAGCGGCGACGGCTGCTCGCTCTCCTGCACCCTGGAGTGGGTCTGCGGCGACGGCGACATCGACCCCGGTGAGGAGTGCGACAGCGAGCCGGGCTGCGACGAGACCACCTGCCTGTACATCGACAACTGCGGCGACGGGACCCTCGATCCCGGCGAGCAGTGCGACGACGGAAACACCGACGACAGCGACAGCTGCAACGCCTACTGCTTCGCCGACCTCACGCCGCTCGGCGGCACGTCCAGCCAGGTCGCCCGCACCACGGACGTGATCACTTGGCGCTTCGACACCCACCACGAGACCACGCACGTGCGCTTCGCCACCAGCGACGGCGTCGGCGGCTGCAACGTGGCGACCACGCTCGGCATCATGGCCGTGGGCTCTACCGCAGTGATCGAAAGCAACGACAACGACCCGAGCAATTCCCCCTGCTCACTGCTCGAAACCACCCTGCCCCCCGGCAGCTACGTACTCGGAGCCACTTCGGCCACACCCGGCGCGCGCTTCTGGCTCGACGCTGAAATTTGGGTCGAGCTCGATGGCGAGGGCTACTACGCGGGCGGCTTCGTGCACGAGTCCAACGATGAATTCCGCCTGACCGTGACCGAGACGCAGCGCACGTTTGTGAACACCGGCGATGGCGAGTTTGGCTGCCCGGGCAACAACACGATCGAGGCGCGGCGCTTCGACGGCGTCAACTGGGCTACCGTGGGCCTCGGCTCGCGCGACGCGGCGCTCAACGGCTGCGACGAGCTCAACCAGATCTTGATCCCGGGCGACTACCGATTTGTGGTCGCCGACGCGGGCGAGAACGGTGACGCGGGTGTCGCCAACTACGAGTTCTACCTCGGCTTCGCGGGCAACCGCTGCGGCGATGGAATCCAGACCGGCGACGAGATCTGCGACGACGGAAACAACCTGCCGTGGGACGGCTGCACCGCCGCATGCACCGACGAGTGGGAGTGTGGCGACGGCTTCCAGCACGACGACGAAGCGTGTGACGACAACAACCTCATCGCCGATGACGGCTGCTCGCCGACCTGCACCCTCGAATGGGTCTGCGGCGACGGCGACATCGACCCCGGCGAGGCCTGCGACGACGGAAACACCGTCGACGACGACGCCTGCTCCAACGCCTGCGTCGTGCAGGTGCCCTGCGGAAACGGCTCGCTCGACGGCGACGAAGAGTGCGACGACGGCAACGCGGTCGACGGCGATGGCTGCAGCTCCATCTGCTACATCGAAGGCGTCGACGTGAGCACCACCGGCGTCTACCCGAGCGTGTACGCGCCCGGCGGCGAGCAGACGTTCACCATCGAGGTGCACGCGCCCAACACGCGCGTGACGCTCGCCACCGGCACCATGACCGAGTGCCCCGGCGACACCGTGCTGTCGCTCACCGGCCCCGGAATCTCCGCCAGCAATGACAACCACCCGCTGCTCGGGCAATGCTCGCTGCTCGAGTTGACGCTCAGCCCGGGCTCGTACACGGCCACGGTCTCCGACGCGACGGCGGCCTACGTGGGCCCGTTCTCGCTCCACACGGAAGTGTGGGCGCCCCTCATGGAGGGTGACAACGGCGGCGGCTTTGTGACTGGCGGCGGCGACGAGTTCCGCTTCTCGTTCGGCTCCTCGCAGTCCATCGTGCTCGAGGTCGGCGACGGCGCCGGCGCGTGCCCTGGCGACTCGATCCTGTACCTGACCACCGACGACGGAACACCGGTCGAGGACAACGACAACACCACCGGAATCTCGCCGTGCTCGCGCATCGCGGAGCTCCTCCCGGCGGGCAGCTACGTGGCCCGCGTCATCGGCAAAGCCACCGGCGGCCTGGAGAACTACAACCTGCGCTATGAGGCCAGCGCGCCCGGCTGCGGCGACAGCGTCGTGACCGGCCTCGAAGAGTGCGAAGACGGCAACTCCACCAACGGTGACGGGTGCGACAACACGTGCGCCTTCGAGCACACGTGCGGAAACTCGATCAACGAGCCCGGCGAGCAGTGCGACGGTGGCACCACGTGTAACAGCGCGTGCTACCGCGCGTCGCAGGCCGTCGACATCGGCGGCCGCTACCGCGCAGGTTGGGGCTCCGGCGAAGGCGTCGACTACGCCTTCACCGTGTTCCACGACCCCTCGAGCGTCACCGCGATCACCAGCGACGGAGACGGCGCCTGCCCGGCCGACACCCGGCTCACGCTGCGCACCGCCGGCGGCGCCACCGTCGTATCGGACGACAACAGCGGCATCGGCAACTGCGCCGCGCTGCAGTACGACGCCCTCGCTCCCGGCGAATACGTGCTCACCCTCGACAGCCCCACGGGCGCGGCGGTGGACGCGGTCCTGCTCGACCTCGACGTCTACGCGGACATCACCGCCGCCGGTAACTACACCGGCCAGATCCTCCCCGGCAATGTGAACCAGTACAAGCTGGTGCTCACCTCGGAGCAGACCGTCACGCTCGAGACCGGAGACGGCGCCGGTGAATGCCCGGCTGACACCGCCATCATCCTGCTCGACGAGGCGCACGTAGTGATGGACGAGGACGACGACAGCGGCGTAGATGAGTGCTCGCTGCTCGTCACGACCTTGCCGGCCGGCACCTACTGGATCGAGGTCGAAGGCTTCGCGTTTAGCATCGTGCCGCCGTACCTCTTGATGGTCTCTTTCGCCGCGCCGTAAGGGACCGAACGCCCGTCATCGATGTCCCAACAGACCGTCTCGATGAAGATCTCCGCGACCGCGGGGTCTTCGCTCAAGCAGCAGCTCGCCGCTTGTGACTTCTCCTTCGCGTCCGCCGCGTACGCCCACTGGCAGGCGCGCGGCGACGCGATCGTCACGTACTATCAGTCCGGCAAGCTCGTGCTGCAGGGCAAGCACGTGGAGCCCTGGGTCCTCGCCGTCGAGGAGCTCGGCGGCACCGTCAGCAAGTGGGCCGGTCAACCGCGTGACGGCGCTTCCGCACCCACCGCTGACGCGACGTCCAAGGGCGCGGCAGGGTCGAAGAAGCCCGTCGCCGGTGACGGGCCCAACACCGGTACCCGGTTCGACGCCGCGATCGCCAAGCTGCCCAAGCCGTACCCCACCGCCTGGATCGGCATCGACGAGACCGGAAAGGGTGACTACTTCGGCCCGCTCGTCGTGGTCGCAGCACGTGTGGAGCTCGAGCAGCTCCCCCTGCTCGCAGAGCTCGGCGTAGGCGACTCCAAGCGCATCCCGGACTCCAAGATTCTCAAGCTTGCGGCCCAGCTCAAGGCCATCGTTCCGTTCGAAAAGGTGGTGCTGATGCCGCCCGCGTACAACGCGCTTTACGGAAAGATAGGAAACCTGAACAAGCTGCTCGCGTGGGCCCACGCCACCGCCGCCGAAGGGCTGCTCGAGAACGGCACCACCGCCGAACTGATCCTGTCCGACCAGTTCTCCAAGGCCGACATTATCAGCAGCCGGCTCAAGGAGCGGGGCAAGCAACTGCGCTTTACGCAGAGGACCCGCGCCGAAGAAGACCCCGCCGTGGGATGCGCCTCGATCTTCGCGCGCGCCGAGTTCCTGTACCGGATGAAGCAGCTCAGCGAAGAGACCGGCGTCGAAATCCCCAAGGGCGCCGGCTCCCCCGTGCTCTCGGTCGGCCGATCGCTCGTCGCGAGCCGCGGCGGTCAGGTGCTCGACAGCATCGCCAAGCTGCACTTCAAAACCACCGGGCAGCTTCGCTA
>CBDUJZ010000046.1:0-33708 GCA_965367675.1 uncultured Myxococcales bacterium | reverse complement strand
TCGCTACCCTCGTTTCTGGCTTTCGACCCCGCCTTGGATGACCCCGCGCTCGCGGGCACGCTCGACGGCCACGCGACCTTGTTGTTGAACCAGCGTGCCGCGGTGAATCTTCTGAGCGCTCCGGAAGGTGGGCCGTCTTCCATCGTCCCTCACGTGTCCGATCTGGCCTCTATGTGGCGGGTCCTTCAGCGCGCGGGGGCGGTGCTGGTGCTCCCCGTCTTAGACACCGAGCCGTGGCACAACTTGGCGGCGTCGCTGGCCGCTGCGCCTGGGCAAACGCCCGACGCCACCGGTGTTTGGGTCAGCGACCGCCCGTTTTCGGCCGGGTCGACTCGATACGCAGGCGTGGTGCGGATCGGATCCCAGTCAACGCTGGACCGACGTGACCAACTGGAGCCCGCACAACCAATTCACCATGACGCGCAGCGGCTGCTCGTCGTGCTGGGCCTACTCCCTTCGGACCACGCAATGGTGGTAGCCGTCGACCTGAACGCGCTCGCCCGAGGGTCGCAGGTCGGCTCGTTCAGCGGGTTAGGGCGCAGGCCACCTCCCGACAGCGCGATGGCGAGCGCCTCCGTGGACGATGGCGCGCTTCGGATACAAGCCCGCGTGACCGCAGTGGTTCCGTACTTGATCAGCGCCCGCGAGCGCTTCGAACTCCTGCTCTCGGAGGCGCCATGAAGCTCCGGGACAACCCGATCTTCCGCACGTCGATTCCGGCGCGGCATCGGTATGCACCCTGGGCGCTCGCGATCGTCAGCGTTGGAACACTCGTCGGACTCTGCGCGCTGTTCTCCAACCTGATGGACACCGCGCTGCACCGCGACGGAGCGGTCGCTTGGCACACCATCGCGTCGCTCTTCGCGGGCGTGGTGCTGATGACGATCCTACCGGTCGTTTTGCTCAGCCCCATCCTGGTGAGCACCGGCATCGCGCAGCGCCGAAAGTCCGGCATCTTCGACGCCGAGCGCCTCTCGGCGATGCACCCGTCGGACATCGCGCTCGGCTACGTGTTGGGACCCCTCGCGCTCCCCGCGCTCGTGCTCGCTGTCGCCGGTGGCCTGGGGTTCTACGTGGACGGGTACGTGGGGCTGTACACCGAGGGTTGGTCCGCCGGCCCGTTCACCACCCGCTGGGGCTCCGACGGCTCGATGTTGCCGAGCCTCGCGCTGCTCGCGGTGCTCACGCTGAGCGCGTGGGTGCTCGCTGCGGTGGCGTCCGCCTGGGTCACCGTGGTCGCGACGCGGCCGTACCAGGGTGTCGCCGCGTCGATGGCGCTCGTGGCGGGCGCGTTCTTCGTGGTCGGCCCACACGTCGAACGCGCGCTCACGCGAGGTCCGGATCGGCTACTCGCCGCCGCCCCCGTCGTGCTCAGCTGTTTGCTGGTAGGCATCGGGTTGGCGTGGGTCGGTCTGCTCCGGGCCATCCGCCGCCCTCCCGCGCTCCGAACGCAGCGGTCGGCGCTGCAGCGCGGACTCACACGCCCGTTGGGCGCGACCTCCACCGCCAAGCGCCACAAGCGAAAGCCACTGCCGTCGCCCTTCCCGTGGAACAACCCCGTGGTGCAGAGCGCGTGGCAAAAGCTCGGCCGGCTTACGTGCTGGGTGACTGCGCTCGCGGTGGTCTACGTCGTCGTTACCGTTAACGGCGCGCAAACGACGGGCACCGAAGCGATGGGGTACTTTGCGGAATCGAGGCTGTCTCCCGTGCTCACGGGGTTGTGGTGTCAGGGGCAGTGGTTCCTAGCGAGCGCGGCGGCGGCGCATCTTTTCTACCTGCTCGCTACGCAACGACAGTCGGGCGTTCTGGACGCCCTCCGGCTGTCGCCCCTATCGCGCCGCGATCTGCTCCTTGGATACTGCGTCGCAGCCGCCCTGCCCGCGTTGGGCGCGATGCTCGTGATCGCGTTGGGCTTCGCCGTTTTTTCCGTCCTCGACCCGTACGCGGACACCAGCCTGTCTGCCATGCTTTCGGTGATGGTGAACACCTGGCTTGCCAACGGCACCATGTTGCTGCTCATCGGCTGGCTCGGCCTCAACGTGCGACACCAAGCGCGGGCGACCTTGTCCATGTTGGCAGCCGGCCTGCTGTTTCAGGTGTGGCTCATCCCGAACTACGTGGAGAGTTCGTATCAACTCTCCACCTTTGTCCGCGGCCAAGCACCGTTCGGAGACGCGCTGTCGTTCACCACGCCCTTCACGGTCGGTGTCCTGGCGCAGCTCGTCGTGCTCGGCGTCATCTGGCGAGAGGGGACCCGCGAGCGGGCGCAAACACTCGGCGTCCCGCTCATGCGCAAACGCGCCGGCCTCATCACCGTGCTGTCGCTCGTCGTTCTTCAGTGCGGCATGTACTCCGGCCTGCCGCTGACATACCGCCTCCGCGAGCTCCCGTGGGTTGTGTTGGCCGGCTTGCTGCTGGTGCTCGTTCTCGCCGTTGCCGTCTCCCCGTCTGCGGACACCCTCGCGTCGCGGCTCAAGCGCACGCGCGGCCCGCTGCCGTGGCACCAAACGGGCACGGCGCTCGCGGCGTTGTGCACGTCCATCGTGGTGCTGCCCGCCGCCGTGACGCTCACGCCCCACGTTTACTCCGTGGGCATGGCGGTCGCGTGGGCGATCGGCGTCGTCTTGGCCGTCACGCTGTGTGTCGCTTTGTTCGAACTCGCGCGGCTGGAACCTTCGAAGTCGTTGCCGGCGCCTGCCGCGGTGCTGGTTCTTGTCGTCATCCTCAGCATCGGCGGCCCGTGGGTTCTGGCGCTCACCGGCGTGCCAGATACTGAACGCTGGGCGCTCGGCTGGGGCATCCTCCCAACGCTGTTCGTCGACATCGCAAGCTGGTCGCGCAGCCCGCAGTACTTTGCGTTCGAGCGCGTCAACGTGACCCCCACGCCGATCCTCTGGGCGTTTACCGCACTGCATGCTGTGCTGTTGGCTATCGCCATCGGCTTGCAGCGGTCCGCGCTTCAGCGTCGATGGAAACAGCTCGCCGACCGAATTCCGGGCCGCTGAGCCATCCGCGCGTGTTCGCCGCCCACATGGGCCCCAGGGTGCGCAGGTGTGCTCGCGTGTGTGTAAGTCCTGAATTCCTTTGTTCTTTTGCCTGCTCGGCGTATTCTCACGCCACCTTCTTTCGGACTGGCGTGTTCACGCCGGTCGATCATCCCAACGGCAAGGGAACCCCATGATCGAGCACCCCATTGAAGGCGACTTCAAACAATGGGTCGTCAACGCGTTTCGTCAGTCAGAGCTCTTCGCGAGCGTTGACGTTAACTCACTCGACAAGGTCGCCTCGCTTGCCAAGCTGCAAGAGTACGGCGCGGGCGAGCACATCCTCACCATGGGCGACAGGCCCGAGGCGTTCTGGATGCTGCTCATGGGCGAGGCCGTCACCAGCGTGCAGGACGGTACCACCGGCGAGCAGGTCGAGGTCGCGTCTGTAAAGGCGAACGAGATCGTCGGCGAGCTCGGCATGCTCCTTGAGAAGCCGCGCACCGAGTCCGTCGTTTGCACCAAGCAGACCTACGCGCTGGAGTTCGGCGCCAAGGGCTTCCGCTACCTCATGGAGCGGCTGCCCGGCTTCTCGCAGGTGCTGTCCAAGTCGGTGAGCGAGCGCCTCGTCGAGGCCCGCGCCCGCGTGGGCTTCCCGGTCGCCGCGCCCCACGACATCCTGCCGACCGCGGAGATGGTCAAGCTCATCCCCACCGACGCGATCCTCAAGTACCGCCTCATCCCCATCGGGATGGACGCGCGCGAGGTCACCGTCGGCTTTGTGGATCCGCCGAGCCACGAGCTCACGCAGCGGGTGCGCGCGTCGCTGGGCGACTTGGAACTGCGGGTGTTGCGGTTGCGCATGTCCGACTTCGATCGGCTGCTCACCACGTTCAATCTGGCGCCGCCGGCGCCGGCCGCGGCTCCCGTGGCTGCTCCTGCACCTGCGCCCATGGCGGCGGCTCCGGGCATCCCCCTGTCCGTCGCGCTGACCACGTCCGAAGAGGCCCACGAGACGCGCCGGATCGCCCGCCAGCGCAAGCGCAAACCCAGCGGCAGCCACCGCTCCGTGGTCGCGAAGATCTCCCAGATGGAGGCGATCCGCACCATCCTCGAGCGCATGCCCGCAGCCAACGCATCCGACTTGCACCTGTCGCCGGGCAAGCGCCCACGCTGGCGCATCGACGGCGACCTGTTCGAGCTCGAGGAGTTCCCGCCCATGGGCGAGGAAGAGGCGCTCGACCTGTTCGAGCCCGTGATGCCCGAGACGGCGATCGCCGAGTTCAACAAGCACCACGACTGCGACTTCGCGTTCTCGGTCGATGGCATGGCCCGCTTCCGCGCCAACGTGTACCGCGGCGACAACGGCGTCGGCGCTGTGCTGCGTATCATCCCCATGCAGGTGTGGAGCATGGAGAAGCTGGGCCTGCCCGCGTCTGCCCGAGCCTTCTGCGACCTACACCAAGGCCTCGTGCTCGTGTGTGGACCCACCGGCTCCGGCAAGTCGACCACGCTCGCGGCCATGATTGACCACGTGAACAACACGCGCCGCGCGCACGTCGTCACGCTCGAAGACCCCATCGAGTACATCCACCAGAGCCGCATGGCGCTCGTTACCCAGCGCGAAGTCGGCAACAACACCACCAGCTTCACCCGCGGCCTGCGCGCCTCGCTCCGCGAAGACCCCGACATTGTCCTCGTCGGTGAGCTTCGCGACCGCGAGACGCTCGAGCTGGCGCTCAAGACCGCGCAAACCGGTCACTTGGTGTTCGGCACGCTCCACACCTCGACCGCCATCGGCACCGTCGACCGCATCATCGACATGTTCCCGGTGGACCAGCACAACCAGGTCCGCTCCGTGCTCGCCGACATGCTCAAGGGCGTCATCAGCCAGCACTTGGCCAAGCGAATCGGCGGCGGCCGTGTCGCCGCGTACGAAGTCCTCGTCGGCGGATCGGCGGTCGGAAACTGCATCCGACAGGGCAAGAACCACCAGATCGCGACGGTCATGACGACCAACCGGAGCGAGGGCCACCGCCAGCTCAACGACGAGCTCTGGGAGCTGGTCCGCTCGCGTGCGATCGAGCCCCTCGAGGCGCTCAAGCACACCGACGAGAAGAAGGACCTCAAGGCGCGGCTCGGCATCGCCGCCTAGCGCGCGACCGGTCCTCGTGGCGTGAGGGGCAGTGCGCCCCGCCAAAAACGACAACCGCCCGTGCGTAAGCACGGGCGGCGTCAAGGATGGGCTGTAAGCCGGGTTCTGTCTCCTCACCGAAGTGAGGCTCGCGACCATTCATCTGGATCCGTCGTTGCCGACGGCCTCAAGCGATCTACCCAGGGCGATCGAGCGAGCAGCCCGCGCCCCTATATGATCTTGCTCCGGATGGGGTTTACCATGCGCCTTCCGTCACCGGTCGGCCGGTGGGCTCTTACCCCACCTTTTCACCCTTACCGTCACCCCGAAGGGCCGGACGGCGGTCTGTTTTCTGTGGCACTTTCCCTAGGGTTACCCCCGGTCGCCGTTAGCGACCATCCTGCTCTGCGGAGCCCGGACTTTCCTCCAAGCCGAAGCTCAGCGGTCGCGCACCCATCCTAAATTGTAAAACGTGTCCCGAAGGACGGTTCCTACTCTTCGACCGGCTCGTCGGGCTCGATGGCCAGGAAGAAGAGGATTCGCTGGCAGCTCGGGCACTGGATCACGCGGCGGCCCATTTGCAGCTCGTTGAACAGCTGGGGCGGCATGCGCATGTGGCAGCCGGAGCAGACACCGTCGGACGCGGAAACCACCGCGGCGCCGGGTCGGCGGCTCGAGATGAACTCGTAGCGACGCGCGAGCGTCTTATCGAGCTTCTTCTTGAGCGACTCGCGCTTGTCGCGCAGGGCCTCGACGCTGGAACCAGACTTCTTGGTCTCGTTCTCGATCGCCTTCTCCTCGACCTTGATCTGCTTCTCGACCTCGGTGGTCTTCTCCGCCTTTTCGGCGACGTCGGCCTCGTAGCCCTCGACGGCTTCCTTCAGCGAGTCGCGCTCTTCCTCGAGCTGGGCGCGCATCTTGCGAAGCGAATCCATCTCACGCTCCAGCGCGTTGTACTCGCGGGTGTTGGAGACCTGGTTCAGCTTGGCCTTCGATTGCTCGTAGCGGTCGCCGTTGGTCTCCAGCTCGATCTCCTTGTCACGCATCAGCGCGCGGGTCTCTTCGAGCTGCGTCTTCTGCAGCTCCAGCCCGCTGGAGAGCTTGGCGTGGATGGCCACGAGCTCTTCCAAGCCTTCGCGCAGCTTGATCGTCGTATCGTGGATGGCCTCGATCTCAAGATCGAAGCCCTGAAGATCCTTCAATAGTGCGATTTCCTGCTGCACGGTCTACCTCGTCATTCGGTGAAAAAAGAATTGTTTTCGGGTACTTAGATTCGCGAAGCCAAAACGAACAAAGCGCCCGTGCGGGGCGCTAGGTGTGTTCAGCACACCGTGGCGGTGTGGAACTTGAGCTCTGCTTGGAGGGGAAGCTCGTGACGAGGTTCCTGGTCGAAGCGCTCACTCTGGTTCGTCGGCTGTCGCAGTTGAAGTCGGGGTTGGGACGAGCGTTCGCGCGCGGCGAACAATCGGGGTCGGACGGGGATTCGCGCGGGGCGAATCGATGTCGAACGGAACTCAGTGGGCCCACCTGGACTCGAACCAGGGACCAGCCCGTTATGAGCGGGCGGCTCTAACCAACTGAGCTATAGGCCCATCGCTTTGCAGCGAGTCTAAACCGGCGCCCTCCTTACCCCAACTACCCGCACCAGATCAACAGCGCTGGTGCGATTTCTGGGGGCCCGAGGGCGCCGTCGTGGCTTAGCTCTCCATGAAGCTCTTCAGCTGCTTCGCGCGGCTCGGGTGCCGCAGTTTGCGAAGCGCCTTCGCCTCGATCTGACGGATGCGCTCGCGCGTGACGTCGAAGTCCTGGCCCACTTCCTCAAGGGTGTGGTCGCTCTTCTCGCCAATGCCGAAGCGCATGCGCAGCACCTTCTCCTCACGCGGCGTGAGAGAAGACAGCACCTTGCGCGTCGTGCTCGACAGGTTGCGGCCAATCGCAGCCTCGCTCGGCGAGATCGCGTTCTTGTCCTCGATGAAGTCTCCGAGGCTCGAGTCCTCTTCCTCACCGATGGGCGTCTCCAGCGAGATCGGCTCCTTGGCGATGCGGAGCACCTTACGGATCTTCTCGACCGGCATCTCCATCTTCTCAGCGATCTCTTCCGGAGTGGGCTCGCGGCCGAGCTCCTGGACGAGGTAACGCTGCGTACGGATCAGCTTGTTGATCGTCTCGATCATGTGGACCGGGATGCGGATCGTCCGCGCCTGGTCCGCGATCGCACGGGTGATCGCTTGGCGAATCCACCACGTCGCGTACGTCGAGAACTTGTAGCCGCGGCGGTACTCGAACTTGTCGACCGCCTTCATGAGGCCAATGTTGCCCTCTTGAATCAGGTCCAAGAACTGCAAACCACGGTTCGTGTACTTCTTGGCGATCGAGACCACCAAGCGGAGGTTGGCTTCCACCAGCTCGCTCTTCGCGATCTCGGCGATCTCCAGGCCCACCTTGATGGCTTGGTACGTGAGAACCAGGCTCTCCATGGACTGAGCGGCCTCAAGCTCTACGCGGCGCATACGCCGACGGCAGCCGACCATGGCGCTCTCCCACTCGAACACCGTCTCGCGGTCCAGACGCATCTCGGCCAGCGCGCGGGCGCCCTTGACCGGCGTGTGCCGGACCATCTCCGCCAGCTCGCGAACTTCGTCGTAGCTGCGCTTGGAGCGGGTCTCGAACTGCTTCAGCTCACGCGCCGCCTGGTCGACCGTGCCGATCGCCGCTTGGATGCGAAGCGCGATCCGGTCGATCTGACGCTTCGACAAACGCACCGAGCGCATCGCGTCGTAGATCTCCGACTTCTTCGACTTGAGCTGCTCGCGGAGCTTGCGGGCCTTGGCGTCCGACAGCTTCTTGGAGCGCAGCTGACGCTCCACACGGCGAATCTCGATGTCGCAGCGACGAACCTCGTCGATGAACACGATCGATTCGGCGTGGATCGCTTCGAAGTTCGGAGCCTCTTCGCCTTCTACGAAGGGAGGCTCCCGGTACACTTCTTTGTACTTGGCGCGGCCACGCTTGAGCGCGTCGCCGATCTCCAGCACTTCGCGGACACCGAACGACGAGTTCATGATGGCCGAGATGACCATCGTCTCGCCTTCTTCGATGCGCTTCGCGATCTCGACCTCGCCCTCGCGGGTGAGCAGCGAGACGGAGCCCATCTTGCGCAGGTACATGCGCACCGGGTCGCTCGTACGCGCCAAGCCGTCGTCGTCGGACGACGCCACGAACTCCGCGGTCTCTGCGGGCCGGCGACGGATCGCCTTGCCGTCCGGCGTGGTCTGTCCCGAACGCGAGCGGGCCTCCGGCAGGTCCTCTTTGGCTTCGTCGACAACTCGGATGTCGAGTTGCACGAACATCATCATCATGTCGTCGATGTCCTCGGGCGAGAACACGTCGGGGGGCAAGGCGTCGTTCACCTCGGACAAGGTCAAGAAGCCCTTGTTCTTGCCCATGGCAATGAGCTGTTGCAGTTCCTTCCGCTTGGCGGTGCTGGTCATCAAGGCTCGCGTCTGGTGGGGCTCTCAGCGCCGGGTCTGGCGCACGAAAGTCGGGTTGGTAAGGTGTCGTATAGGTGGGGTCAAGGCCAATTCTAAGCCGCGGGGCTGCCTTCGAGCCCGGCCGTTTGCATCTGCAGTTCGGACAGGTGACGTTCGAGCATCCGCTGGCGCTCCATGAGCGCGACCTGCGCCTCGAAGTCCTGCTCACTCCGCACAGACTCCGCCACCCGCCGCATCTCACGGCGAAGCCAGCGGATCTTCAGGTTGCGAATGGTGTCGTAGAACGCTTCCTCGACCTGGACGTCCGTCAATCCGCGCTCCGCCACCAACGCAGCCATCAGCGCGGATTGCAGCGAACGGGAAGGGCACGACTCGATCGCGTCCGAGAAGCTCGGCTCGCCCTGCGTGGTCCAACTCACCGCCGCGCACTCCACAAACTCCGAGAGCTCCGGGTGCGTGATCACGTGGTGAATCTCCTCGCGGTACACCACCTCGAGCAGGTCCGGGCGCGCCGAGAGCACGTCCACCAGCGTCGATTCGTGCGCGTCGAACGGCTTGACCGGAATCTCTGGCGGCGGCGCGTCGGTCCCCATGTGGGCCGTCTCGATCGGCGGCGGCTCCTCTTCGCGGCGCGGCGGCGTATACCGCACGCCCGAACGAAGGTGCTCCTCGAGCACGGCCTCCGTCAGCTCCAGCCGTTGGGCCGCCAGCTGCACGTATCCCTTGCGAACCAGCCCGTCCGGCAGCGGCGAGAGCAGCTCGGCCACATGGTCCGCCGCCACCCGCTTGAGCACCGGGTCGGACTTGCCCGCCGCCGGCGCGATCGCCTCGTTGATGCGCACGTCGAGCATCGGCCGCGACTGGTCGATCAACCGGCGCAGCGCGTCGGCGCCCTCGCTGCGCACGTAGTCGTCGGGGTCAGTCCCCTGCGGAAGCTCGCCGAGCAGCACCTGCGGGATGTCGGCCGCCAGCAGCACGCCCAGCGCCTTGGTGGCCGCCTTTTGACCGGCGCTGTCGGCGTCGAACAGCAGCACCACGCGGTCGGTGTACCGCTTGAGCAGCCGCGCCTGACGCTCCGTGAGCGCAGTGCCCAGGGGGGCGCACACATGGCCGAGCCCGCGCGCGTGCAGCGACACCACGTCGAAGTTGCCCTCGACCAGCACCGCCGTGCCCTGCGCGCGAATCTCGCGGTGGGCCACGTGCAGGCCGTACAGCTCGTTGCCCTTGGTATAAAAGTCCGTCTCCGGCGAGTTCACGTACTTGGCGCGCTCTTCGGCGCTGAGCGCGCGGCCGCTGAACGCCAGCACCTTGCGCGACATGTTCGAGATCGGGAACATGACGCGGTTGCGGAAGCGGTCGATGTGCCCCGTGCCGTTGCGCTGCGGCTGCGCCAAGCCCGCCATCTCCAGCGTCTGGCTCGGGATGCCGCGCTTGCCGAGCGCGTCCACCATCGCCGACCACGAATCCGGCGCGTAACCCAGGCCGAACAGCTCGGCCGTGTCGTCATCGATGCCGCGCTCTTTGAGATACGCGAGCGGCGCGTCGTACCGGCCCGACGTCATGAGCGCGCGGAAGTACCGCTGCGCCAGGTCCGTGGCCTCGAAGTAAATATCGCGTGCTTCGCGCCGTTTTCCGGCCGCCGCGGCGTCTCCGCTGGACTCCGGAATGTCGATGCCGAGCCGGTCGCCGAGCTTACGCACAGCCTCCGGAAAGCTAAGCCCCTCGTGCTGCATCAGGAACTTGTACACGTTGCCGCCGGCACCGCAGCCGAAGCAATAGTACATGTTCCGCTCGGGGTTGACCGTGAACGAGGGGGACTTCTCCCCATGAAACGGACAGAGGCCCCAGAAGCGGCCTCCTTTGCGTTTCAGGCGAACGTGTTCGCCCACTACGTCTACGATGTCCGCGCGGTCGCGAATCTCATCGATGACGCTCTCTGGGATCATGGAACCCATACGGTCGTACCGGTTAATCGGGCCGTCACTATAGGGGGGCGAAGATGCCTGTCAACAACACCCACGCACTTTTTTCATACGCCCGCATCGAATTTCTGACACGAAAAGATCCGGCGTTCCAAATGCCACTTGTCTAAACGTAACAATGAGTTACGTGCGCGAGACGACCGGCGGGGAGAACGTGTTCTAGGCGACGTGCGACCCAAAGGGCGCAAAACGGCACGCTATTCTGCGCCCACGTCGTCGAACAGGAACTGTTCCCCGAATCCATTCCGGAACCACACCTGATTTCCCTCGCGGCGAACCTCGTACTCCGGCGTCAGCGAGATCTTGCCGCCGCCGCCCGGCAGGTCCACCACAAAGTGCGGTACGCCCATGCCTGAGATGCGCCCGCGCAGGTGGTCGATGATCTCGCGCCCCCGCGACAGCGGCGTGCGGAAGTGCGAGATGCCCTGCGCCATGTCCGCCTGCAGCATGTAGTACGGCCGGCAGCGGTGGCGCAGCAGCCAGCGGTTCATGGTGAGCACCGTCTCCGGGTCGTCGTTGACCCCGCGCAGCAGCACCATCTGGTTGCCGAGCACGCAGCCCGCGTCGGCCAACAGCTCCAGCGCGCGCGCCGCTTCGTCCGTACACTCCGCCGGATGGTTGAAGTGCGTGTGCACGTACAGCGGCCGCACGTTGCGCAGCACCTCGGCCAGCGCTGGCGTGATGCGCTGCGGCAGCGTGACCGGGTTGCGCGTGCCCAGTCGCAGCACTTCCACGTGCTCGATCGCCGACAGCCGCTCAAAGATCTCGGCCAGCTTGCCGTCGGACAGCGTCAGCGGGTCGCCGCCGGACAACAGCACGTCGCGCACGGCCGGCGTCCGCGCGATGTACGCGATGCTCTCGTCGACCTGCGAGCGGCTGGCCGTCGACGTCGGGTCCGCCACTTTGCGTTTGCGCGTGCAGTGCCGGCAGTACACCGGGCAGTTGTGCGTCACGTAGAACAGCACGCGGTCGGGGTAGCGGTGCGTGATGCCCGGCACCGGCATGTGCGCCTCTTCGGCCAGCGGGTCCTCACGCTCGAAGTCGTACGTGAGCAGCTCGCCGGCGTCGGGCAGCGACTGGGCGCGGATGGGGCACAGGCCGTCCCGCATCAGGCTGGCGTAGTACGGCGTGATGGCGACATCGAACAGCCCCGCGGAGGCGGTGAACGCGTTGCGCTCCGCTTCGGACAGGCCCACCGCGCGCTCCACGTCATCGAGCCGACGCAGACGGTTGGCCTGCTGCCAACGCCAGTCGTTCCATTGCTCGAGGGGCACGTCGGCCCAAGCACCGAAGGGGCCTCCGCTGCGGTTGATGGGCTCGAGCGCCGCGCTGGGCGGCCGATCCGTCAATTCGCGCCGAGCAACGATTGGATGGCGTCGTTGAGCTCGCGGACTTCTGCGCTGCCGCTGACGACCACAAAGTCGAGCAGCCGCAGGGCAAAGGTGTCGCCGGCTTCGAACCGCGCGACAAACTCCGCGCGGGACAGCCGCAGCGCCCGCGTCTCAGTGACCGCCGTGAAGCGGTGTCGGTGCTTGAAGCCCTCGAGCAGCGAGCTCTTGGAGATCAGCGTGCCGACCACGGTGACGGGCAAGCTCTCGCCGCCGACGGTGTCCATCAGCGGGTCGGAGAGCTGGGCCTCGCCAGAGAGTAAAATGTAGGCGCCCGCGGCGGCGTCGCCGGGCTCGTAGATGGTCTCACCGGCAGCGAACGTGCGCAGCTCGGCGTACTTGAGCAGCGCCGCGCGCTCGTCTTCGGAGAACGCGTCGAACGGGGCCACGCGCCACAGGGCGGGGTACCACGGCACGTTGGACTGCGATGTGTTGGCTTCGCGCATGGCTACCCCTTCAGGATGCTGCCGAAGAGCTCCTTGAGCTCCCGGTCGCCGAGGTCGCCCGCGTCCGCCTCGTTGATGAGCGCCCGCACCCGCTGCTCGGTCACGCGGCGACGCTCCTCGAGGGTGCGGCCGAGCGCGAACACGAGCTTGTACGCGGCCAGGTCCCAGTTGCGTCGCATGACGTCGAACTTGGCGCGGCTCAGGAAGTACCCGGTCGTGGCGGCGACGGTCTCGACCAACGCGGAGCGCGGCTCGCCGTCGATGAGCGACAACTCGCCGATGACCGCGCCGTTGCCCAGCTCGGCCAGCAGCACGCGCTCGCCGGTGCGCTTCTGCGTGAACACGCCGACCTCGCCCCGCTCGATCACATACATGCCATCGCTGGCGTCGCCCTGCGCAAACAACCGCTCGCCGGGCTGCCGGTCAAAACGGTCCAGCTCCCGTACGAGCGCGCTGAGCTCCGTGGGGCTCAGCAACGCAAACACAGGCACGTCGCGAAAGAACGATGTCATGTTCAAGGATGGCACCCCCGCAGCATACTGCCACCCCGGCGGAACGGCTACTGACTTGCGCTTTCGTTCACCGCGCTCGCCATTTCGGCCAGCCGCGCGCTCACCTGCGCGTGGATCGTGTCCGGCGTCGCGTCGAGCAGCAGCGCCAACGCCTCGTCGACCGTGCTCACCGCCCAAACGTGGAATCGGCCGTCCGCGATCGCCTCGGCGACGTCTTGCGCCAAGTTCAGATCCGCCACGTTCTGCATCGGGATCACCACGCCTTGCTCGCCGGTCAGACCGTCCAAGCTGCACACGCGGTAGTACCCCTCGACCTTCTCGTTGACGCCGCCGATGGGCTGCACCTCCCCGTGCTGGCTCATCGATCCCGTCACCGCCATGTCCTGCCGCACGTGGATGCCCGACAGGCTTGAAGCCAGCGCCGCGAGCTCCGCGATCGACGCCGAGTCACCCTCGATGAGCGAGTAGTTCTGCTCAAACGTGATGCTCGCGCCCAGCGAAAGCCGCTGATTCTGCGCGTACTTCCAGCCGATGAACCCGTTCAGGATCAGCACCGCTTTGGAGTGAATCTGCCCGGACAGCTCGCTCTCGCGCTCGATGTTCACCACGCCCTTGTCGCCCACAAACGTCTTGCAGGTGATGCGCGCCGGCATGCCGAACAGGATGTCGCCCACGCCGAGCACGGCCAGGCCGTTCACCTGGCCCACGCGCCGGCCGTCGACCGAGATCAGCAGGCTCTTGCGCTGGAACGCCTTCAGCGTGCGCCGCAGGAACAGGCTCGACCGCTCCCGCTTCTTCACGTCCGTCTTCTCGACGTGCACGCGCTCAACGCGCGGGGCGTTGTCTTTACGCGCCCAGTAATCCGCCTCCACGATGAGCGTGCGCACGGCGTCCAGGCGCAGGGTCACCTCGTCGGTGCGGCCCGCGAGCCGCGCGCCAGTCTCGATGAGCGCAGCCACGCCGCCCGCCGAAAAGTGCAGCAAATTCCGCTCTCTACACACCGAACCGATGAACCGCGCGATGCCCATCGCGCTGTCGTCCGTCAGGTCCGTCGCGTCCTCGAAGTCGGCGCGGACCTTCACGAGCTTGGCGAACTCGGGGTCCAGGTCGCGCAGTACAATATAGTCGTCCAGCGACCCGATGAGCACCACCTGCAGCTTGATCGGCACCGACTCCGGCGTCAGCGACGCGGTGCTCACGCCCGACGGATCTTCCGGGTCTTGGATGGTGAGCACGCCCTCGCGAAGCGCCCGCTTGAGCGCCGGGTACGCGTGCGGATGCGACACGAGCTCGGCCGCGTCGACGATCAAAATACCGCCGTTCGCGCGGTGCAACGCGCCCGCCCGCACCAGCGTGTGATTGGTCTCCATGGCGCCGAACGACACCCGACGCTCTACCTTACCAATGAGCGTCGCGTATGTGGGGTTGAGCTCGAGCACCACCGGGGCGCCCTCCAGGTCCTCGTTGTCGACGATCACGTTCACGTCGTACCGCTCCACCGGCGCCCGCGGGCCACGCAGCGCTTGCGCCAGTCCGCCGTCCTCTTCCGTCTCCGGCAGGAACGAGTCGAGCGTATCGAGCACGTCCTCCAGCAGGTCGTCGAGCCAGTCGTGCACGTCGTTAAAGCGCAGCGTCTCGCGGATGTGATTAAGCCGCGACTCCAGCACGCGCGAGATCCAGCTGCGCTCCAGCTCGTCGATGTTGCGTTCGGCGTCGTCCTGCAGCCGCTGCGTCGCGTCCAGGTATTCCAGGATGTCGTCGCGCAGGCTGCGCTCGCGCTCCTCGATCGCCTTGTGCTCGGCGTCCTCAAGCGCGTCGTACTCCTCCTCCGTCATGGCCTGGCCGGCCTCGGTCAGCGGCAGCAGGTGCACGTTGTTGGGCGTGTCCTCCACGTGGATGCCCACGAGCTTGGCGCTCGCCTCGAGCTTCTCGAAGTGCACACGCCGCGCGTCGATATGGTCTTCGATGATCGACTGGTGCCGCGCTCTGAAGTCGCGCGAGCTGAGTTCGGTAGGCACCGCCTTACGCACGATCTCGGCGAACCGGCTGAGCTCGGCGGCGAACACGCGCCCGGAGCCCGCGGGCAGGCGAATGATGCGCGGATTCGACGGCTCTCGGAAGTTGTATACGCAGCACAGGTCGGGCGGCACAGGCCGTTTGCGGGCCGCTTGGGCCGCCATCGATTTAACCACAGTCGTGCGCCCGGTACCCGACGGGCCGGCGGCAAACAGGTGGAAGTCGCCGCTGTCTACGCCGAACGCGAACTCGATCGCGTCGACGGCAAGTTCTTGTCCAAACAGGCGGTTCGGCTCGGGGAGTTGCGCGGTGTCCGCGAACTCAAATGCCGCAGGATCGAACCTCAGACGAACTTCATCGGATCGTAGTTTTCTTGTCACGGAAGGCATTGCATCCACTACAGGCTTTGGATAAAGCACCGCCCCGGAGGGTCGTGTGAACGCACACCACTAGCGTGTCGATTCAGATTTGACACGCACTCACCCATCAAGCTATCAGACGGAATCCCGAAAACAATCGGCCCCGTCCGCATTTTCCCCGCACCGAAAGGTAACGAGCATGAAGCGCAATATTTTCTACCTGATGTCCCTCGCGATCGCTGGCGGAGCCCTCATGGGCTGTGACACCGAAGAAGTCTCCTGCACGGCCCTGACGGCCGCGTCGGACTGCGCGGGCTACGCCTGCCTCGTCGACGAAGGCGCCCTCACCGGCATCTGCTCGGCCACGCCGACCGACGGCTGCGCCCCCGGCTTCGTCGCCTCGACGGACGCCACCGGAGCCGCCGTATGTGCCGCTCAGACCGCGACCTGCGCCGACACCGATTGTGGCGCCTACACCTGCGACGACACCAGCGGCACCGCCGTCTGTGAAATCGCCTGCACCGACGGCACCGAGTGTGTGGACGACGGACAGTGCATCGACGGTGAGTGTACCGTCGTGACCGCCGAGCCGTACCTGTACGTGGCCGTCGTGTCGCGCGCCACCGGCGACGACGCGCTCAACAACCCGAACCCGGGTCCCGACGTCGACGCGATCTTCGTGACGCAGTCCGGCAGCAACGTCTTCCCCGCGTCCGTCGAGTCGTCCCTCCAGGGCGCCGCCGGTGACGAGGACAACACCCGCCCGGTCAGCACGTTCGCCTCGGCCGTGCTCGTCCAGGACACCACCGGCGCTTCGGCCGCCGATTGTGACCTCGACCTCAACCCCGGCTACGTCGCGCTCGGCGCCGACGGTGGCTTCATCGTCGTCAAGTTCGGTGCGGAGTTCGTCACGAACGACACCATCAACGTCATCGAAGTGAACCAGGACAACTGCGAGTCCGCTTCGACCGCGCGTCCCGACGCCTACGACGTGTACGTCACGTCCGACTCGTCGCTCGCCACCCCGGCCAACGCCGCGGCCATCAGCTCCGGCTGGTGCCTCATCGGCAGCCAGGGCGGAAACGGCGGAACGTTCGCCAAGATCTTCAACGCCGCTTCCTGCGCGATGTAGTTCTAGGGACAACCCTTCGACAACGGAGCGCTTCGGCGCTCCGTTCGTCGTTTTTGGCACCCCATTCCCGGAAGCCCGCCCCGTAGGCAATGGCTGCACAGCCGAAAGGAACCGCAGCCCAAGAAACCTCTGTGCTCGACACCCGCGCCGCCCGCGCGCTAGATGGTGAACATGTCCAGACTGATCGATTTCGCACAGCGCAACCAACCCACCGACGCCTGCCGAACCTGCCTTAACAAGCGGGTCGTCACCGTCGAGGGACGGCGCCAAACCCTCGCCCGCCGCTGCCCCACCTGCTTCCAGAGCTGCGACGAGTGCGGCGGCTCTGGATACTCCTTTGTGGATGACTGGACGGGCGCCCCCACCAGCGTGCCCTGCGTGTGTCTCCAGGTGGACCAGCGCATCGACCTGTTCAACGCCGCCCGCGTGCCGCGCCGCTACGCCCAAGCCAGCCTCGGCTCCATGCCCGCGGGCGCCCTCGACGCCCACGGCGCTGCCGTCGACATCGGCACGGACATGAGCAACGCGAACGTCAAACGGGCCGCCCTCGATCTGGTGAAACGCACCCACGGCTTCGAGCCCGGAAGCCGCGGCATCGGCCTCATCGGCCCCGTCGGCTGCGGAAAAACCCACCTCATGGCAGGCCTCGTCCGCGAACTCACGCTTGAGAACGGCATCGCCACCCGGTTCGTGGAGTTCACCCACCTGCTCGCCGAGCTGCGCGAGGGATTCGATAAGAACTCCAGCGGCTCCAACGTGCTCGGCAGCGTCGTCGACGCGCCCGTCCTGGTCATCGACGAGATGGGCAAAGGCCTCACCACCGACTGGCAGCTCGCGGTACTCGATGAGCTGGTGTCCAAGCGTTACAACGCTCAGGTCAGCACGTTCTTCACGTCGAACTACCCCGTGTTCGCCGCCCGCACCGGCGCCAGCTCACGAGAGCGGTTCGAAGTGACCACGCTCGAAGACCGCATCGGCGCCCGCATGTTCTCCCGCCTGCTCGAGATGTGCGACGTGTTCGAGATCGACGCGCCGGACTACCGCAAGCAGATGCTGCAGCATTAGGCGCTGAAGCACGCGCTGCAGCATTCGGCGCTGGGCGTCAGCGCGCGGCGCTCCACCCGCGCAGACGCATGCCCCACCGCGACGCCATCCCGACGTCTCGCGAAGCGATCTCGTGCTCGGCGTTCAGGTAGTAGTTCGTCGGGAACGTGTTCACTTGGTACGCCGCCGCGGCGGAGCCGTCGTCGATGAGCACGCGATACGCCAGGTCGTTTTCGTCGACGTAGGCCCGCAGCTCTTCCGCCGTGCCCGAGTCGACCGCGATCGCCAGCAGCGTGCGGTTGGAGCCCTCGTTGGCGGCATGCACCGCGTTCAGCGCCCCGTGCTCCCGCCGGCAGACGCTGCACCACGTGCCCCAGAAGTGCAGCTGCACCGGCTGGCCCGCGAAATCCGCGAGGGTCACCGGCGCGCCCTCCAGCGTGTGCACCAACATCTGCGGCGCCGGGCCGTCGTTGGCAGGCAACAGATTGCGCCGCTGCCAGAATCCAACCGCGAGCAGCACCAGCGCGAACAGCGTGAGATCGACCAGCCACCGTCGCGCCCGCACCCGCCAGCTCGGCTTCCCTGCGCCCGCGCTAGCGGAAGGCGCCTGGGCGGCCGCCTCCGGGGTTTCGCTCGACGCCGCGCCGCTCACGATGCCAACAGCTCAGCGTTGCTCGGGCCTTCCCCGGGCGCCGTCTTGGCGATCTCGAGCAGGTAATCGAACGCGAAGATGCCGCTCTGGTGGCCGTCGCCCCACACCAGCCGCACGGCGTACGAGCCTACGGCCTGCACGTCGCTCAGCGTCAGGTCCACGTCCGTAATGAAGCGTTTCTCCATCACAAAGTGGCCCTGGCAATGTGCGCACGGGCACCAGCCACGCAGGTAGGCGAGGGCGAACTCGTTCGAGCTGCCGTCGCTCCATTGGATGGCGAGGACGCTGTCCGCTTCGCGGAGATGGATTTCAGTCGGTGACACGGTCATGGCACGGGTCCTAAGTCGTTCGGTCGGTTCGGAAAGGCGCGGTCAGAGAATACGGCCCTTAGCGCGGCAAATCGTAACGCGCACTATCGCCCGTCGTCATTCGCGATTCGGCCGCCCGCATTCATCCACCGGGCCCGCATCGAGAGTTGGCGGTAGGTGCCATTGTGTGCCATCGATACATCGTCGCCCACGCTCCCACATGGGCACGCTGCACGACTTGAATCCCCAATACTCCAGCAGTTTCGCGCCTCTGGACGAGATTTGCAGTTGATCAAAACGCTGGCATCCTTTACGCCGCGCGTTGGTCGGGGCCTATGGCCACACTTCTTAGCGCCGAGTTCTGTATGTCCGGTTATCGCCAGTTCCACATCTTCGTTCTCAGCGCGCTCTTCGTCACCGTGGCGTTCGCCTGGCTCGGAGCGAGCGACGCGGCGGCGCAGTGCCCCGTGAACACGTACTCCGGTCGCGGATTCATCACCGGCAACTCGTGCTTGGGATCCAACGACGACGCCGAGCCCAGCTGCGCCTCCACCTCCGCGCCCGAAGTCGCCATCGGCTACATCGCACCGCGTGACGGCACGTACTACTTCTCGACCGACACCGGCGGCAGCAGCTTCGACACCGTGCTCTACGCGCGCTCCAGCTGCGGCGGCACGCAACTCGACTGCGACGACGACATCGACTCGGGCGGCTTCTTCGACCCGGCCAACGAGTTCTCCGAGATCGGCGTCACCCTGACCGCCGGCGAAGAGATCGTCGTATACGTGACCGGCTACGGAACGGACTGCGGCAACTACGAGCTCGAGATCTCCGCCAACGTCACCATCGACTTCTGCGGCAACGGCTCCGTCGCCAACGGCGAAGAGTGCGACGACGGAAACGCCGTCAACGGCGATGGCTGCTCCACCGCCTGCCGTTTCGAAGGCGACGTGTGCGGCAACGGCGCTCTAACCGGCACCGAGGCCTGCGACGACGGAAACACCACCGCCGGCGACGGCTGCTCTGCCACGTGCACCCTCGAAACGGGCTGGACCTGCCCCGTGCCCGACTTCGCCTGCCGCGGCATCTGCGGCGACGGCAACCAAGTGGGCACCGAGGCCTGCGATGACGGCAACTTGATCAACGGCGACGGCTGCTCGTCCACCTGCGCGCTCGAGCCCCGCTGCGGCAATGGCACCCGCGAAGGCGCTGAGGAGTGCGACGACGGTAACACCACCGGCGGTGACGGCTGCTCCGCCATCTGCACCACCGAAGAGCCCACGCCCACCTGCGGCAACGGCACCCTCGACGCCGGCGAGCAGTGCGACGACGGAAACACCGCCAACGGCGACGGCTGCTCCGCCATCTGCACCAACGAAGCCACCGTGCCCGTGTGCGGCAACGGCACCCGCGAGGGCGCCGAGCAATGCGACGACGGCAACACCACCGCCGGCGATGGCTGCTCCGCCACCTGCACCAACGAAGACACCGGACCGCGCTGCGGCGACGGCAACGTCGACCCCGGCGAGCAGTGCGATGACGGCAACACCACCTCCGGCGATGGCTGCAGCGCCTGCCTGATCGACGGCACCGGCCCCGAGTGCGGCAACGGCATCGTCGTCGCCACCGAGACCTGTGACGACGGCAACAGCGCCGCGGACGACGGCTGCTCCCCCACCTGTGAGGTCGAGTCCGGCTGGCAGTGTGACCAATCCGGCCTCGACGCCAGCACCTGCTCGCCCATGTGCGGCGACCTGCTCATCCGCGGCGACGAGGCCTGCGACGACGGCAACCTGCTCGCCGGCGACGGCTGCACCTTCAGCTGCGACGTCGAAGACGGCTTCGTCTGCACCGGTGAGCCGAGCGTCTGCGCCGAGCCCGGCGCCGACAGCGACCACGACTCCATCCCCAACGAGTCCGACAACTGCCCCGACGTACCCAACGTGGGCCAAGACGACACCGACGGCGACGGCATCGGCGACGCCTGTGACGACACCGCTGGCCCCGACGGCGACGGCGACGGCGTTCCCGACGTGGACGACAACTGCCCCGAGGTCGCGAACGCCGCGCAAGCGGATACCGACGGCGACGGCACCGGAGACGCCTGTGAGACCGTCACCGGCCCCACCGACAGCGACCTCGACGGCGTCCCCGACGCGAACGACAACTGCCCCGACGACCCGAACGCTTCGCAGCGCGATAGCGACGGAGACGGGCTGGGCGACGCCTGCGACGACAACAACGTCACCGAGCCGACCACCGACAGCGACAACGACGGAACGCCCGACGTGGACGACAACTGCCCCGACGTGCCCAACCGAAGCCAAGCCGACTCCGACGACGATGGCCGCGGCGACGCCTGCGACACCAGCAGCGATGACGCGAACGGCGACTGGGCGATCACCGGCGGTGGCCCGAGCTGCGCCGCTGCACCCAACGGTCCCATCGGCAGCCTCTGGATGCTGCTCCCCGCGCTCGGATTCCTGTATCGCCGCCGGCGCGCCTAGCGCTCTTTTCGCTGCCGGCGCGCCAAGCCCAACTCTTCTTTGCGGTTCGCGATTCGCGGGCCGAGCCCAGTCTGTGCCATGAAACGTAACACCTCGCTGCTCGCGGTTATTGTTCTCCTCACGCTCGCTGCCAGCGCCTCTGCGCAGGATGCGACCGCCTACGACGCCCAGCGGTTCAAGCCGGTGCCGTCGCAGTCCGTGAACTATTTCGGCCTGCACCAAGCGCGCATCCTGCCGTCGTACGAGCTCGGCCTGCTGTTCAACTACGCCGACAGCCCGCTCGTGCTGCAGAACTCCGAGAGCGACCGCGCCGCGGAGCTCGTGTCGAACCAGCTCACCGGCCACATCCTCGCCGCCGTCGGTATCGCCGACCGCTTCGAGCTCGGCCTCGATCTGCCGCTCATCATGCTGCAGAACGGCGACTTCGTCCGCGAGTTTCCCGAGCTGGACGCCTCCGACGCCGGCTTCGCGCTCGGCGACATCCGGCTGCTCACCAAGCTCCTGTTCTTCGCCCCCGAAGAGGGCGAGAGCGGCGTCGCGATGGCCCTCAACGTAGACTGGTACCTGCCCACCAGCGGCGCCACCAACTACCAAGGCGAGTCGTTCCGCGCCGAGCCCCGCTTGGCCCTCGACTTCATCCTCGGCGGCGGCACCCGCATCGGCCTCAACCTGGGCGCGCTCTTCCGCGAGCAGGTCCAGGTCGAAAACCTGACCGTCGACGACACCATCACGTACGGCCTCGCCGCGTCATTCCCCGTCGGCGCCGCCGGCCGCGTGCACATCGTGCCCGAGCTCCGCGGCGAAACCGTGCTCTCCACCGAAGAACTCGACACCGCCGAGGCCCCCCTCGAGTGGCTGCTCGGCTTCAAGTACCAGTCCGAGGGCGGCGCGCTCGTTGAGGCCGGCTTCGGCACCGGCCTGGTCAACGGCTTCGGCGTGCCCGACTGGCGCATGTTCTTCGGCGTCTCGTTCGCCGGACAGGGCGACCGCGACACGGATGGCGATGGCCTCAATGACTCCGACGATCCGTGCCCCGAGCAACCCGAAGACTTCGACGGCTTCGAGGACACCGACGGCTGCCCCGACCGCGACAACGATATGGACGGTGTGCTCGACCCGGTCGACTCCTGCCCCAACGACCCCGAGGACCTCGACGGATTCCAAGACGTCGACGGCTGCCCCGACCCGGACAACGACGGCGACGGCCTGCCCGACAACGGCGACCGCTGCCCCAACGAGCCAGAGGACCGAGACGGTGACCGCGACGATGACGGCTGCCCCGACGGCGACCGCGATGGAGACGGCCTCGCCGACGACGTCGACATGTGCCCCGACGACGCCGAAGACCGCGACGGCTTCGAGGACTCCGACGGCTGCCCCGACTACGACCACGACTACGACGGCATCCTGCCCCCCACCGACCAGTGCCCCGACGTCCCCGAGGACTTCGACGGCGACCGCGATGAGGACGGCTGCCCCGAGGGCCCGATCGTCACCTGCGACGAGATCATCATCGACGAGAGCGTGCAGTTCGAGACCGCCAGCGACGTCATCCAAGGCGTGTCGTTCAACCTGCTCGACCAGGTCGCCGCGCTGCTCATCGCTACGCCCGGCATCCAGCTCATCGAAATCCAAGGTCACACCGACGACCGCGGCGCCGACAGCTACAACCTCGAACTCTCCGACGCGCGCGCCAACTCCGTGCTCGTGTACATCCACAACGCTGGCGTCGATATTCAACGACTCACCGCGCGTGGGTACGGCGAGATCGCCCCGATCGAGTCCAACGAGACCGAAGAAGGCCGCGCCGCCAACCGCCGCGTCGTGTTCCGAATTCTCCAGCAAGAACTCGACTGCGAATAGGGCCCCTTGCCCGGCGCCCTACCGCACATTACCTAGCTGCCTGTCCCCTTAGGAGCCGAGCCATGCTCAGTGTTGCAGACGTAAAAGCCCGTATCGAAGGCGCATTCGCAGAGTGCACCGCCGAGGTCTCTGACCCCCGCGGATCCTCTAACTACTTCGAGGCGGTGATCGTATCGCCGGACTTCGCGGGACTCGCCCGCATCAAGCGTCACCGTACCGTCATGGCCCTCTTCGACCCCGAGTTGAAGGCGGGCTCCGTGCATGCCCTGACCCTGAAGGCCTACACGCCCGAAGAACTCGCCGCCCGCGGCTAGACCCAAACCGGACACTACAATGTCGAAAATCGAACTGCCCATCGCGAACCCCAACTTCGGCGACCCCGCCCCCGCCAACGACGCCGCTGCAGCGCCCGCGCTCTCCCGCGCCGAGGGCGGCGACGTTATGAGCGAAATCCGTAAGGAGGTCACCGACAACAAGGTGTTCCTCTACATGAAGGGCACCCCGCAGATGCCCATGTGCGGATTCTCCTCCCGCGTCGCCGGAATCCTCAACAGCCTCGAGGTCCCCTACAGCTCCTGCAACGTCCTCGATGACTGGGAGAAGCGCGCCGCCATCAAGGAGTTCTCCGACTGGCCCACCATCCCGCAGCTCTACGTGAACGGAGAGCTCGTCGGCGGATCCGACATCGTCACCGAGATGTACCAGGCCGGTGAGCTCCAAGAGCTCGTCAACGCCTAGGAACTAGACGCCTGAGGCGAGACCCGTGGCACAAACACACCACGTCTTCGTCTACGGCACACTCCTACGCGGCCTCGCCAACCACCACTGGTTGCGCGGGGCCTCGTTCGTTCGTGAAGACGCCACCGTCGCGCCGTTCACCCTCGTCGACCTCGGCGAATACCCCGCCGTGCTCGACCGCCCCGGCGGCCCCGTCATCGGCGAAGTCTGGTGTGTCGACGACCGCGGCCTCGAACACCTCGACGAGCTCGAGGATTACCCCACGCTCTACACCCGTCGCCGTGAGCCCACGGCCGGCGCCGGGCAGGGCGAAACCGCGTGGATCTACATCCTCAACGGCGAGCCGAACCAACATGGCATGCACGGCGTGACGATCCCGGACGGCAGCTACCGCGCCCACCTCGCGCGCAAACGCGAGCGCCCAACCCCCTAGCTCGGGCTACGCGCGCTCGAGCCACGCAACGATCGGCGCGAACACATCCGTCGCCGCGTCGTCGCCGATAAACAGGTCGGCGTGTGCGTACCACTTTTCGTCGTCGCCAATGCGCAGCACCTCTTTCGGGCCGCCCCACGCGTCTCTCGCCGATAGCGTCACCGACTCTTTCACCACGCCGTCGCGATTCGCCACGACCACCAGCAGCGGAATCGTCTCCGACTGCAGGCGCTCCGTCACGTTCACCCCGCGAATCACCAGGTCCTTTCGAGCGACCCACAGCGCGATGTCCGTGTTCACCCGCGCGTCCGGATCCTCGATGGTCTCCACCAACGTCGATAACGCCGACAGATCCACATGCGCCGGGTTCATGTACGCACCGAGCACGCGCGGCACCTTCGCCGCCAGCGGTACGGCGAACCGGGCCAGCTTTCGCGCCCCGCGCGGTTTCACCTTCGCCACCAGCTTCGGATAACGCAGGGCCGCCGAGAACAGCGGGTGGATCTCGTTCCACCGCAGCGGCGAGCCGATGGCGATCACATGCGAAACCTTGTGACTCGGCCGCAGCGCCACGTGCGCGTAAGCGATGGTGCCGCCGAGCGAACAGCCGATCAGGGCCAACTTGTCGTGGTCCGTCGCCGTGTGTCGCACCGCCGCGTCGATCGCCGCCGCCAAGTCCACATCGGCATACGCGCGCATCGACGGCCCATCCGCATGCGGGCGCTCCCGACGCGACGCGCCCTGGCCGCGCAAGTTCACCGTCCACACCTCGTGTCCGGCCCGCGCGAGCGTCCCGTTCATCGATTGGCCACGCGGGTGGTACCCAAAGATGAACCCGTTCATCCCGTAGCCCGGGATCACCATGACCGGCGGCTTCGAGGCATCAAAAGCGCCGGAGTGCCGAGTTTGCACCAAGTGCAGCAACCAGCCCTCGCCGTTGCTCACAAAGTGCTCTTGTCGGGTCAGGCGCGGGTCGCTGTCGTAGCACTCCATTAGACGTCCAACTCCTCGGCCTCGGCGGCGTGATGCATGATAAAGTCGTACCGCACGCTCGCGTCCTTACCCATCAGGCCGCCGATCGTGCGGTCCGCCGCGAGCTGCTGGTCCTCGGGAATCACCACGCGAAGCAGGCGCCGCTTGTTCGGGTCCAGCGTCGTCTCGTACAGCGTCTTCGGCATCATCTCGCCGAGTCCCTTAAAGCGCTGGATCACCGGCTTGGCGTTCGGCCGTCGTTTCTTTGCCCGCGCCACGATCTTGTTTCGCTCGGCGTCATCGTCCGCCCAGAACGTGTCCTTGCCGATATCGACGCGGTACAGCGGCGGCTGCGCCACATACACACGCCCGGTGTCGATCAGCGGCTTCAAGTACCGATAGAAGAACGTCAGCAGCAGCGTCGCGATGTGGTGACCGTCGGAGTCCGCGTCCATCAGCAGGATGATCTTGCCGTACCGCAGCCCGTCGTCGCTAAAGTTCGGCCCCAGGCCGCAGCCCAGCGCCTGCACGATGTCGGTGAGCTCGCGGTTCGCCGCTACCTTCTTCGCCGTCGCCTGCTCCGTGTTCAGCACCTTGCCGCGCAGCGGTAGAATCGCCTGCGTCTTGCGATCACGGCCCTGCTTGGCAGACCCGCCGGCGCTGTCGCCCTCCACGATGAAAATCTCGCACTCGTTCGGGTCCGTCGACGAACAATCGGCCAGCTTTCCGGGCAGGTTCAGTCGGTGCGAAACCGTCTTCTTGCGCCGCACGTCCTTGATCGCCGCCCGAGACGCCGCCCGCGCCCGCGCCGACTGAATGATCCGCATCGCCACCGAGTTTCCGGTCGACTGATGCGAGTGCATGTACTGCTCCAGCTCCTTGCGCACCAACGACGACGCCACCGTACGCACCTCGGCGTTGTTCAGCTTCGCCTTCGTCTGCCCTTGGAACTGCGGCTCCGCCAGAAACACATTCACCACCGCCACAACACCCTCGCGGATGTCCTGACGCTTGATGGTCACGCCCCGAGGGATCGCATCGTGCGCCTCCAAATATGCCTGCATCGCCTCGGCGATACCGTCCTTCACGCCGGACTCGTGCGTGCCGCCGTCCGCCGTCGGGATGCCGTTCGCAAAGGTGTAAATCGACTCCCGCGTCGACTCCGACCACTGCAGCACCACGTCGATCATCATCCCGTGTCCGTCCGCATCCTCCGCCGTCACGCGGATCGCGTCGTCGTGCACCACGCCGTCGCCCTGCTTCTCGAGCACGTGCTCCAAGTACTCCGCGATGCCGCCGTCGTGTTTGTACTCGAACCGCTCGTTCGTCTTCTCGTTCTTGAAGACCACCTTCAGGCCGGCCGTCAGGAACGCCTTAATCTCCAGCCGCTCCGCGATCGTCTCGCCGTCGAAATCCACCTCGTCGAAAATCTCGGCGTCCGGCCGAAAGAAGATCTCCGTGCCCGAGCCGTTCCCCGTGTCGACCTCCGCCAAGTCAGCCTGCGGCACGCCACGCTTGTAAGACTGCGCCCAGACCTTGCCGTCCCGCTTCACGCGAACGCTCAAGTCCGTCGAAAGCGCGTTCACGACCGAGCTACCCACGCCGTGCAAACCACCGGACCGACCGTAGCTCTCCTGGTTGAACTTACCGCCAGCACCGAGCGTCGTCAGGATCGTCTCCACCGCCGGACGCCCCGTCTTGGGGTGAATGCCCACCGGAATGCCGCGACCATTGTCCCGAACCGACACCGAACGACCGTCCGAATGCAGCGTCACATCGATCCGGTTGGCGTGCCCGTTGATCGCCTCGTCCACAGAGTTGTCGAGCACCTCCCAGACCAGGTGATGCAGCCCGTGGTGATCCACGCTGCCGATGTACATCGCCGGCCGCTTCCGAACGTGCGCCAACCCCTCAAGAACGTCGATATCTGCTGCGTTATACTCGCTCATAGCCGCCAACCGTGGGGGTGCTTCATGCGTAGTCCTGTCGCGCGAAAACCGCGTCTCTGTCAATGCCTTGCCCCCCTCCACGCCCTGTGCGATCTCAGCCGCTCTGCTCGTCGACCATTCGCGCGGCCCAAATGAAGCTCCAACTCTCCGTCGCCCTCCTCGGACTGCTGCTCTGGAGCGTCGTCTTCCAGCCGTTCATCGTCGACGACGCATACATCTCCGCCCGATACGCCGCCAACCTCTGCGACGGCCACGGGCTCATCTTCAACCCCGGCGCCACCCCCGTCGAGGGCTTCTCGAACCTATTGTGGACACTGCTCGCCGCGCCGTTCGCCTGCGCCGGCCGAGACCCCATCCCCGCGCTCAAGTGGAT
The DNA here is from genome assembly GCA_965367675.1 of uncultured Myxococcales bacterium. Classification (GTDB taxonomy): domain Bacteria; phylum Myxococcota_A; class Bradymonadia; order REDH01; family REDH01; genus CBDUJZ01. Next base: position 6,425 of record CBDUJZ010000046.1, on the reverse strand, counting down.
CGGCTGGCTGCTGCTCGTCGGAACCGCCCCGCTCGCCGCGTTCGTCGCCCGCCGCGCCAACGCGAGCCGGCCCGCGTCAGCCGCCACCGCCGCGCTCGTCTTCGCCGCTCCTGCCTCCGTCGCTTGGGCCTTCGGCGGCCTCGAAGCCCCACTGCTGGCCTTCCTTCTGGTCGCCGCCGTCGCCGTGCACGAGTCCGCGTCCAAGTTCGCGCCGCTCGCGAGCGCGCTCTGGATCGCCGCCTGCCTCACCCGCGTAGACGCCGCCGGTATTGTCGTCGTCTACCTGCTGGTCCGCACGATCGCTGGCCGCGCCGACCGCCCGACCTTCCGCCGCGGAATCGCCGCGCTCGTCGCCGTCGCCGTCGCACTCGGCGCCGTCACCCTGTGGCGCCTGCAAACCTACGGCGCACCGCTCCCGAACACCGCCTACGCCAAGGTCGACTTCGACTTCGCCATCGTGCGCAGCGGCTTCGCATACCTGTGCTCCGCGGGTTGGGCTTGGTGGCTCCTGCCGCTCCCCGCGACGCCGTTCCTCGTCCAGGCCAAGCAACGGCCGCTCGCGTTCGCCCTCGTCGCCGCCGTCTTCGCCCAACTCGGCTACGTCGCCATCGTCGGCGGAGACTGGATGCCCATGCATCGCTTCATCGTGCCCATCGTGCCGCTCGCCGCCATCGCTGCCGGACTCCTGTTGAGCGCGCCGGTCGTCGCCGAGCGCGCCAAGGCCCTCACGGTGTTGGTCCCTTGCGCCGCGCTCGTCGTCGGCCTCGTCGGCTTCTCCGGCTCTCGCCAAGCGACCGAAGTCGCGACCAACGCGTGGCATGTGCACCGCTATACCACGCTCGGCCAAACCCTCGCCCAGCGCACCCCGCCGAACGCCTCGCTCGCCATCAGCCCCGCCGGCGCCGTGCCGTTCTTCTCTCAGCGCGCCGCCATCGACATGCTCGGCCTCAACGACCTGCACATCGCCCGCGCGCCGCTGCCCCACGGCCCTGTTCCTGTCTCCACCGGCCACGCCCGCGGCGACGCCCAATACGTGCTCGCCAACCAACCCACCATCGTCATCTTCTCCGGCGGAAATCGCGCCACGCCCTCGCTCTACACGAGCGAAGCCGGCATCGTCTTCGAGCCCCAGTTCCCCGCCAACTACAGCCCGCAGACGTTCCCGCCCCCCGCCACCGCCCCGCAGTTCACCTTCCCCGCGATGGGAAGGGCGATCGGCGACCAACCGAGCCACTACACCTGCGAGCGCACCCGCCTCACCGAGACATGCCAAGCAGACCCCGGCCCCCCGTTCTCCGGTTGGGTCCGCAACCCCCGCGCCGCCGAGTCCCCCGCCGGCGTCATCGCCAGCGAGATCGCCCAGCTCGAGTCCGAGGGACGCCTCCAAGACGCCCTCCAACGCACCCTCGAGCAGCAACCCGAACTCGACCGCGCCGGCATCGGCATGCTCGCCGACGGCTGGATCGCCCGGTTCGCCCACCAAACCGGCCAAACGGACCTCCGCGACCGCGCCATCGCCCACGCTCAGTCCCGCGGCGAACTCGAGTGGAAGCTCTTCGAATACTGGCTCTGGACCGACCCCCGCTTCGAAGGCCTCTTCCCGCCGCAGTAGCCCGCCCGCACCACCGCCGCGCCGCCGGCCCAAGCGCAACCCAAGGGCGAGGCCATGCCTCGCCCTCCGCCCGCACCACCGCCGCGCCCCGCTCACCCAAGCGCAACCCAAGGGCGAGGCCAAGCCTCGCCCTCCGCCTAAAACAGCGAGTTCTGCCCCGTATCCGGCGGCTCCGTCAGATCCTCCTCAGGCTCATCGCCCCCATCGCCATCCACCGTGCCCTTCCGGAACTTCAGCTCCACCACCGGCCGCGGCTTCATCTCCAGCGTGCCCTGCCGAATGATCTCCCGACCCCGGTTGCCGCGCGCCGTCACCTTGAACTTGTTCGGACGCACCACCTCATCGCGCCCGCGGCTCGTCGTCACCTCGAGCCCGTCCATCCGGTGCGTCGTCAGCATAAAGCCCAGCACGTAGTCCGAGCCCGACAGCTTGATCGCCATCACGCCCTTACCCGGACCGCTCAGCACCTTCACCTCGCCCACCGGGAACAGCAGGCACTTGCCCTCGCGCGTCGCCAGCGAAACCACCTCGCGGCCGTTCGTCACGTGCACATTCAGCACAGCGTCGCCCTTCACCGACGAGTCCAGCCGCACGAACAAACGGCCGTTGCGATTCGACGGCTCCGAGAAAGCAGCCACCGCGAGCCGCACAGCCTTGCCGCCGCGCGTCAGCGCCACAAAGTACGGCGGCGGAGCATCACCCTCTTCAACGCCCGCCAACGCCTCCTCGTCGATCACCGGAAGCACGCGAGCGTCGCTCGTCGCAACCCCCACGATCCGCTCGCCGTCCGCGAAGTCGAACTTCGTCTGAATCGCCTCGCCGTAGCCCGTCGTCAGCCCAATATCATCGCCGCGCACCGTGTAAACCCGACCCACATCCGTGAACACGAGCAGCGCCTCGCGACTCGACATCGGCACGACCCAGCCCACCTCGTCCCCCTCGCGCACCCGAATCGCCGACACATCCGTGTAGCTCTTCTGACGCTTGATCCACCCGTCGCGCGTCACGATCGCGAACGCGTCCTCGGCCACAATGTACACCTCGTCCGAGAACTCCACGTCCTCCACCGGACCGGTCACTTTCGTCAGCCGCTTGTCGCCATACGCGTCCTGAATCTGCGCCAACTCGCTCTTCACTACGTTCCAAAGCCGCTCGTCGCTGCCCAAGATCGCCCGAATCGCCGCCGCCGCAGCTTCCTTCTCCGCCAGCTCCTCTTCGATCAGCGCGATCTCCATCTTCGCCAACCGATACAGCTTCGTCTCGAGCACCGCCTCCGTCTGATCGTAGTCCAGCTTGAACCGCTTCATCAGCTTGTCCCGCGCGTCCTTCTTCCCCTCGCTCGCGCGAATGATGCGAATCGCCTCGTCCAAGTCCGCGAAAATGATCGCGAAACCCCGCAAAATGTGAATCCGAGCCTCCAGCTTCGCCAGGTCGAACTCCAACCGGCGACGAACCACCTGGAACCGGAAATCCAAGAAGTGCAGCAGCACCGTGCGAATGTCCGCCCGCTCCGGCACCATCACATACGGATCGTCCGTCGGGCAAAGCACCGTCATGTTCAGGTTGAACCGGTGCTGGAGCGTCGTCCGCTTGAACAAGTACGCCATCGCAGCGTCCGCGTTCGCACCACGCTTGAGCTCCAAGACCACGCGCAGCTCGTCCGTGGACTCGTCACGAACATCCAACAATTGCGGCAGCTTACCCTGCCGAATGTGGTCCGCGATGTCCCCCACCAGGTTCGCCTTATTCAGCCCGTAAGGGATCGACGTCACCACGATCTGGCGCTTGCGACCCTCGGCCTCCAGCTCCCACGTACCGCGCATCTCGATCGCCCCCGAACCCGCCGTATACAGGTCGATCAGCGACTGCCGGTCGTTCAGAATCTCGCCGCCCGTCGGAAAGTCCGGCCCCTGAATCAGCCCGCGCTTGATCAACCGCTCAATCGGCATATCCCGCTCATCCGCCAGCGCGATCAGCGCCTTCACAACCTCCTTCAAGTTGTGCGGAGGGATGTTCGTCGCCATGCCGACCGCGATGCCCGAACCACCGTTGATCAACAGGTTCGGCACCTGCGCCGGAAGCACCACAGGCTCCTCGATCGTGCCGTCGTAGTTCGTCCGATAATCGACCGTCCCCTTCTTCAGCTCCGACAGCAACTCCACCGCGATGTGCCGAAGCTTCGCCTCCGTGTAACGCATCGCCGCCGCGTTATCCCCGTCCATCGAGCCAAAGTTTCCCTGCCCATCCACCAGCGGATAACGAAGCGCAAACGGCTGCGCCATCCGCACCATCGCGTCGTAGATCGATTGGTCACCGTGCGGGTGATACTTCGCCATCACCTCGCCAACCACAGCCGCAGACTTCCGGTGCTTCGAGTCCGGCTGCAGGTTCAGGTTGTGCATCATCGCGTACAAAATACGACGCTGCACCGGCTTCAACCCATCGCGAACATCCGGCAGCGCGCGCGACGTAATCACGCTCAACGCATAGTTCAGATAACGCTTCTGGGTCGTCTCATGGAGGACGACGTCTTCGATCGGCATGGCGCCACCAAGGCGGATTGTGGGGGGCTGAGGTCAGCGGTTGCGCGCGCCGGTCACCATCCCGATTGGCCCGCGCGCGTCGCCGAAACCTACGTGTGTGCTACCACGCGCCGCGCCCCGATTCTACCTCGCGATTCGACGCCGACAACACCCCGGGCGGTCCCCAGCACTGCCCTCCACACCGCCGAGCGCCGAGCAACCCCCGTCCCAGCAACCCCCGTCCCAGCAACCCCCGTCCCAGCCCGTTCGACCACCAACCACCACCGAGCGATCTCGCCGCCAACGAACGTGAATCGAGGTGCTGCCCGACCCCGTCCAGCTCGACACCCCGGAAGACCCAGATTCACCCGCACGCGGTACAGTGATCCTACACGCGCGCGAGCGAGCCATCCCGCACCCGCGCGACGGAGCCCACGATCCGGCTGGACACCACGCCACCGATCGGACAGGCTTTCCGCGTTCGTGGCCCCCTGACGATCCCGCGATCGCGTACAGGCCACTGTCAGTTACCTTCTCGTTCGATGGGCACCCCCCGTGAGCCAACCGGAAAACAACGCCCGCGTACTCGCGCGTTTCCACGAACGGCTCGGCGAGCTCGGACTCAAGTCCACACGTCAACGAGACGTCATCGTTGAGACGTTCTTCAGCCTCGACAGACACATCTCTGTCGACGAACTCCTCCTCGAAGTCCGCAAAGACGTACCGCGTATCGGATACGCCACCGTCTACCGCACCATGAAGCTACTCGTCGAAAACCGCTTCGCCGACGCACGACGCTTCGGAGACGGACAAACGCGATACGACCCCAAGCTCGCGCCAGACGAACAACACGACCACCTCATCTGCATCGACTGCCGACGCGTCATCGAGTTCTCAGACCCCGTCGTCGTCGCCAGAATTAGCCAAATCGCCAGTGAGCTCGGCACCTTCGAACTCAAGCGTCGAAGCATCGAACTCTACGCCAAATGCACCAACGCTACCTGCGAGCATCGCAACCCGGATTGACATGAAAGAGGCTCTCGCTGAGCTGCAGAAAACTCTGCAAACCGCCCGAAAGTCCGCCGCCGGCGGAAAGATCCAAGAAGCACTCGTGCTCGCTCGTGGAGCCACCGAAGCCGCCGAGGCCCTCGAAGGCGACGAGCCCATCGTCGCCGAGGCCAAAGGCGCGGCCTTCGCAGAGCTCGGACTCCTCCTACAGCGCGCCGGCGACGCCAAGCAGGCACTCGCCGCATACACCCGCGCCGAAACCGAAGTCCGACGCCTCCCCTATAAGGACGGCAAACCGCACTACCGCCTCCTCGTCGCCACCACAGTCATCAACATGGCCGGCCTCTTCACCAAGCAGCGTCTCCTAGACGCCGCCGAAGAGAAGATCACCGAGGCCGTCGCGCTCCTCGAGTCCGCCGAAGAGGCCGGACCCGCAACCCAAGTCCTCATGGTCGGCGCCCTCCAGAACCGCGCCGCACTCGAGACCGAGCAAAAGCGCATGGACGACGCCGAGAAGTCCCTCGCCCAAGCGCTCGCCATCGGAGAAGGACTCGTCTCCCAAGCCCCGCAGCTACTGCCGCAGCTTGTAGAGGTCTCCGGCCGACTCGCCGCCGTACTCCGCAGCCGCGGTCGAGGCGACGAAGCCGTCACCGTCGCAGAGAAAGCCGCACGCTGGGCCGAAGCCGCCTACGAAGCCGGCTCCCCCATCGGCGTACCTCTCTATGTGTCCACACAACTCCAGCTCGTCGACGCCAACTTCGCCGCCAAGCGATACGCCCAAGGCGAAGACCACCTGTGGAAGGCCGTCGACACCGCGCCCGGGCCGCAAACCCTCCTCGTCGGAGCCGGCTTCTACTGCTCCTTACTACGTATGGACGACGACGCCCTCACAGAGGGAGGCCTCCCGCGTCCCGAGGTCACAGAAGCCCTCGATGAGCTCATCGACCGCATGCAAGGCGCCAATCCGCCACAAGTACTGCTCGATCTCGTGCGCGCGCGACGCGCCGCATTGGTAGAGCGCAGCGGGGAAGAGGGCAAAGCGGCCCTCGTTTCGATCGAATCAGGGGCTTCTCCGGTGATCCAACAGCTCGCCAAGGCACTCCAATCCGACCTCGCGTGGCTAGAAACCCTGTAAAATCAGGGGCCCGCAAATATAGATCGATTTGAGCCCAAATAGATGTTGACGGTCGAGCCCCCGACCCCTTATGCTCCGCGTCCGTTGAGAGGAACACACCACTCAGCGGCGGGACGATTCACCTCGGTGATTCGCACTGTGAACGCCC
>CBDUJZ010000045.1:0-34370 GCA_965367675.1 uncultured Myxococcales bacterium | reverse complement strand
GCCGGCCGGCGCGACACCAGCAGCGCCAATCCCCGCGTGGGGTCGCCGGACTGGCGCAGGGCGTCGGCCGTACCTCGGACCACGAAGATCGTCGGCTCAGGGGCGGCTTCGACCGCGTCGGCGAGTGCAGCCGCCCGTTCGGCACCCAGCGCCCCGGCGTGCCAAGCGCCGACCACGCCGTGCAGCGCGCGCGGGTCTTGTGTGGTCCGCCACCACGCCAGTCCGGCGTCGAACGCGGTGGCGTGATCGCCGCGGGCTTCGGCCAACCGCGCCACCCACTTGTGGCCAGCGCCGATGTCGGGGTGATTCGTCTCGACCTGCTCGGCGGCGGCGCGGGCGACGGCGGTGTCGCCGTTACGGTACGCCGCTTCGACGAGCCGGAGCACGTGCACACGCTCTTGGTCAGAGCCTGGAATCCACCGCGGCGCGAGGCGCTCGTACAGGCCTTGGGCGGGCTCGAACTCCTCGGCGTCAAAGTAAATATTGGCCAAGTTGGCCACGCCGCGCACGTTGTTGGGCGCCTCCGCGACCACGTTCTCGTAGAAGGCGCGCTCGTCGGCGAAGTCGCGGTTACGGGCCACCACGCGCAGCACCATGACGACCATCAGGACGGCCAACACCGCGGCGCCGATGCGCTGCCAGCGCGCGCGATCGGGGGCGGATTCGATGGCCCACGCCGCCGCGTCGACCAGCGCCAACAGGATGCCGAGCAGCGGGATGTAGAGGTAGTGCTCGGCGAACAGCTCGTGGTGCGGAAAGAAGTGGCACACCGGCGCTAAGGCGATGAAATACCAGCCGATTCCGTACGAGATGAGCGGGCGCGACTTGCGGCAGAGCCACGCCGCGGCGAGCAGGCCGAGCACGAGCGCGACGCCGAGCATGGCGCGCGGATCGGCGAACGAAGCCGCGAGCGGGATGGTCTCGGTTTGGTAGTCGCCGATGAGCGGGTGCATGAGCAGCACGTGGCGCAGGTAGTGCACCTGCAGCACGGCGACGGTGGCGAAGTTGCTGGCGATCGTGCCGCCCCACCAAGCGAAACCCTCGCGGTGCGACATGCTGGCGAACACGCCGCGGTACAGCACCATGAGGAACGACAGCACCAGCCCGACGCCGCCGGCAATCGCGGTCGCCATGTGGTCGCGCAGCCACGCGCGCAGGCTCACCTCGCGGACCTTCCAGAGCAGGAACAGCGCGGGCACCACGACGGCGGATTCTTTGCTCAGGAACGCGATCAGCGTGGCCCAGAGCGGCAGCAGCCACCACAGCCCGCCGCGGCGATCGGCGACGAGGGCGGCCCACACGCTGGCGAAGGTCCACGCGCCGGCCAGGATGTCGCGGCGGCCGGACACGTACGAGACGCTGTCGGTTTGCGCGGGGTGCAGCGCCCAGAGCGCGACCACCGCGAAGGCGACCCAGGCGACCGGGAGGCGCGTGCGGTCTTTGAGCGCGCTGGAGCGCGGGCCGGCGTTCCATGTGGCGGCGCGGCGGGTGAGCTCGCTGACGAGTCCGGCGGCCGTGAACACCGCGAACAAGTGGTTGGCGATGTTGCCCACATGGAAGCCCCAGAAGTTGCCGCCAAACAGCCCGTGGTCGATGCCGTACGAGATGTAGCGGATGGGGCGGTAGGTGCACGCGTAGTCCGACTCGAAGCGGAAGATGCGGAGCACGCCCTCCATGGAGCGGATGCACTGCTGGCCGACGACCAGGATGTGGTCGTCGAAAATGGGGCCGCCGCCGATGGAGTTGGCCCAGGCGGCGCACACGACGGCCGCGAGCGCAGCCCACGCGGCGATCAGCGCGCGCGACGGCGAACGGCGGGGACTTTGATCTTGATGCGCCACGTGGCGAAGCCTAGGAACCAGGGGCTCGAACGAGTACATGCAGGAACGCGGTGTCGCAACTGCGCGCGGCCGTTCCCCATTCCCGCGGCCGCAGCTGCACGCCCACCGCTCAAACCGCGACGAGGTATCCCGTGACCGACAAGCAGACCACACCACGCCGTGTGGAGACCGAGCCCTTTGGCATCACCTACGACCGCATGCGGCTCGGCAAGCTGCTCACGCGCCTTGTCCAAGAGCGCGGCATCAAGACGGCGCTCGAGCTGCCCGCCGACGGCGCCAAGGCCATGCCCGGCATCTACTCGCTCGCCCTGGCGCGCGCGGGTGTGCAGGTCCACCTGTTCAACCCCGAAGACCAGGCGCTGGAGCTGTACGACCGGCTCGGCCTGCTCGACCAAGTGACCGTCATCCGCGGCGACCACCCCAAGGACACCGGCCTCGAGCCCGGCCAGTTCGACCTGGTGTGGAACTTCGTCAGCGTCGGGTTCCGCCCGGATTTCAAAGAGATCATGGCCGAGATGACGCGCGTGTCGAACCGCTACGTCATGACGGTGCACTGCAACGGCTACAACTGGGGCTACCCCTGGCACCGGTTCCTGCACAAAGCGCTCAAGCTCGACTGGAACCACGGCGAGACCGCGTACTTCTTCCCGCGCCGCGTGCGCGAGGTGTACCGCTCGCTCGGCGCCGAGCCGATCGACTTTGGCCTGCTCGACATGCCGTGGTGGCCGGACCCTCCGGGCTTCCGCGACGTGCGCCTGCACATGAGCGGCGGCGATATCGTGGAGGACTTCGACTGGCGCGCGCCGATCGAGGACATTTACGCCACCGGCGAGCGCCCGCTCGGCCTGCGCGTGCTGTCCAAGATCGAAGACATGCGCGGCATCCCGAAGCCGGTGCGCTTTGTGTTTAGCCACCTGTTCTTCCAGCTGGGCGAGAAGATTCTCCGGTGACGATACAGCGGGGAGAGCCCTCGCCGGCAGTCTACTACGGCACGAGCGCGCTGCTCGCCGTGATGGCGCTGGCTGCGATCTGGTGGCCGGAGTTTCCGGCCGGAACCGACCTCCCCACGCATCTGTTTTTTGCCCAAGTGCTGTGGAACCCGGACCTGTACGCCGGGCTCATGGACACCCACTTTGCGCCCACCTCGCAGCTGTGGGTGCGCATGGTGGCGCCGCTGTCGGGCTTCGGTCCGGCCGTCGCTGGCAAGCTCGGGCTCACCGCGCTGGCCGCACTCACGGTCGGCGGGTTCGTGGCGATCGGGCGGGCGATCGGTGATCGGCGGCCCCTCGGGCTCGTGTTCGGTCTGGCCGCCACGCAGTCGTTTTACAGCGCGATGGGCTTCGCGAACTTTGCGCTGGCCGGCGCGCTGGCGTGTTTCTCGGTGGCGCAGGCCATTCGCGCTTGGAAGAAGCCGACGCACGCGCGCTACGTGGCGCTCGCGCTGTGCATGCTGCTGGTCGCTCACGCGCATGTGATCGTCGCCGGCATGATGGGGCTGTTTATCGCCCTGCTCGCCACGCAATGGGACGGCCGATGGTCGCACCGACGGGTGGTCAAAACCGGCCTAGCGCTCACGCCCGCGGCGCTGTTCTCAATCGCCGTCGCGTGGACCGCGCGTGCTGGCTATCAAGCCGCGGAGGTCGCGATCGGGCTCTCAGCCCAGCGCCGACCCGTACTGCAAGTGCTCAATAACATTGGGGAAGAGACGTTCGGCGGGTTTGCACCGTTCGGCTGGGTCGTGCTCGTGGCGGTCGCCGTTGGGCTGGCCGTAAGGCTTGTCGTTTCGCCGTCGCTGCGCCGTCCGCTCGGGCTCGTGTTTGTGGTGTTCGGCGCGCTGTACGCGCTGGTGCCGTACCACGGTGAGGGCTGGGCCTACGCGCAGTGCCGCGTGCTGCTGCCGCTGGTGATCGTGCCGGCTGCGTTCGCGAGCGCCGGTCGCCGCTCCAACCTCGTGTTCGCGCTCGCGGCGGCCTGCACGTTCGCACACCTGGCCGCCACCACGCTCGAGATTCGGGCACAGGGCGCCATCGTGGCCGATCAGGTCGCCGCGTTTGATCACGTGCCCGTCGGCCCCGCCATGGACGTGGTTCTGGACCCCGGAAGCACGCATCACCCCGACGTTCAGCCGCTGCTGCACGCCGGCCTGTACGCGCTCTTTTCCGGCGGATCGTCGCCCATGCTGCCGGCGTACAGCCCCATGATTCACTCGGTCTACAACGTGGACACGGAGCCGCCGCCCCACCCGCCGCAGTTCCTGTACCGGTCGCTCAACTGCGACGAGAACCCCGCCTGCGCCAACGCCCGGGCGGCGTTCGCGCAGCGCATCGCCGTGCAAGGCCTCGCGTACCAGACCACGATCATCGTGGGCGCCGACGCCGAGTGGCAAACGCTGCTCGCCGAGCATGGCGTGCTGCCGACGATCGCCCCGGCGCTGTTCGTGCCCGTGCCGTCGACCCTGACCGTCGCGCTCACCGCGCCCCCTGAGGCGGCGACGCGACGGCTGATCATCCGCGCAGGGTTCCCCGACGGCATCGGCTGGCTGGCCGGAAGCGCCCGCGCGCCCGCGCCCGTGGGCCCCACGCCGCAGCCGCTCGCGCTCGGCAATGTCCCGGCGGGACCCATCACGGTAGAGGCCCTCTGGGAGCCCTCCGCAGCGCACCCGCAGGGACAAGTCGTGGCCCGCGACGTGATCCACATCGCGCCCGGAACCGAGGCCAGCGTCTCCCTCAACATGCAGCAGCCCCGTTAATGCGCAGCACCCCGAACCACTAATGCGCAACACCGCAAACCACTAATGCGCAGCACCCCGTACCACCAAGGCGAGCACCTCACGCGCGACGCCCTCGAAGACGCCACCGCGCGGTGCCCGGCGTGCGACTTCACCGGGCTGCGTGAGTCGGTCCATACGCTGCAAACCGAGCCGGAGGTTCTCCTGCTCGCCTGCCCCATCTGCGGCATCTGCTCGGCTTCGCACATGCCGACGGACGACGCGCTCGAGGACTACTACGGCAAGTACTACGGCGACCCCGGCGCGGACGCGGCCACGGACGGCACACCAGACTCCGCGCCCAGCACCCCGCTAGACCATGGGCAAACCGTACCGGCGGATGCCCCGGCCACAGCGCCAATCGACGGGCAACCCCCTGCGCTCGATGCCACCCCCGCGCTCACCTTCTCGGGCGCCGACCGGTTCGCCGAGCACATCGCGCAGCAGGTGTCAGCGCACGTGGCGCCGCGACCGCACCTGCGGATCCTCGACTTTGGCGGCGGCGACGGAACGTTAGCGATCGCGCTGGCGTCGACGCTGCTCGAGCGGCAGTTCACCGAGCGGGTGACGATCGCGCTGGTCGACTATACGACACCGCGGCCAAGTCCCCGTTCTGAAATCACAATCCAGCCGTATCACGAGCTCTCGCAGGTGCCCGCACCGGCCTTGGGTGACCCCTCCGACAGCAGCGCGAACCACAGCACACCGAGCCGGTTCGATGTGATCATCGCCAGCGCCATTTTGGAGCACGTGCCCGAGGTTGGCGCCATCGCGCGGAGGCTCTTCTTGCACGCGGCGCCCGGCGCGCTGCTGTACGCCCGGACGCCCTACTGGGTGCCCATGCTGCGGTTCATGCCGAACCTGGACCTCACGTTCCCGGGCCACGTGCACGACATGGGCGCGCCGTTCTGGGGTCGGGTGATCGATACCTTTGAGCTCGACGCCGAGCTCGTGGTCTCGCGGCCGTCGATCGTCGAGACCACGCTGCGCCAGGACCCGCTCCGCACGCTGGCCGCGCACCTGCTCAAGCTGCCCTCCCACGCCGAGGTTCGGCTGCGCGGACCCAACGTAGTCCGCCCGCTCTGGGGACTGGTCGGCGGCTGGGAAGTGTTCCTCAAGTTCCGCTAGCCCACACGAGGGAGTTCGAAATGGCAGACGATACGACCACCGACGCGACTACAACCGCGCGACTCGCTGCCCTGGAGGACCAACTCCTGGCGCTGCTCGACGAGCGCGCGCAGGTCCTCGCGCAGGCGACCGCGGAGTCCGACTTCGACGCCTACGCACACGAGAAACGCACCGTCGCCGCCCTGGCCACGTGGCGCCAGACGCTCGGTGAAGACGCCGGCCCGTTGGCCAACGCCCTCGTCGCGCTCGACCGCAACGTGATCGCCGCGCAGGAGCGGGCGCCAGCGCCCACACGGGACGCCGGCCGCGCGGTGGTCATCGGCGGCGGCGGTCGCATGGGCGGCTGGATGTCGCGCTTTCTGCTCGCCGGTGGCTGGGACGTGACCGTCGCGGACCCCTCCGGTGGCATCGACGGCGCTGCGCACCTGACCGACTGGCACGACGCCCCGCTCGACGCGGAGCTCATCGTAGTCGCCGCCCCGCTGCGCCCGTCGAACGACATCTTGCACGAGCTCGCGACGCTCGCGCCCACCGGCGTGGTGCTGGACATCGGCTCGCTCAAGTCGCCGCTGCGCACAGGGCTGCACGCGCTGCGCGACGCGGGCGTCAGCGTCACTTCCGTGCACCCCATGTTCGGCCCCGACGCGGGTCAGCTGCACGGCCGCCACGTGATCTTTGTGGACCTGGGCGACGCCGCCGCGAACACGCTGGCCGAGGGCCTGTTCGAGCACACAGCGGCCCGGCGTGTGCACATGTCACTCGAAGAGCACGACCGCGTGATCGCCTACATCCTGGGCCTGTCGCACGCGCTCAACATCGCGTTCGTGACCGCGGTCGCAGAGAGCGGCGAAGCGGCGCCACGCCTGGCCGATCTGTCGAGCACCACCTTCGACGCGCAGCTCGGCGTGGCGCAGCGCGTGGTCCGCGAGAACCCCCACCTGTACTTCGAGATCCAGCGCATGAACGACTACGGCGTGGAGGCCCTCGCGGCGCTGTCGTACGCGGTAGAGAAGGTGCGCAGCGTGGTGCGCGCGGGCGACGAAGCGGGGTTCGTGCGCCTCATGGAGCAGGGCCACCGCTACGTTCAGGGCCGCTAGACCCCGGCGACGAGCGGCTAAGCTGGGGCGACCTTGGGCGCGCCATCGCGGGCCGAGACGGCGCTGATGGACGCGGAACCGGTGCTGGCCGCCATGGCCGCGCGCTCGGCCGCAGACATCTCGGCGTCGATGCCGTCGTCGTTGTCCTCGTTCGGCGAGCGGTCGAAGCCGTACGTCTCAAAGATCTGCGGGATGCGCGCGTAGATCTCCTCTTCGCTCAGGCCGTACTCGGCCAAGCTGTAGCTGTGCACAGACTCGTACTTGCGGGCGCGCCGCGACTCCTCTTCGAGCCGGGTGCGGTACGCGTCGCTCATCTCGAGCTCGAGCCGGTCGTAGATGTCTTCGACGGTGCCCTTGGGGTCGCCGACGACCTGGTCGTACGTGTACGTGTGGAACTCGGTGCCCCGCGCTTTGAGCTGCGGCTCGAGCTCGTGGACCCGCGCGTAGTACTCCATGCCGATGTCCGCAAAGTAGCGGTACGACTCGGAGTTCTTGGGGATCTCCGGCGAGTGCATCGAGTACGGCGTGGTGAACATGCTCACGCTGGAGGCCAGCGAGCTGTACGGGTGGCGGACCAGGTGGATGAAGCGCGCGCTCGGGAAGCGCTCGACGATCGACTCCAGGCGACCGCCGTGGAACACATTCTTGAGCAACAGCACGCGCTCACCGCGGTTGCCCTCGGCGAAGGCGTGCGCGCGCAGGCAGCGCTCGTACAGCTTCATGATGCGCTCGCGGCGCCACTCTTCGACCTTGTCGAGCATGTCGATGTCGCGGAACTCCTGCGGGAACGGCAGGACCATGAACGCGGACGGGTCGAGCATGGTCGACACGAAGATGAACTGCTCTTCTTCGGGGGCGCTCCAGCCCACATGGTGCACGCCGTCCCATCCGCCGAACCACTTGCGCTCGCAGTACGTGAGCAGCCGCCCGACGGGACGTCCAACCCAACCGTCGACGGTGTTCCACAGGCCGATCAGCTTGTAGAACGTGACCGACGGGAAGATCGTCTGCCACGTCTTCATGACCGTGAAGCGCTCCTCGTCCATCGAGAGCACGCGGTGCAGGAACGTGGTGCCCGAGCGCGGGTTCGCGATCACGAAGACGGGGTCCTCGGCGCGGAAGTCGCGGAGCTTCGGGTACAGCACGTAGTCGGCCATCTGCATGAACCAGCGGACCGTGCACAGCGCCCAGACGACGCCGATGAACCCGAGGACTACGACGAGGCGCCGAATCGAAAATGTACGCCATCGGAAGAGCTTCCCGAGGACGCGGCGCAGTAGGATGGGATCGAAGGGCATGCCGTTCTTCAGGCGAGGGACACAGACGGGCGCGGATGCGGCGCGGATGGCGACGCTCGTGACAACGCGGGGCGCGTGGTCGGGCAGCGGTCCCTCGGCCCCTTACCGTAATCGATCCACCATTTCACCCCCTATCCCCCGCGATTCTACGATGCTAAGCCCGTCGCGCGGGAGCCCCTGAACCTCACGGCGGGTCTCGCGATTCTCGCTACGTGCGCGCATCGCGCCCCATCCCACGAATCGTCATCGAACGCTTGCTCGACTCGCTCGCGAACCTCGTCACGCAACGCCGTGGCCTGGTGATCGCCGCGACCATCGCCACCATGGCGGCACTGGCGCTGGGTATCCCGCGCCTGAAGGCTGACTTCACGCCTTCGGACTTGTTCGCCAAGTTCGAGGACCAAGAAGCGATCGCCGCCGAGTTCCGCGCGGAATTCGGCAATACCGACAACGTGCTGCTGGTGCTCGTCCACGCTGACGACGTGCTGGCCCTGCCGGTGCTTCAGTACCAGCACGACCTCAACCGCCATTTTGCACAGCAAGATTGGGCGGCCCGCGTCGACGGCCTGACCACGCTCCCGCTGCCCCGTGAGCCCGGCGACGAAGAGCGCGAGATCGCCTCGCGTGGCTTCATCGCGGCCCTGTACACCGCCGGCACCACCGCCTCGAGCCACGTCGCACAGGCGGCGTCGCGCATTCGGGGCGCCGAGCCGCGGGTGACCATCCCCGACCACGTCCCGGACATGGTCGTGAACCTCGCGATGGGCTCCGGCACAGTGCAATCCGCCGTCGCCACCGACACGGTCACCGAGGCCGAAGCCGAGAACTTGCGACGCGCCATCGCCGGCTCGCGCCTGCTCGAAGGCCGCCTCGTGAGCCGCGACCACACCCTCACAGCGCTCGCCATCCCGCTGGCGCCCGGCATGGATCGCAACGCCGATCTCACCCGTATCGTGAGCGAAGCGCGCGCATTCTTGACCGAAAACCCCGCGCCCGACGGGGCCGAAGCGCTGCTCGGCGGACTGCCCTACCTGCGCACTGAAGTGATCGCGAAGATGCGCGCCGATCAGTCGGTCATGATGCCCCTCGCCGTGGGCGTCTGCATCCTGATCCTGTTCTTCGCCTTCCGCTGGCTGCCCGCCATGGTGCTGCCCACGCTCGCCGTGGTCGTGTCCGCCGTCGCCCTCATCGGCGGCATGGGCATCGTGGGCGAGCCGGTGAACATCCTCAACAGCATCGTCCCGCTCCTCATCATCATCATCGGCATCTCAAACACCATCCACCTGGTGAACCGATATGGCGAAGAGATACGCGGCGGCAGCGATCGAATGGAGGCCGTCCGAGAGTCGGTCAAGCGCATGGCGGTCGCGTGTTTCCTCACGTCGTTCACCACCGCGATCGGCTTCGCCTCGCTCATCGTCTCGCGCACCGACCTGCTCCGGCGGTTCGGCCTGCTCGCCGCGGTCGGCGTGCTCGTCGCGTACGTGGTCACCATCACCTTCTTGCCGGCGGCGCTCAGCTTCGTGAAGGCGCCCAAGGTGGACAGCGCAGCGGCCGGCGAAGGCATGATCGAGCGCTTCATGGAGCGCCTCACACGCGCCATCCTCAAGCGCCCCGTGCCCGTGCTCGCCATCACCGCCATCATCTCGGCGCTGTCCGTGCAGCAGATCCGCACCGTGTCGATCGACAGCGCCGTGCTCGACCAGTTCGACCCCAGCGACGAGATCTACACCACCACCCAGCTCATCGAAGAGAAGCTCACCGGCGTGCGCCCGCTCGAGGTGTACCTGACCTCCGAGACGCCCGGCACGTTCGACGACCCCGAGGTGCTCAACCGCATCGACGCGCTCGCCGCGTGGGCCCGCACCCAAGAGGGCGTCATCGGCACCATGTCGTACGGCGACTACCTGCACGAGGTCAGCGCGCTGTCCGGCGGCGACCGCGACGCGGCCTTCAGCTCCCGCGCCGCCATCGAACGCAACGCGGCCATGCTCGAGGCCGGCGAGCGCAACCCGATCCAGCCCTACGTCAACGCCGACCGCACCCGCGCCCGGCTCAACATCGGCGTACGCGACTTTGGCGCACAAGCCACCATCCGACTCGCCGACGCGCTGCAGCTCGAAGCCGAATCCCGCTTCGGAGACACCCCCGCGGTCACCTTCCGACTGACCGGCGACGCGTACTCCGGCTCCAAGGGCCTGAGCGCCGTCATCACCGACCTGCTCGGTAGCCTGGGTTTGGCGGTGTTCATCATCTTCGGCTTCATGACCCTGCTGTTCCGCAGCGCCCGACTGGCCGCGCTCAGCGTGCCGCCCAACGTGATCCCGCTCATGGTGACCATGGCGTTCATGGCGCTCATGAACGTGCCGCTCAACGCCGCCACCGCGATCATCTTCTCGGTGAGTATCGGCCTCGCCGTCGACGGATCGATCCACGTGCTCGCCCGCTTCCGCGAGGAGATCGCGCGCCGAGCGGACGTAGACGAAGCGCTCGTCGCGGCGGCCAAGGGCACCGGCAAGGCGATCATCATGACATGTCTGTCGCTCATGCTCGGCTTCGGCGTCATGCTGGCCAGCTCGTTTGTGCCCGTGCGACGGTTCGGGCAGCTCATCGCCATCACAGTGTTCGGCTGTCTGCTGTCGACCGTCATCGTGCTGCCGGCGCTGCTGAAGGTCGGCTGGCTCGGCCGCTCCGACGACGACGAGTCCGCCGCGTAGACCGCCAGCTCAAGTTTGGGGTGCGCCACACAATCACGCCGGTTGTGACGCCGCCACGGCTGGCTCCGTCGCGATCCGTGCATTACGTTCGCGCTCCCTCGCATCGCCTTCCTGCAGGATACCCGCCATGACGCCCTTCGAATTCTTCGGCATCGACGCTGACATCGCCGCCCGCGTGCTCGCGCGCGCCCTCGCAGGTGGCGGAGACCACGCAGACCTGTTCTTTGAACACCGCGTCAGCGGCTCCATGATGCTCGACGACCAGCGCATCGAAGACGCCAGCCGCGCCATCCACTTGGGGCTCGGCGTGCGCGTGCTCGAAGGCGAGGCCACCGGATACGCCTACACCGAAGACCTCACCGTCGAGGGCATGCTGCGCGCGGCGACCACCGCGTCGGCCGTGGCCAAGGGCGGCGGCGCGCCCGAAGCGATCGCCGTCGCCGGCATCGACGCCATGAACTTTTACCCCGTCGAGCGGGCCGCCGTAGACGTGGACGCCCTCGACAAACTCGCCCTGCTCCGCCGCGCCGACGAAGCCGCCCGCGCCTACGACAGCCGCGTCAAACGCGTGACCGTGTCCATCGGCGAGAGCCTCAAGACCGTGCTCATCGTGACCAGCGACGGCCGTTGGGTCACCGACGTGCAACCCATGCTGCGCTTCAACGTGTACGTGGTCGCCGAGGACGAGCAAGGCCGTCAGACGGGCATGCAGGGCGGCGGCGGACGGGTCGGCATCGAGTACTTCGACGACCACACGCCGGAAGACCTCGCCAACGACGCCGCGCGCATCGCCGTGACCAACCTTTCGGCCGTAGAGGCGCCCGCTGGCCAGCTGCCCGTGGTGCTCGGCGCCGGCGACGCAGGCGTGCTGCTGCACGAGGCGGTCGGGCACGGGCTCGAAGCCGACTTCAACCGCAAGAAGACCTCGAACTACAGCGACCGCGTGGGCGAGCGCGTAGCGTCGGACCTGTGCACCATCGTCGACGACGGCACCATCGCGTCGAGCCGCGGCTCCATCAACGTGGACGACGAGGGCAACCTGCCGTCGCGCAACACGCTCATCGAGAACGGCAAGCTGCGCGGCTACATCCACGACCACTTGTCGACGCAGCACTTTGGCATCGACCCCAGCGGCAACGGCCGCCGCGAGAGCTACAAGCACGTGCCCATGCCCCGCATGACCAACACGTACATGTTGCCCGGCGACCACGCCCCCGAGGAGATCATCGCGAGCGTGGAGCGCGGCATCTACGCCAAGAGCTTCTCCGGCGGTCAGGTGGACATCTCCAACGGCGACTTCGTGTTCTCCGTGACCGAGGGATACCTGATCGAGAACGGCAAGATCACCTCGCCGCTCAAGGGCGTGAACCTGATCGGCAACGGCCCCGAGTGCATGGAGCGCGTGTCCATGTGCGGCACCGACTTTGAGCTCTCCGACGGGCGCTGGACCTGCGGCAAGGACGGGCAATCCGTGCCGGTGGGCGTGGGCATGCCGACCATCAAGATCTCGAGCATGACCGTCGGCGGATCGCGCACCGCCTAGGCGCCCGCGACCCGACCGAACGACAACTGCCGGCGCCAACGCGCGAACAAACAAACACTTTCGAGCCCCAGAATTCGCAGTGACCGAGCAAACAAACAACCTCGCCCTTCAAGACCTCGCCCAGAGCGTCGTCGAGCGCGCCACAGCCCGCGGCGCGACCGCCGCCGAGGTGTACGTTCGCCAAGGAATCGAGACCGAGATCGCGGTGCGAAACGGCGAGATCGAGCAGCTCTCCGAGGGCGGCCCCAAGAGCGTCGGAATCCGCCTGTGGCGCGACGACCGCTCCGCCTCTACCTACGCGACCGACTTCTCGGACGACGCGCTCGATCGGCTCATCGGCGACACGCTCGACCTGGCCAAGCTCACCGACCCCGTGCCCGAAGCGGCCCTGGTCGACAGCGAGCGGCTGGCCACCGACATCCCCGACTTGAACCTGTTCGACGCCGGCATCCGTGACCTGTCGGCGGCAGACAAACTCGCGCTGGCGCGAGACACCGAGACCGCCGCCCGCGACGCCGACCCCCGCATCACCACCAGCGGCGGCGCGTCGTACGGCGACCTCATCATGGGCCACGCGCTCGCCAACTCGCACGGTTTCAGCGCCGGCTACCAAGAGACGTTCCTGAGCTTCAGCGTCGAGGTCATCGCCGACGACGTGGGCGGCAAAAAGCGCAGCGGGCGCTGGTACTCCTTTGGACGCCACCGCGACCAACTCGAATCCGCCGCCTCCGTGGGCGCGACCGCCGCCGAACGCGCCGTCCGACAGCTCGGCGCCGGCCCCGTGCCCACCCGCACGCTCCCCGTCGTGTTCGACCCGTACATGGCCGCCAGCCTGCTCGGCATGCTCTTCTCCGTCATCCAAGGCGGCTCCGTCGAACGCCGGTCCAGCTACGTCGCCGACCGCATGGGCGAGCGCATCGGCAGCGACCTGCTCACGCTCATCGACGACCCCACCCTGCTGCGCGCGCCCGGCTCCAAGCCCTACGACGGCGAGGGCCAGCCGGCCCGCAAAACCACCTTCATCGACGGCGGCGTGCTGAAGAGCTTCGCGCTCAACTCCTACAGCGCGCGCAAACTCGGGCTCACCCCCACCGGCCACTCCAGCCGACCGGCCAGCGGCTCCCCCGGCGAAACCAACTCCAACCTGTACCTGGCCGGCGGAACCCAGTCGCCCGAAGCGCTCATCGCGGACATCGACTACGGCTTCTACTGCGAGAGCATGATGGGCTTCGGCTTCAACCCGGCCACCGGCGACTTCAGCCGCGGCGCCGGCGGGCGGCTCATCGAAAACGGAAAGCTCACGCGCCCCGTGTCCGAGGTCACCGTGTCGTCCAATTTCCTGGACCTGTTCAACGCGCTCGACGCGGTCGCCAACGACCGCCCCACCAACCGCTCCACGTCGTCACCCACGATCCGAATCGCGCAGATGACGCTCGCCGGTACGTAGGAAGCGCGGGAGCCGAAGCGCGGGAGCCGAAGGTTCGGCGCTAGTCGTCGCCGAGCACCTGGAGCATCTCGCCCAAACCGGTCGCCTTGGCCCGCACTTTGCCGAACGTCTCGCCCCGCTCCAGCTCATGGGCGTCGAGCCGTTTCCATGCCTCGTAGTCGAACAACGCCACCGCCGAGCTCCGCAGCGTGGTGACGACGCGGTCCGCCCACTCGGGATCGGCCGGAGCCTCGCGGCCTTCGAGCGCCTCGAGCATCTCGCCGACCGTCTCGACCGCGTCCGGCTTGTTAGTGCCGATGAGCCCTGACGGTCCGCGCTTGATCCACCCGGCCGTGTAGAGGTTGCCCACCGGCTCCCCGCCGGGCTCGGTGAGCACGCGGCCTCTTCGATTCGGGATCACGCCGCCGCGCTCGTCGAACGGCACGCCATCGATGGCCACGCCGCGGTAGCCGACCGCGCGAAACACCGCTTGGCAGGGCACCAACTCGGTCTCGCCCGTGCCTTTGGGTCGCGGCCCACGCTCGCTGGTGACCATCTCGTTTCGCTCGATCACGATCCCGGTCACGCGGCCCTCTTCGTCGCCGAGGATCTCGATCGGAGAGCGGCAGAACCGCAAGTGAACCTGGCGGCTTGGGTCATCCGGGTCGTGCGGCGGGAGGTTCGCCAAGAACTCCACGTTCTTACCAAACGACTTGTCGTCCTGCTCTGCCAGCCACGCCGCGGACACCGTATCCACCTTGGTACACTGCGGGCTCACCACGACCTGCACGCCGTTGAGCTCCGCGAGCTCTTTCACCTCGGACGTCGAGAACTTGGCTTGCGCGATGTTGCGCCGACCAAACACCTCCACCCGTCGCACGCGGCTGGCGCGCAGTGCGTCGTTGGCGGCGCGGGTGATGTCCGTGGGCGCGAGCTCCTCCGGGTCGCGGGCCAGAATACGCGCCACATCCATGGCCACGTTGCCCACGCCGATCACAACGGCCGTGTCCACGCGCCCGAGCTCGAAGTCGCGGTCCTGGTATCCGAGCTGACCGTTGTACCACGCCACAAACTCGGTCGCCGACCAGCTGCCCTTGAGGTCTTCGCCGGGCACGCCGAGGGAGCGGTCGGTCGCCGCGCCGATGGTGAAACACACGTCGTCGTAGTCGTCCCGCAGCTGCTGCACGGTCACGTCGGTGCCCACGGACACGTTGCCGAAGTACCGCACACGGTCGTCGGCGAGCGTCCTCTCGTACGCGCGCGTGACCGCCTTGATGCGTTGGTGGTCGGGCGCGACGCCGTATCGGACCAGCCCGAACGGCGTCGGCAAGCGCTCGTACAGATCCACCCGAACGTGCAGGTCGCGCTGCTTCAGCAGAGCCTGCGCCGCATACATTCCCGCGGGCCCAGCACCCACCACGGCAACTCGATAGGGACGCTCCTCAGATCCGATACGCATCTCTGACTCTTCGGGTTGCAGGAACCCCTATAGTGGCGGGACCTTGCGCTCGTGGCAAGGTCCCACGCACCGCCCGATCGGCGCGGCTGGCGCTAGAGGATCTGGTACACCGAGCCGCCGAGGTCGAGCACCAGGACCTCGCCATTCTCGGTCTGCCCGAACGCGACGACGCTTAGATTCGTCGCTTCGAAGAGCGTACGAACGTCGTAGCTTCCATCCGGCAATGGCGTGACCGCGCGCACCCAGTCGTTGCAAAAGTCGGAGAGCAAGTACGAGCCGTCAATGCTGGCGTTTCCGCTGTTGCGCGCCACGATACCGCCCGACACGCTGCAGCCCTGACTGTGTGGATATTCATACGACGGCAAGAACTTGCCCGCTTCGTCGCATCCGCTCTCCGGGGAGAAGCAGTGCGAGCCCTCCATCGTGTTCCAGCCAAAATGCAGGCCCGCCGCTTGGCCCGCCGGAACGTGGTTCACCTCTTCCCACTCCACCTGGCCCACGTCCGCGATCCACAAGTCGCCGGTCGCGCTGTCGAACGAGAACCGCCACGGGTTCCGCAGCCCGATCGCCCAGATCTCCGGGCGGCCATCCGCCGCGTTCGCGTACGCGTTGTCCGGCGGGATCGTGTACGCGCCCGGGCCCGACACATCGATGCGCAGCATCTTGCCCAACAGCGTGCTCGTGTCCTCCGCGCGGTCCTGCGGGTCGCCGCCGGAGCCACCATCGCCCATGCCGATCCACAGCATGCCGTCAGGGCCAAACCGCAGCTGCCCGCCGTTGTGGTTCGCGTACGGCTGCTCCACCTCGAGCAGCACCTCCAGCGTCGACGCGTCCACCGTATCGGCGGCCGGATCGGCGGTGAGGCGCGCGATCACCGTTTGGTCGTCGTCACCCGTGTAGTTCACGTAAAAGCGCCCCGTGGTCGCGAAGTCCGGGGCGAACGCCAAGCCGAGCATGCCGCGCTCGCCGCCATCGCTGCCGATCTCGGAGCGAATATCCAGGTACGGCGCGTCCGCCATCACCCAGCCGTCCAGGCCGAAGCGCGCCACGCGGATCCGGCCCTGCTTCTCGACCACAAATATCCGCCCGCTCCCGTCGCCCGCGTTTTGTACGTCGGTCGTCGCGTTCCCCGTGCGCATCACGCGCAACATGGTCACCTCGCTGCCGCCGATCGCGTCCGGCGACGGCCGCGCGGCGTCCGGCTCATCGGAGTCGTTGGAGCTCGGCGTCGTGCAGACCACCAAAGCCCCAACCAATGTCGCGGCGAGGAGAACGAGCAGCCAGCGAAGGCGCGTCGGAGAAGATGACATAGCGAACCTTGAAAGGAGACCCCGCCACATGACTCCAATCCCGCGCCAGACGCCAGAATCAAACGCACGCGGCCGGTCGCGACGGCCTCGCCGACACACAGGCGCGACGCGCTTCAACCACACAGGCGCGACGCGCTTCAACCACACAGGCGCGACGCGCTTCAGGCGGGCAAGCGCGACGGGCTTCAGGCGGGCGCTGGACCGGAAACTGCGCGACAGAACGCTTGAGCCCACTCCCGGCTGCCGCTAGGCGGAGGCATCCCCACGCACAATCAGGCTCCCATGCGCACCCTCGCCGCTCGGCAACTCCTCGGCTCCCTCGCCGCCGCCCTGCTCACGTCCACCCTCGGCCTGGGCTGCGGCGACGAAGAGGCACCCGAGCCCACGCCCGACGTGCTCGCCTGCGAAGCCGGAACCTGGGACGACGGCGTCTCGGACACCTGCGTAGCGTGGTCCTCCTGCGCCTCCGGAACCTTCATCGAGACCGCCGGAACCGCAACCGCCGACGCCGTGTGCGCCGCGTGCCCTACCGGCGAGTTCTCCGACATCGCCGACGCCAACGCCTGCACCGCGTGGTCCACCTGCGCCGCCGGAACCTTCGTCGAGACCGCCGGAACCGCCACCGCCGACGTGGTCTGCGGGACGTGTGACGACGGCGAGTTCGCTGACCCCGGCGAGGATGGCGCGTGCACCGCATGGTCCAGCTGCGAGGCCGGAACCTACGTCGAGACCGCCGGAACCGACGCCGCCGACGTGGTCTGCGCGGCGTGCCCCGCCGAGGCGTACAGCACCGCGGCCGACGCCGAGACGTGCGTGGGTTGGACCACCTGCGCCGCCGGTACGTTCGTGGAGACCGCCGGAACCGACACCGCCGACGCCGTGTGTGCCGGGTGCCCGTCCGGCAGCTTCACCACAGAGGCCGACGCCGACGCGTGCGCGACCTGGACCGCGTGTCCCGCCGGCACGTTCATCGCCACGTTGGGCTCCGACGTCGCCGACCAGGTCTGCGAACCCTGCGCCGCCGGCACGTACACCGAAGGCCCGAACCGCGAGGGCTGCGTCGAGGCCAGCGCCTGCATCGCGGGCACCGAACAGACCGCGCCGAGCTCGGCCACCGCGCCAGCCGAATGCACGCCATGTGAAGCGGGCGAGCACTGCCCCGGCGGCGAAGCGGCCGCTGAGGCGTGCGCACAAGGCACCTGGGATCACGACGCCGATCCCGCCACGCCGTGCGCCGACTTCACCGTCTGTATGGTCGGCGAGTTCATCGAGTTCGCGGGCTCCGCAGTCGAGGACCAAACCTGCGCCGCGTGCGCCGAAGGCACATACGGAACCACCGAAAACGCCGACGTTTGCGACCCGTGGACGGTGTGCCAAGCGGGCGAATTCACGCAGGATCCCGGCACGCCGACCACGGACCAAACATGCGCGGCCTGCCCGGCCGGGTTCTACACGGACACCCCGAATCAACTGGCCTGCTTTAGCGGCAGCTGCGTGGCCGGAACGGTCCTGCTGAGCGCCGGCACGGTGACCACGCCCGACACCTGCGACCTGTGCGAGGTCGGCGAGTTCTGCGCCGGCGGCACCGCGGCAGCCACCGCGTGCGGCGACGGCACGTGGGACCACGACGCCGACCCGGCGACGGCCTGCGAGCCGTTCACCGCGTGCGCGCCCGGCACGACCCTTCAAGCGTCCGGCTCCGCGACCTCAGACCAGGTGTGCGCGCCGTGCGCCGCCGGCACGTTCACCGCGGACAACGACGCCCTCGTATGTGAGCTCTGCGCGCCCGGCACGTTCAGCGCCACGCCAGGCGCAGCCAGCTGCACGCCCTGCCCGGCTGGCCGCTTCAACAACCTCGAAGGCGCGGTCTCCTGCGATCCCTGCCCGGCCGGCTCGGAGGGCAACGCCAGCCGCACCGCGTGCGATATCTGCCCCGAAGGCGAGTTCGCCCCGACGCCCGACTCGGAGTGCACCCCCTGCGCGGCGGGCTTCTACAACGACTCGCTCGGCGCCATCGCCTGTAACGCGTGCGACCCGGGACGCTCAAGCGGGGCCGGCGCGTCCGCGTGTTTCATCTGCCCCACGGGCACCAGCGCTCCGACCTCGGGCTCCGAGTGCGCGCCGTGCGACGCCGGCTCCGTCACCGATATAGAGGGTGCCGTGGCGTGCGAGGTCTGCCCAGCCGGCCGCGCCAGCAGCGCCGATCGCACCGCCTGCGTCGACTGTCCTGTCGGCACGTTCGCGGCGACAACGGGCGCAGCCGAATGCACCGTCTGCCCCGCTGGGCGGTTCTCCAACACGACCGGCAGCGCCGCCTGTTCGTTGTGCGAACCCGGCGAGTTCAGCGCGACCGGATCCGCGGTGTGTAACCTCTGCCCGATGGGCACGTTCTCCGACATCAACGGCGCGGCCGTGTGCGCGGAGTGCCCCGAAGGCACGTTCTCCGACGTCTTCGGCGCGGCCACCTGCCAGCGGTGGAGCCCCTGCCCAATCGGCGAGGTCGTGACCACGCCCGGCACCGCGACCAGCGATGTGGAGTGCAGCCCGGGAACCTGAGCCCCGCCTCCTGAGCATCCGCGCCGGCACTGGGGCGGAGTAGAGAGTGGCGCGAAGCGACGATCTCCTCTAGCTATGGCGGCACCACTCGAACCCGCCGCTGCGTATGAATCGCTCGATCTCGCTCCTCCCCCTGCTCGCCCTCGCGCTGACGCTCTTTGGCGGCTGTGATGACGGCAACCGCCAGTACCGTCCGTGCCCGCTCGGCGTGGATCCGGCCAGCTTCGACTGCGTGCCCACCTACGCGCCCGGCGCCTTCGTGGCGCTCGACGTGGACGCGAGCGAGCTCCCCGAGCTGGACGTCACGCCGATCCCCCCGGACGTGACGCCCTTCCCGAGCGACACCAGCCCCGACATCTCGCCCGGCGACGGCGGCTGCATCCCGCAGTGCGGCGGACGCGAGTGCGGATTCGACGGCTGCGGCGGAAGCTGCGGCACCTGCCCCGACGGCCTCTCCTGCGACGGGCCCGGCATCTGCGTACCCGGCCTGCCCGAGCAACTCACCTGCTCCGAAGTGATCGAGTGCATTCAAAACTGCTTCAACGAAGATTGCGCCCAGCAGTGCTTGGACAACGGCACGCCGCAGGCCCAGGAGGGCGTGTTCAATATCTACGGATGCATCGAAGAGCTGTGCTGGGAATTCCAAGACGACGAAGAGGCGATGGCGCGGTGCCAGCGCGACGAGTGCGGCTGGGCCTTCGATGAGTGCCTCGACGGCACCGGCTCCGGCGGCGCCACCTGTGGCGAGGCGCTAGAGTGCATCACCACCTGCGATCTCGAAGACCAACGCTGCTTGGAGCGGTGCTACGAACAAGCCACGTTCACGGCGCAGGCCGACCTACAGGATCTCTTCGATTGCGGTAGCGATCGCTGCGGGAACGTGGGCTCCACCGGCGAGTGGTACGACTGCGTCGGAGAGCGCTGCAACGAAGAGTTCAACGCCTGTTACGAGATCGACATCCCGCCGCCGTTTGGCGCCTGCAACGAACAGGACTTCGAGATCCTGGAGTCCGTCGGCGAAGACGCGCTGTGGGTGATCGCCGACTGTGGCTTCTCCTGCTCCGGCCAGCGCAACGCGGATGAGTGCGCGTCGAGCTGCAACCAGCAGTTTGGCGTGAATCCGGCCTGCACCACCTGCCTCGGCGACCTCTCGCTCTGCATGGCCGAGGAGTGCGGACGACGCTGCGAGGATCCACAGTCGGACGCATGCTCGGTCTGCGTCGACAGCGCCTGCTTGGAGAGCTTCGACAACTGCGCAGGAAGCCAACCGTGAGTGAATCCGGCGCGCGATCCGACCAGATGCCGCAGAGCCACACCCGCCACAGCGGCAAGCTGCTGATTCTTCTGCCGGGACTGTGCGGCGCGGTCGCGTCCACCTTCGTCGCCGGCGTCGCAGCCATGCGCCACGACGCCGGACGGCCCTTCGGCTCGCTCACCCAAATGCAGCGCATGCCGGGCTCCGACCTCCCCGTGCACGACGCGCTCGGCTTGGCCCCCGTGGCCGACCTCGCCTTCGCCGGCTGGGACATCGACGACCGCTCCGTGCTCGACGCCGTCTACAGCAGCGGTGTGCTCGAGGTGGGGCACGTGCTCAAATCGCAGGCCGAGCTGGCCGAGATTCGACCGATGACGGCCGCGTTCGACCCGGCGTACGTGAAGCGAATCGCCGGCAAGCACATCAAGACCGGCACCCGCCGCGAGATGGCCGAGGCCCTGCGTGAGGACATCCGAACGGCCATGGCCAACGCGGGCGCGGACCGCGCGGTGATGGTCTGGTGCGGCTCCACCGAGAAGCACAACCGACCGGGGCCGGTGCACGCCACGCTCGACGCCTTCGAGCAGGGACTCGACGCCGACGACCCGAGCATCTCGCCGTCGCAACTGTACGCCTACGCGGCGCTCCTGGAGGGCGTCCCCTACGCCAACGGCGCGCCCAACCTGTCGGCGGACATCGGCGCGCTCGAGGCCCTCGCGGCCACCCGAAACGTGCCCATCGCCGGCAAGGATTTTAAGACGGGGCAGACCCTGCTCAAGACCGTCATCGCGCCCGCGCTCCGCGACCGTATGCTGGGCGTCCAAGGCTGGTTCTCCACCAATATCCTGGGCAACCGCGACGGCGAAGTGCTCGACGAGCCCGACAACTTTGCCGCCAAAGAGGCCACCAAAGCCGGCGTCTTCGACGGCATCCTCGACGGCGAGCGCTACCCGGAGCTGTACGGCGATGTGCACCACAAAGTGCGCATCGAGTACTACCCGCCGCGCGGCGACAACAAAGAGAGCTGGGACAACATCGACCTCGTCGGTTGGCTTGGCTACCCGATGCAGCTCAAGATCAACTTCCTGTGCCGCGACTCCATCTTGGCCGCGCCGCTGGTCCTCGACCTGGCGCTGTTCCTCGACGCCGCCGGTCGCGCCGGCTGGTCCGGCTGCCAGGACTGGCTCGGCTTCTACTTCAAGTCTCCGCACATCGCCCCCGGCGGCTTCGTTGAGCACGGGCTCGGCGCGCAACACGACGCGCTCATGGACGCCATGCGGGCCCTCGAAGCCTTGAACCGGTGACCCGCGTCCTCGCGCAGCGGTCCGTCACGCCCGAAGACCTGACCTCGGACACTCTCGCAGAGGTCGTGTCGTCCAGCGCCAACGGCACCCGGCGAATCACCGCCGCCATGCCCTGGGTCAGCGGCATCGGACCGGACTCGGCCTGGGACTTCGCCACCCTGGGTTGCCCGGTCTTCATGACCGACCCCAGCGTCTGGCCGGCAGCGCGCGAGGCCGGCGAGGCGCTCGCCCGGGCGGTCCGCATCGGCGCCCCTTCGGCAGCCCACACGTCCGCGCTGGCCATGGCCACGGAGGTGCTGCTCCCCCTGCTCTGCGGCCAACTCCAAGCACAGTTCGCCCGCGACGCGCTCGGCGACACGACGCCCCACCTACTGCTCACGGACGGTGGCATGGAAGGGCTCGGATTCCGCAGCGGATTCCCATCGACCATCCCGAACCTCGGGCCTGTACCACCGTCCGCACCGCCAACCGCGCAGCCGAGCGCACAGGCGAGCCGCCAACGCGCGCGTCGAACGGCCGCGGCGGCCAACGCGATCGCCGCCAAAGCCGCCAGCCGTGCCACTCTGGGGCGCGCGCGCAGCCCCCTGCCCAAGCGCTGCGACGTGCTGCTGGTGGAGATCTTCGCGTACCGCCTCGCCAACCTGGCGCCGGTCACCCAAGCGCTGATCGCCCAACAAAAGCGCGTGGTCCTGCTGTCGCTCGCGAGAACCCCGGACAGCGTGCAGGCGCACCAAGCATGGGCGCAAGCGCAGGGCATCACCCTGGTCCCCTGGGAGGCCGTCGCCCGTCGCATGCGCCCCGCCGCGGCATCCGCCCTCCTCCGCGCCACCGCCGCGCTCACGCTCAGCGTGCACCGCGAGCTGCCCGACGCGCTGGAGCGCTTGGCCGACGTCGTCGCCGACGCGTTCGACTCCGCGCCCCCGCGCACGCTGTCGCCCGCCGCCCACAAACGGGTGCGTGCCGCAGCGCTCGGCAGCGGCGCCAAAGCCCTCGCACTACAATCGCTGTTCGACGCCGCACTCACCGCGCTCACGCCAGACGTCGTCTACACCTGCCGCGGCGACGGCCCCACGCTGCGCGCGCTCTCGGCCGCCAGCGCCGGCCAAAACGTGCCTGTGGTCGACGTGCAGCACGGGCGACAAGACCTGCTGCCGCCCGGCTCCGTGGCCGGCATCGCGCACGCCCACTTTGCCCTCTCCACCGCCGCAGCCGCCGCCGCGTACCGCGCCCAAGGCGTCGCCGACGACCACATTCATCTGGTCGGCAGCGTCGGCTTCGACGCCCTGCTGGCCTCTGCCCACGGCGAGACCACACCCATCGAAGGCGCCTACGTGGTCTACTCCTGCTCCGCCGACGGCGCGACCGCGGTAGACGCCTGGAACGCCATGACACGCGGCGCCGCCGGAGCAGCCCCCATCGCCGAGCTCCACGCCGATATGCTGACCGCGCTCGACGCGCACCTGACCGCGCGACCGGACCGCCGCCTGGTCGTCGCCCTGCACCCCCGACAGAGCAAATCGGCCACCGCGGTTCGGGTCGCCGAGATGCGCAACGCCGAGCGCGTGCTGCTAATGGAGCGGTGCCCCAACGGCCCCGTTTTTGCCGGCGCCGTCGCGCACGTGAGCCTCGGCAGCACCACCGCGATCGAGGCCGCGCTGCTCGGCACCCCCGCCGTGATCCTCGAGCCCAAGGGGCACAGCGCGTACTTTGACGACGCCGAACGCCTCGGCTGGGTCGCCCGGGCCAACGACGCCGCCGGAGTGGTCGCCGCGCTCGACACCCTCGGCGAGCAACCGCTCGCGATCGACGAGATCACCCGCGCATACGCGGTCTCCGCCGACGGCCGGACCGCCGAACGCATCCTGGCCCTGCAGTCGCCCGCCTAAGGTCACGGCGCGCGAGCGTCCGAACAATGTGCACCTCGGGGTTCGGCAGACTATAGTGGCCCAGCGCCCGCGGACCGCGAGCTGCGCCACGCCGTAGGCCATGTCGAAATTGATCCCACACATTCGCACCGTCGTTCTCGAGCGCTTGAAAGAGCTCCGTCGCAAGCAAAAGCTGCTGCGCCTGGAGCAAATCGGCACCTTCCCGCCTTCGCCAGACACGCGGCGCCTGAGCCACGTGGCGGCGTTCCAGATGAGCAACGCCGGCGACGTGGTGCTGCCGCCAAACCTGCAGGACATGTTCCACACCCACGCCGGCGCGCGAAAGTGGAACAACGTGCACGTGCACAACCGCGTGACCGACCGGGTGGTGCGTCGAATCAACGGCACCGCCGGTCTGCTCATCGGCGGCGGCGGGCTGCTGCTGCGCGACACGAATCCCAACCCGTGGAGCGGCTGGCAGTGGAGCTGTTCCATGGAGCAGCTCGCGCAGATTCGGGTGCCCATCGCCATGTTCGCCGTCGGCTATAACCGCTTTCGCGGGCAGCCCGACTTCGCTCCGCGCTTCACCGACCATGTGAACGCGCTCGCCGAAAAGTCGGTGTACCTCGGCCTCCGGAACCACGGCAGCATCGAAGCCATGCGCGCCTACCTGACGCCCGAGAATCAGAAGAAGCTGCGCTTCCAGCCGTGCATGACCACCGTCATCTCGCGCATCTATCCGACGCTCGCGGACTACGATCACAAGGAGCCGTTCGTCGCCTTCAACGCCGCCTTCGATCGCCCCGAGCTGCGCTTCGGTGAGCAGCCCGACGAGAAGCTCAACGCGCTAGCGCAGGCGCTCGGTAAAATCGCCGAACGCATCCCGATCAAGGTGTACGCGCACATGCCGCCGGACGAGCAGATCTGTCCGTACCTGGTCAACGCCGGCGTGCCGTTCGAGCTCGTGCGCCTCAACGGACTGCACCCGCGCGAGATCATCCGCGCGTACGCCCGACCGGCGCTGGCCATCGGCATGCGCGGCCACGCCCAGATGATCCCGTTCGGCGCCGAGACGCCCATCGTGTCGATCATCTCACACGACAAACTGCGGTTCTTCCTAGACGACATCGGCCGCAACGAGTGGGGTGTCGACATGGCGGACGCCGACTTCGCGGACCGCCTCGTGGACGTCGCCGGGCGCATCCTCGACGCGCCAGAAGAGACCCGCGAGCAGATCCGTAAGTGTTCGGATCCACTGTGGAAGATCAGCCAAGACAACGTGCGGGACTTCATCGCCGCCACCGACTCCGCAGACGCTTGAAAACCGCACCGCACACCCCGCCAGACTCGCCCACCTGTGACCTCTGCGGGGGTGCGAATCTGCACCCCATGTACCAACGAGGGCGCGGAGGCGAAGCGGTGTCCAACGTGGTCTGCGGCACATGCGGCCTCGTGTTCATCAGCCCGCGACCGCCCTCCGAGGACATCTCCGAGCTGTACCTCGCCGGCGGATTCTCAACCAACTGGCGCGGCGCGCGGCTCCCGTCGGAACAAAAGATCACCCGCTCGGAGGAGGTCGCGCTGCGGCGCTTCCTGCGGTGGGCCGCGGTCGCCGGCGACCTGAACCTGCGCGACCAACCCAACGGCCAGCCCCGCCGAGCGCTGGAGATCGGGTGCGGCGTCGGCAGCTTCTTGCGGCTCGTCCGTGGGGCCGGCTGGGACGTGAGCGGCATCGAGCCCGACCCCGGTTACGCCGGCTCCGGTCAGGCGCTGTACGACGTCGAAATCGCCGCCGCGCTGTACGAAGACAGGCCCGCGCCCAGCGGCTCGCTCGACCTCATCGCCTCGTTCCATGTGCTCGAGCACGTGCCCTCCCCCAAGGCCTTCCTCGAGCAAGCGCACAACGAGCTCTCCGACGACGGCCTGCTGTTCATCGAGGTGCCGTCCATCGACCGCCCGTACGGCGGCAACTTGGACCGCTTCTTCTGGAGCGCGCACCTCACCTCGTTCAGCCGAAGCACCCTGCTGGCGTACCTGCGACAGGCCGGTTTCGAGGCCGTCTGGCACGGGTTTGCCGGCGACTTCGTGCAGGTCATCGCCCGCAAGGCCGCACCCCAAACGCTGCACTTTCCCATCGACCCGCCCAAGCAGCGACGCGCGCAAGTCCGCGCCAAAGGCACCGCGTACAAGCTGCTGCGAAAGGGCCCGCTCGCCCGCCCCGTCGGCTGGGCCAAACGCGTGGCCGTCGACGCCTACGCCGTCGGCCGAGGCGCACCCCACGTTCGCAACCGCACCGTGGAGGGCGCCCGCCGAGCATGGTCCGAGGCCGGACCGCAGGTTCGAAGCTGTCGCGGAGAAGCCGCGTTCGTCGGCACCGGAGACTCCGCCCATTGGCTCCACCGCGCGCTCAGCGACGCCGGCGCCAAGTGGTCGCCCGCGCAGTCACACGCCGAGATCCAGGTCGTCGCCCCCGCCCTCTGGACTCCCGAGCTGCTCGGCGAGTGGTCCGAACGCGCCCGCGCCACCCGCGTGATCGCCCCAGCGATGGCGTTCGACCGCGCGCTGCTCGCCCTCAACGACGAGCAGTTCTCCGACCTCGTCTCACCGCTCCTCGCCTCCGCCGCCTACGTGGGCGTGCGCGAGACCGCGGTCCAAGCCCGACTCGCCCGCGCCGGTCATACGGTGCCGCGCGACGTCACCGCCTTGGCCTCGTTCGTAGCGCCATCGCCTCGCGCCCGCGGCGGCACGCAGAACATTGGCCTGGCCCTACAACCGTGGGACGGACGCGGACCCGACGCCGACGCCGGATGGAAAGCGCTGGCCGCCGGCTTGCAACCGCTCAGCGCGGCCTGCACATGGACGTCCCTCGCCATGGCCCCGTCAGACGGCGAGGCCGCACCCTGGCTGCTCTCGCACGGCATCTGGTCCAAGCGCATCTCCACCGTCGGCTCCAGCGCCGCCGCCACCGCGAA
Source organism: uncultured Myxococcales bacterium (assembly GCA_965367675.1). Lineage (GTDB taxonomy): Bacteria > Myxococcota_A > Bradymonadia > REDH01 > REDH01 > CBDUJZ01. Next base: position 7,832 of record CBDUJZ010000045.1, on the reverse strand, counting down.
AGTCATCGCCAGCGTTAGCGCCTGGATCACAAACCGACCCGAGGTCGCCGACGCCGCCCGCGCCGCCGGCATCCCCGCGCTGATTCTCCCGCGTGACTCCACCGCCGCCAACCTGACCGCACCCGACACGCTCACCCAGTTCGTCGCCCATGCGCTGGACCGACCCGCCGAGGCATGGCGCACCGCGCAAACCGACGCCGTCGTCGCACGGCGCGCCTGGGCCGACACCCTATCACGGTGGCTCGCGGCGATCCGGACACCCTAATGCGCTCCTCTCCGGTATTGCGCTCCAGCGCGCTGTACGCGGGCACGGAGGTCCTCAGCCGCGTGGCCCTCATCGGCGCGCTCGCCCTGTGGGTGCGCTACCTCACCGTCGCCGAGTTCGGCGTCCTTGAGCTGCTGCGCTCCGGCATCCTCGTGCTTGCCACCCCCATCGGGCTCGGTCTCTCCGCCGCCGCCGGACGCTGGCAAATCACCCTCGACGCCGACGACTTCCGCCGCTTCCTCGGCACCAGCATCACCGCGATCGTGGCGCTCGGATGCCTCACCATCGCGGCCATCGCCCTATCGCCCTCCGCATGGTGGGGCCAAAGCGCGGATGGCCTCTCCTGGCGCACCGGTTGGCTGCTCGCCACCGTCGGAGCGCTCGCCGTCGCCGTGCAAGCGCCGCTGCGCTCCACACTCGTCGTCGCCGGCCGCGCCGGGGCGCACGCGCTCGTCGTGGTCGCCCAAGCCGTCGCCTGCGTGGGCCTCGGCACACTCGGCCTGCACCTCGCCGACAACGGTGTCATGGGGCTGCTCGCCGGCTACTCCGCGGGCGCGGCCGTGGTCGTCGGACTCGCCGTCTGGCTCACACGCGACACGCTCACGCTGCGCTTCGACCCGCGCTGGCTCCGCGCCGGACTGCTCTTCGGCGTCCCACTCATCCCCCACCTGCTCGCGCACCACATCATGGTGTACGCCGACCGCGCCGTGCTCATGAAGTTCTCCGGCGCCACCGAAACCGGCGTGTACAGCTCCGCCTACTTGGTCGCTTCCGGCGTGACCATCGCCTGCCTCGCGCTCAACAAAGCATCGCTCGCGCGCGTGTACGGCACCATGGCCCGGGTCATCGCCGGCAAGACCGCCAACGCAGATGCCGATGCCATCGACGCCAGCAAAGCCGCCGAACAACGGCTCGGCGACATCTTCACCATGTGGCTCGCGCTCGTCTGCGCACTCGCCACATCGGCCACCTTGGTCGGCCCCGACGTGCTGCAAACCATCATGCCGGCGCGCTTCGCCGAAGCCTCGGCACTGGTCCCCATGCTCGTCTGGGGCACCGCCCTCCACGGCATGTACCTGATCCCGGTCAACACGCTGCTGTTCGTCAAAAAGACGCGCCTCATCTCGACCATCTCTATCGGCGCGGCCATCGCCAACCTGGTGCTCAACTGGCTGTGGGTCCCCCGCTTTGGCGCGCTCGGCGCAGCGCTGGCGACCATCGGCGCCTACGCCCTACTCAGCGCCTGCGTCTGGGCGGTCGCCCAACACAGAGTCGGCGGCGCAAGCGCACGCACCTGGGCCGAGCGCGCCGCCATCCTAGGCGTCTCGCTGGCCATCTCGGCCGGGTTCTGGACCGCACTGGGCGAAGGCATCAACCCGTGGGTCCGGTTGGCGGTCGGCAGCGTCATCGCGCTGGCGGCGTCAGCGTGGGCCGCATGGCGATACGCGCTGCCCATCCTGCGACCAGCTCCGGCGCCCTAGCCGCCGAAGGCGTAGGATGGACCACCCCAATCCCATCCGACACACCCCCTCCTGAGCGAAGTCGAAGGACAGGTCTCAACCCACCCACAACGCCAGCCCAAGGGACGACCTATCCGCCGCGGAGCTTCTTACGCGCGGGCATCTCGCTCTCGTAGACCTTCTTCACGCCGTCGCCGAGCGCCTTCTCGACCACGCGAATGTCGCGGACCAAACGGGCGAGGCCGCCGGGCTCCACAGACGCCGCTTGGTCGGAGCCCCACATGGAGCGGTCGACCGTAATGTGGCGCTCCACAAACGTGGCGCCCATGACGACCGCCGCGACGGTGGTCTGCAGGCCGGTCTCGTGACCGGAGTAGCCGATCGGCACGCCGTACTTGTCGGAGAGCGTGTTGATCATGCGCAGGTTCAGCTCTTCCGGCGGGCACGGGTAGGTGCTCGTGGCGTGCGCGATGAGCAGGCGGTCCTTGTCGAAACAAGCGACGGCAGCGTCGATCTCTTCGGGCGTCGACATGCCGGTCGAGATGATGATCGGGCGGCCGGTGTCGTTGTACTTCTTGAGCAGGTCCAGGTCGGTGATCGACGCGCTGGCGACCTTGTAGGCCACCGGCTCGTACTGCTCCATGAAGTCCACCGACGGGATGTCCCAGCACGACGCGAACCAGTGCACGCCCTTCTCTTTGGCGTACCGGTCGATCTCGGCGTACTCCTCACGGCCGAACTCCACGCGCTCGCGGTAGGCCATGTAGGACATCACGCCCCAGGGCGTCTCGCGCTGGATGTTGCGCTGGTGCTCGGGAACACAGAGCTCCGGCGTTCGCTTCTGAAACTTCACCGCTTGGCAGCCCGCGCTGGCGGCCACGTCGATGAGCTTCTTGGCGACGTCGAGGTCACCGTTATGGTTGATGCCGATTTCGCCGATGACGTACGCCGGCATGCCGGGGCCGACCGACAGGTCTCCAATCTTCACGTTCTGGGTCATGCTCGTATTCCTAAAGTAAGGGGAGGATCAGGTCGGCAAGCTCTCGCAGGGCACCTTGGCCACCGGAGCGCTGCAGGACAAGGTCCGCAACTGCGAGTGCGTCGGTATGGGCGTCAGCGACGACGATCCCCATTCCGCACGCGCGCAGGCATTCCACGTCGTTGGTGTCGTTTCCGACGTAGAAAATGTCGTCCAGCGCCAGGCCTTGCTGCTCCGCCCAACCGGTCAGGTCTTGCAGCTTATGGTCGCGGCCCTGGAGCACGGGGATGTTCAGCTTGGTCGCGCGGGCGGTGACCACCGGGTTCCGCTCTTTGGACAGAATGAGCAGCGGCAGGCCCGCGGCGCGCAGGCGCGAGAGCCCCATGCCGTCGCCGCGGTGACACTGCACCGACTCCACGCCGTCCTCGCGGACAAACACCGTGTTGTCGGTAAATACACCGTCAAAATCCATCACCAGCGCACGCGGCGCGCGCGGCAAGCTCGGCTGCTCACCGACCGTGGCCGACAGCGCACGCGCGAGCTGCAAGTCGGCCAGGTCGTCGACCTCGAGCGCGGTCACCGACGGCGTCTCGTAGGGCACAATCTTGCCGAAGAACCGGTGCTTCGAGGCCCGGAAGCCCGCCGCATCCATCACATACACCGCGCCGTTCTCACGCCACTCCGGCTCGCGGTCCTGGCGTCTCAGCCGGCGCGTCGCGTCGTGGTTGGCGCCATACGCGCCGTCTTCGTTCTGGCGCCAGATGAACGCATGCGATGCGGTGGCCGAGAACAAGCTCGCAGCGCCCGTTTTCCGCAGATGCGCGACCGCACCGTCAATGTCCGCGGCCGTCGTAAACGGCGACGTGCACTGCAGAAACACCAGCGTCTCCGGCAGCCCTTCGCCCTGCTCCAACACGTCGAGCCCGTGCAACAGCGCCGCCTCCGAAGACGACGTGTCCTGCGCCAGCTCCGCCGGTCGTTCGATGACCCCAGCGCCCCAGCGGCGCGCCTCCGCGGCGATCGCTGCGTCGTCGGTGGACACCCACACAGAGTCTACGCTGGAGGCTCCCACCGCAGCGGCCACGGTGCGGCCGAGCAGCGATACGCCACCCACCGAACGCAGGTTCTTGCCAGGCAGCCCCTTCGAGCCCCCGCGGGCGGGGACGATTGCTACGACACGAGAGCTAGACATGCGATTCGTCGACAGGTTTGGACACCCCTCTTTGATACCGGACACACCGCGGAGTGTCACGCGTTTCGCGGGCGATCGCGCGGGTTTTCACGACGGCCGGGAGCACGACATGTAGGTGTAAAACCGGGCCCGTTCCAAGCGACGCGGCGCCCCAAACCGTAAGTCGCACACAGCAAACTACCCGCGGCTCACCCGCACGAGTTTCCAAACAAGCGCCGCCCAAAACACACACGCACACACCCACAGCGCCGCCGTGTGAAGCCCCAGCGCGACCGCGATCGGCAACGCATACAAGTACGGCTCGAACAGCCCGAGCTTAATCCGCGTGGGGTTGTCGCCGTACGGGCCGAGCGTGAACTTCCAGCGGCCCGGCGCCTGGCGGTCTGGCAGCTTCTGCGCGATGCGAATCGGCACGTCGTTGGCGTAAAAATACAGCTGCACGCCCGCCAAACAGAGCATCGCCGGCAGCGCCACCGTTTGCTCCAGCTCGGCGCCCCACGCGATGGCCAGCACCCACCACATCTCGCGGAAGCGATCGCATACCGAGTCGAACACACCGCCGAAATCACTCTCGGTGGCCGTGTACCGCGCCAAGTCTCCGTCCAGCGCATCCAGCTGGTGCGAGATGAACCCGGTGAACACCGCCGCCGGTCCCGCCCACAGCGTGCCCGACACCCGCAGGTAGAACAGCCAACCGGTCAGCGCCGTAAACGCCAGCGACGCCAGCGTCAGCACGTTCGGGGTGGCACCCACCGCCGCGAGCGGGCGCAACAGCAGCCGGTTCAGCGGATTGATGACCACATACGTGAACGGAAAATCCGTCGCCCGATGCACGCGCTGTAGCCGTGCGCGATGGTCCGCTCCTGCATCCACGGCCGCGGCGGCGCTGGCAGCGGTCGGTGACGGGCTGGGGCTCTCGGGCGTCGACATGCCCTGACGCTCGCCGGACCCGGCTCGGATTGCAAGCCGGTCGGCTGCGGGCCTTTGTTCGCGCGGGCCTCAGGCCCTCACCCCGTGCCCGCGCTGTTCCCAAGGCCACGCACTTGCTAGCCTCGCCATCTCCCCAGCTCTGTCCTCGCGCACCCGCTCGCCGTTGCCCGTCTCCGTAATTATCCTCGCCGCCGGACTCGGCTCACGCCTCCGCGACGCGTTCGATGACGTGCCCAAGCCGCTCGTCCTCGTGGGCGGCGAGCCGATTCTACAGCGCACAATCCGCGGCTGGCTGAGCGCTGGAGCCGACGAGGTGGTGGTGGTCACCGGGCATCGCGCAGCCCACGTTCAGGCCCACGTCCGCGCGGCGTTTTCCGACCAGCCCGTGCGCTGCGTTGTGAACCCCGACTTCGCCCTCAGCAACGGCGTGTCAGTCCTCGTCGGCGCCACCGCACGCACGCACGCCGACTTCATTATCTCCATGTCCGACCACCTGCTCACCCGCGCGGTGTTCGCGCGCGCAGTGGCCCACACACCACCCAACGACGGCGCCACGCTGCTCGTCGACCCCAACATCACGGGTGTGTTTGATATCGACGATGCGACGAAAGTAAAAACGTATGAATGTCGTATCATCTCGATTGGAAAAGAGATTTCGGACTTTGACTGCATCGACGTGGGCGTGTTCCGTTGCACCGAGGGGCTGGTTACCGCGCTGCAGAACGCCCGAAGCGCCACCGGTGATGTGTCCCTCTCAGAGGGCGTCGACGCACTCGCCCAGTCCGGGAGAATGACCGTGGTCTCGATCGGCGATGCGCTGTGGCAAGACGTCGACGATGCCCCCATGCTCGCGCACGCCGAACAGCTGCTCGCAGCACACCCAGAGCGCTTCCCGTAGCGCGTACACCCGCGACGACTCCGACCCCGGTCATGCCTTCGCAACGCCACGCGGCCGCCCTCAAACGGGGCACCGGTTCCACGATTTTTCGGTGAATAATCCCGGCTACCGCACGTCCGATCCTCCGCCAAATTGCGAACATGTTCGCTACCCGCGAATCGATTTTCGCTCCACTTTGCACATCGACCTATGATCTCTCGCCGCCCCCTCGCACCGCTCTCCGCGGCGCTCGTCGTCTCCTGCCTTGCCGCCTGCGGTGACGCCGAGGGTCCCACGCCCGACCTGTTCGCCGACACCGGAACCGACGCCGGCATGGACATTGGCGACGCGAGCGGCGACGGCGGGACCGACGACGCTGGAAGCGACACCGATGACGTGGACCCCGGCGATGCCGATGACGTGGGCGACGATGCCGCGACGGACGTGGACCCCGGCGATGCCGGAGACGTGGACCCCGGCGATACCGGCGATACCGACGCGACCGACACCGGCGGCGATACCACCACCCTCCCCGAGGTAACTGCCACGCAGGCGCGCATCTTGAGCGCTGAGCTCGATGCGCCGGCCGACGGCAGCACCGGCACCGACGTCTTCGTGACGGTCGCCGCGGACGGCTATCCCGGCCCGGTCGTCGCCACCATCGTCACGCCGGACGACGATCCCGTCGAAGTGCAGATGGACATGCCAGCGCTGCACGCGGTGGTGCTCCACACCGGCGCGCTCGACGAAGGGCTGTTTGGCGCCGCCCAGGGCGCGATGACGTTCGAGCGCGGCGCTCTCGTGATCCCGCTCACCGGCTGGAGCACCCGGACGGACGTCGACGGCGGCGCGACGATCGCCATCGACCGCTACACGGACGGCATCCAAGTTACCGTCATCGGCACGCCCGAACAGGTGGCCGACTTTGTGGGCGTGGCGGATGCAAAGGGCGTCGACGACGCCGCCATCGTGACCGCAGGTGGCCGCGCGGCGATGACGCAAGCCGAGGAGTACGCCGTCTACACCGGCCGCGTGTCCGACGACGCGCTCACCGACAACGGCGCCGAGATCCGCACGCAGTTCGTAGAAACAGACGCCGGATTTACCGCGGAACCGCGCGTAGACCGCGAGCCGGTCGCCGGCTGTCTGAGCTGCTCCAACGGCCAGTTCGTCTCCGTCTCGTCCAGCCCCGCCGGCGTGTCGGCGGTCATCGAGGTGACCGAGCCCGGCGTGTGGTTCTCCCCCGCCTCCACCCGCCTGCACGTATCGCTCAGCCTCGACGGCGGCGCCGCGACCACGACCGCCCTGCGCAACGCCTCTGTGCTCACCGAGCGCGTATTCGAAGTGCCCACCGACGGCGCCCTCGACGCCGCCATCGAAGTGACCCTCCACGACCGCGCTGGGGCCGCGCTCGGCACCTACGTCGGCACCGCCTCGGGCGGCGGATTGAGCTTCACGCTCAACGGCGACAACGTGATCGGCGTTCCGGCGAGCGCTCTCGAAGAGGCCAGCTTCCTGGTCGTAAACACCGACGCCGGGGCGGACGGCGAAGACATCGTCTCCGTTTCGATCTCCGGCGCTATCGCGGCGCACGTCGCCGACGGCTGGATCGAGCTCGACGGCATCGTGCACCACGCGTCGTTTGCGCGCGACTACGGCCAACTGCTGGCGCCGGTCGCTGATCCCGCGTGGATGGAGGGCGGCGTGACCATCGACCTGAGCCTCACGGACGGCGCCGAGGCGGCCGACGTGCTCGACCGCGTGGTACAGCCAGTCGGCGGAGGGGACGGCCCCGTGTTCGAGGCTGACTTCATCCGGAGAGACATCAAACGGGTCAAGATTCGGCGCCGGCGGACTGGCGACGGCTCCTACCGTATCAACGGTCAGGCCATGGTCGTGCCAGACCCACCGGCGACCGCCACCGCGGTGGTCGCGGCGGGATACGAAGAAGAAGGCGATGACGTCGCCTTTGTGTGGGCCATCGTGCGCGGAGAGGGGCCGGCCAGCGGGCTGCAAGCCACCGTACAAATCGACGAACTGGCGCCGAGCGGTCCGGTCGTGTTCGAGGCGCCCGATTCGGTCGACGTGTTGTACGTGTTCGACCGGCCCGACAGCTGGGAAACCGGCGC
>CBDUJZ010000044.1:0-34460 GCA_965367675.1 uncultured Myxococcales bacterium | reverse complement strand
CGCCGGCGCAACTCAGTGAGCAGGTTGAGGCGTTCGGCCGGTCTGTCCGCGACTCCAGATGGGCGCTCCGCACGCTCGGTAAAGCCGGCCCAATGCTGGAACACGCACTCGATGAAGATGTCGAGCAGCCGTTTCAGGCGCTCGCCGAGCGCTGGCGGCACGTAGTCCTGACCATGGAGCGACGCCAGCCCCTCGAGGAACGTCTCGACGTCATCATGCGCCGCGTGCAGTCCTCGCTCTCGCAGCTCGAAGGCCGCGTGCAAGCGGTCGAACAGCTCGGTCGCGATCGCTCTGCGCCAGAGCTGGGCGAGCTACTCGACGACGCCGATGCGGTCGCCGCGGCGTTCACTCGGCCGTTCTCGGAGTTCGCCTACTCGCGGAACCTAACGTTCCCGACCAATCACCCCATCACCGTACCGGCCGGAGGCGGCCACGAGCGCCAGTGGGTCAACCTCCTGCCGTCGCACCCGGTCGTCCACGTTCCGAGCGGCTTCGGCACCGAGATGTTTCGGTGGATGTCCGTCCCACACGAGCTCGCGCACGTGATCTGGGACAAGACGCCGGGGCTCGCCGACGAGGTGCAGGCGGTCTTGGGACTCGCTCCGACCGGGCCGCTCGGCCGGGTCTCAGACATCGGTCGTGTCCCCTACGCGCTAGCTTCGGCTTGGCTGCCTGAGCTATTCGCGGACTGGGTCACGGTCATTCAAGCCGGTCCTGCGGCGGTGCACGGAATGCACCACGTGTTCGCCAACCCTCGGAACGTGGACGCGCTCGTGCAGGTCCACAGCGCTGGCAGCTACTACGACACACATCCGCCAGCGCACCTGCGCATGCTCTACATGTGCGGTCTCCTGCACCGCATGGGCTTCGACGTCGAATCGAACGCGGCGCTGGACGCGTGGAACCAGCTGCACCCCCACATCGGCCAGATCTCGGTGCCGCTGGCGGACGGTCCAGACGTGCTGTACGGCGCTGTCGAGCTCGCGGCTTTCATCACCGAGTACGCGACGCGGTTCTACACGACCCAACTGCGCGCGCTCGACGGCTACGCATTCGACGCGCTCCCTGGCTTTGAGATGCGGCCAGGCACCTGGCATCAGGTCACAGAGAGCGTTCCAAAGTTGCTGCGCGGTGCGTCGTTCCACGAGGACGCGCGCGTTATCGTCGCTGCAGCGATCGAAGCACGGAGGAAGGCCGCGGCTGACCCCGATATCATCATGGAGGCGGTTCGAGAGGCCATCGTTGGACTCAACGCGCCGCTCGCGGACCGTCGCGTTCGCTCTGGCCGCTCCCGGCGCCACCTGGCAGGAAACGGCCGCTTCTCCCGCGCCGAGTTTAGGGACGCGCTCGTGCTCGGCGACATCGTCGCACGCCGCGGTAAGCCGATCGTCTAAGCCGGGCGCCGCCGACCCTGACTGCGACCCCAAACCTCGAACTACGGAACCACGACCTGCGGATAGAAGCAGAAGAAGCGGTCCATGTGGTTCTCGGCGTGGATCTCGAACTGCACGGTCTGCGCGTTCGCACTCAGGCTGGTCGATTGCGTCGCGTAGCGGAGGTCATGAATCGGAAATGACTCCTGGCTCACAACGTCACCGTCCACGCGAACGGTGAACTCGACCGGGGTGCCACGGTCGGTTCGAATGGCCTCAAACGTGTTTCCGGCGCGCCAGCGTAGGGTGCGGTCTTCGGTCCCGTCCGCCGGTGGCAATGTCCAGGAGACGTTCCACGCCGCGTTCCCCTCGGGTGGATTCGCGACGATGCACCGGTGCGGGTCTTGGTCGCCCATCTGCTGCAAGCCTGCGCCCACGTAGATGAACTGGTGGTAGCGTCCGCAGTGCCAACCGCCCCGCGTCCACGTGCTGCACTCGGTCTCCTCGCCGTCTGGTGTCACCTGGCGCACTTCGGCGTCCTGCAGGGCGTCCAACGCATCCCAGACGACCGCCGCGCTGTTTGTCGGTCCAGGAGCGCCGCGGATGATGTATCCGTCCCGCTCGAACACGGTCTCAAACGCCTGCAGCCCGAGCACCTCTGCGTCGTGATCCGCCAGCGCTCGATACGACTCGGGAAACGCCTGGAACACGCGCTCGTATCGCGCCGCCTCCCAGGTATCCACTTCTCGTCCGGCGAGTATGGGTACGCGGTCTAGCCCGAGTCGTCCCGTGAGGAACCAGTTCGGGTAGGTGCGAACCCCGCTCGGCCGTTCGTCCGACAGCGTGGTCATGAGCGCGGCGTTCGCCTCGCGAACGAGCGCCTCGGCGGGCATGCGCCCAGCGTCGAGCCTGTCGACGACCACGCTATACGCCGCGGTTACACCGATGCTCGTGGCGATCGCGACCGCGAGCCAGCTTCGTGCCTGACGTGCCATGCTATCGTCCCGACGCTGTCGCACGCGATACGCCGGGCGGACGCATTAGTGCGCCGAGCGCGAGCCCTTGAGCGGGCCGCCTTGCTTGGCGATGCTCGGAACGCCCATCGACAGCAGCGCTTCCTTGTCCAAGAACGCTTTGTCGCGCTCGTAATACGGGTGCGCGTGGATTCCCGTATCCATACGGATCGCGTCGCAGGGGCAGGCTTCGACGCACAAACCGCAGACGATGCACCGCAGCTCGTCGATCACGAACGAGGACGGGAACTTCTCGATGGAGGCGTCTTCGTGCTCGGCGGCTTCGATGTGGATGCAGTTGGCCGGGCAGATCGTCGAGCAGCACATGCATGCCACGCAGCGGACTTGGCCGTCATCGCGGTACGTCAGCCGGTGCAGTCCGCGGTAGCGCTCCGGGTAGTCGCGCTTCACGTCCGGATATTGGATCGTGACGACGTCGCCTTGGCGTCCCGCCAGTCCAGCCGCCAAGTTCTTGAAGAACTGCGTGGACGTGACGGTGAGCCCCTTGATGATCTCAGGCACGTACGACTGGACCCAGAGGGAGCGCTTCGGACGTTCGATTGGAGTGACGGTAACGGTCATCGGTAGCGGCGGGGCTAGAGGGCAGCTAGGCGGCGATGGAGGGCCGCGCTGAGTCTACGCTTAGGAGTCGGCTTCTAGAGGCAGAGCACAACGAACGCGGTGATGACCAAGTTCGCGAGGGACAGGGGCAGCAGAATCTTCCAGCCGAGCGTCATGATCTGGTCGTACCGGAAGCGCGGAAGCGTCCAGCGGAGCATGAACTGAAGCCAAAGCACGAAGATGGTCTTCACGCTGAAGGCGCCCACGCGCGACAGGATGACGAACCAGTACGGCAGGTCCATCTGGAACCACGGCTCAGCGCTCGGGCCGATGATGATGCCGGTGGCGTACAGGAACGGAGCTTGCCAGCCACCGAGGAACAGCGACGCGATCAACGCACCGACGAACACCGTCGCGACGTACTCAGAGAGCTGGATGACGGCGAACTTCATCGAGGAGAACTCGGTGAAGTAACCGGCGACAATCTCGGACTCACCCTCGGGCGAGTCGAACGGCGCGCGCTTGGTCTCGGCCATCATGGCGAGGAAGAACAGGAAGAACGCCAGCGGCTGCACGACGATGCCCCACATGGGAATCACGCCCCACAGCAGGCGGCCTTGCTGCACGACCATCTCGTTCAGGTTCAGGGTACCGTAGATGATGATGAGGCCCATCACCGACAGCGCCATGGTGACCTCGTACGAGATCATCTGCGCGCTCGAGCGGAGTCCACCGAGCAGCGAGAACTTGGAGTTGGAAGCCCAGCCGGCAATGGCTGCGCCGTAGACCGCGATGCCGCTGACGGCGAACACGTACAGCAGGCCCGAGTCCAGGTTCGCGATCGAGAAGTAGTTGTGCATCGTGCCGTCGCACACGTCCCGGTAGTCGACGACGCCGACGACGCCATCGCAGTACAGGTTCATGAACGGAACGCATGCCCAGACGACGATCGCGGGGAACAGGCAGATGGCGGGCGCCAGGTTGTGCCAGAACTTGTTCGCGTTGCGCGGGATGATGTCTTCCTTGAAGATCATCTTGATGCCGTCCGCCAGGAAGTGCGGAATTCCGATCAACGCGTGGTTGATGAACGGCAGGCGCGCGCGGTTAGGACCAACGCGGTTCTGAATCAGGGATGACTGCTTCCGGTCACCCAGCAGCGTCATCAGCGAGCCGATGGGGAACGCGAACGCCAGGACGACGACGAGAACCTTCGCCGCCTGGATGGCGAGCATGATGGACACTTCACTCAGCGCGCTCATTCGGCGGCCTCCGCTTCAAAGAGCGCAGATTGAATCTGGCTGAACTCCGACACCGGGAAGTCGACATCCGAGCCACGGGCCAGACGCACAAACACTTCCCAGTCGGCCAGGGACAGGCCGGGCGGGGTGAACGCGCGGTATGCGGGCTGCACGAGCCCGTCGACGTTGATGTACGAGCCGTCTTGCTCCGCGTGCGTGGCCACCGGGAGCGTCGCGTGTGCGACGGCCGCCAGGTCGGAACGGGTCGCGGACTGCAGGACGAACATCGACGCGTTGCTGGCAGCCTCGACGAAGCGCCGACGACCATCCGAATCGAACGGAAGCTCGGTGCCCATCATGTAGAGAACGCCAACACCGCCAGCTTCAAGAGCCTTGAGCAGGGCGTGCGCGTCGTTCGCCAGGGTCTCTTCACCGAACACAGCGGCGATGCCGGCGCGGTTTGCGTTTTTATCGGACTGCACGAGCAGCTCGTCCGAGTTTCCGTCCGCACGGCCAGTCCAGTAGACGGTCGCATCGTTGAGGACGCCGTTCGCGAACAGCTGCGCCGCGTACAGGTTCTCGAGAGAGGACTGCGCGTTGACCACGAGGATGGAGCGACCGGCGCCAGACTTGGCGGCCAGCTGTCCGGACAACACGCGCGCGGCGCGAGGCCACTTGAGGTCGTCGCGACCATCCACGGACAGCGTCTGCAAGCGGTCGGCGTGCAGCTCCTTGTACGAGAGCCGGCCAGCGTCACACATCCAGTACTCGTTCACCTCGGGGTTGAACCGGGGACGGTACCGCTGCACTTCACCTTGGAAGTGCTCCATGTGCACGTTGCAGCCCTTGGAGCAGCCGGTGCAGATGCTATCGGTCGACGTGAGCAGCCACACGCGACACTTGAACCGGAAGTCCTTGGTCGTGAGCGCGCCTACCGGACAGATGTCCGTCACGTTCATCGAGTATGGGTTGTCGAGTTCTTGGCCCGGGAACGTGCGAATCTCGGAGTGGTCGCCACGTTCGACAACCGTGAGCTCGCTGGTGCTCGTGACCTCGTCGCAGAAACGAACGCAGCGGGTGCAAAGAATGCAGCGCTCGCCGTCGTAAACGACGTTCGGGCCGATGGGGTACACCTTGGCCTTGCCGACCTTCGCGGTGTTCACGCGGGAGGGCAGGGCGTCGTACGCCATGTAGTAGTCTTGCAGCTTGCACTCGCCCGCCTGGTCACAGATCGGGCAGTCCACCGGGTGGTTCACCAGGATGAACTCAAGCACCGCCGTGCGGGCCGCGATCACCTTCTCGCTCTCGGTGTGCACGACCATTCCGTCGGTGCACTTGAGGTAGCAAGAGGGCTCCAGCTTACGCGCGCGCTCAACCTCGACGAGGCACATACGGCAGTTCGCCGGCGACGACAGCGCAGGGTGGTAGCAGAAGTGCGGGATATTCACGCCCACCATGGCCGCCGCTCGAATGATCGGCGTGCCCTTGGGGACGGTGACCTCGCGGTCATTAATGGTAAGTGTCGGCATCGTTTCTGGACTCGCGTCTAGCGGTCGATCTCGCCACCAATCATGTTGATGGTGTCGAAGGTCGGGATGATGTCGGCGACCATGCCGCCTTCCGTCAGGCGGTCAATGCCGCTCATCAGGTAGAAACAAGGAGACCGAACGCGCATGCGCCACGGTTGACCGGTGCCGTTGGAGACCAGGTAAAACCCGAGCTCTCCGTTGCCCGCTTCTGTAGAACTGTACACTTCGCCGGCCGGGACTTGGATGCCCTCGAAGACCAGCTTGAAGTGATTGATCATGCCTTCGATCGTGTCGTAGACGTCCGCCTTCTCGGGCAGGGTCACGCGCGGATCGTCAACGCTGATCGGGCCATCCGGGAGGTCGCGAAGACACTGGCGGATGATTCGAATCGATTGGTACGACTCCTGGAGGCGCACCAAGTACCGGTCGAAGTTGTCGCCGGTTGTGCCCACGGGGACGTCGAAGTCGACGCGGTCGTACGCGAAGTAGGGCGCATCCTTTCGGACGTCGTAGCCCACTCCGGTCGAGCGCAGGCAGGGGCCGGTGTAGCCGTACGAGATGGCGTCTTCCTGGGAGATGACACCCGTACCTTGCATCCGGTCCATGAACACGCGGTTCTTGGTCATCAGCCGGTCGAGTACGCCCAGCGTCTCGTAGAGGTTGGCCTCAACAGCGGCCCACCGCTCGGCGAAGTCGTCCGTGAGGTCGTGCTTGAGCCCACCGATACGCGCATAGCTGACGGTCAGGCGAGCGCCGGTGACCTCTTCGACGAGGTCCCAGATCAGGTCGCGTGACTCGATGGCGTACAGGAACGCAGACATCGCGCCGAGCTCGAGGGCGCCGGCGCCGATACACGTGAAGTGGTCCGAGAGACGCGACAGCTCGCCGAGCAACGTACGGAGGTACTTGCAGCGGTCGGTGATGTCGATCTCGAGCATCTTCTCGACGGCGTGCGCGTAGCCGAAGTTGTTCAGCAGCGGCGACACGTAGTTGAGTCGGTCGGTGTACGGAAACACCTGGGTCCAGGTCGAGTTCTCGCACTGCTTGGCGAAGCCGCGGTGCAAGTAGCCGATCTCGGCGTCGTTCTTGATGACGGTCTCACCATCGAGGGTGATGACCATCCGCACGGTGCCGTGCATCGCGGGGTGCGACGGGCCCATGTTGAGGACCATGACGTCCTCGTGGAACGCCGCGGGCTCGACATCGGCGAGCATGCTCATGGATCGTTGTTCGGTCATCGTTGCCTGATCATCATTGCGGTCATGAACGCGTCTCCAGCCGAGTTAAGCTTCGGCCTTGTCGCGCGCGGCGACGAAGAGCTCTTGGTAGTCTTCGACGGCGTCCCGTTCCTTCAGACGCAGGTCCATACGCGGCTGCGACTTCTGGATGGGGTAGTCCTTGCGGAGCGGGTGTCCTTCGAACTCTTCGTACATGAGCATCCGTCGCAGGTCGGGGTGACCCTCGAAGTTGATGCCGTACATGTCCCAAGCTTCACGCTCGGCCCAGTTCGCGCACTTCCACACGGAGTGGATGGACGGGACGACCTCCTCGCCTTCTTCCACGGGCACCCGGAGCCGGATGCGGTGCTTCAGGGGCAGCGAGTACAGGTGGTACACGACCTCGAAGCGTGGCTTGCGCTGCAGGTAGTCGACGACGGTGAGGTCGGCGAGCATGTTGAACTGCATCTTGGCGTCGTCGCGCAGGTAGGTGCACATCTCGACGATGGCCGACTTCTCTACGATCGCGGTGCGGTCGCCGAAGCGCGCGTGCGAGTCGAGGATGCTGGCTTTGAACTGCTTGTTAAAGCGCTTGAAGAGCTTGTCGTTCATGCGGGCACGTCGATGGCAGGTGCGCGGTCGTAGTGCTCTTCCCAGTCTTCTCGCTGGATCTTCTCTTGGAGCATTACGAGCGCGTCGAGGACCTGTTCCGGCCGCGGGGGGCAGCCGGGGATGTACACGTCTACGGGCACGATCTTATCGATGCCTTGGACGGTCGCGTAGTTGTCGTAGAAGCCGCCGGTCGAGGCGCAGACGCCGAACGAGATCACCCACTTGGGGTCCGAGACCTGGTCGTGGATACGACCGAGGAACGGGGCGAGCTTGTGGTTGATGGTGCCGACGACCCAGAGCACGTCCGCTTGGCGGGGCGAGAACCGGGGAATCTCCGCGCCGAAGCGGGCGATGTCGTAGCGGTTACAGGCCGTCGCCATGTACTCCATGCCGCAGCAAGCTGTGACGAAGGGGTACTGGAACAAGCTGAACTTACGCGCCCAGTTAACGGCGGTGGACAGCTTCGACGTAACGACGCCGGGCAGTTGCCTCTCTATTCCCATTCCAGGCCTCCCTTCTTCCATTCGTACACGAGGCCCGCCACCAGAATGAGGACGAAGATCATGGCCGCGACGAATCCGTATGCCCCGTGTTCTTTGGCTGTGACAGCCCACGGGATCAGGAACACGGCTTCGACGTCGAACATGATGAACGAGATGGCCACCATGTAGAATTTAACGTCCATACGCAGACGGGCGTCACCGAGGGGCTCACTGCCCGACTCGTATGCCGTCTGCTTCCAACGTGATTCGTTTTTCGGGCCGATGAAGACACTGAGGGCCACCACGGCGGCCGACATGACCACACCGAGACCACACAGTATCAAAATCGCAACGTAATCGACCATGCAAACTCCGCGAGATTAGCGGGCCAGAGTGACCCTGCCGTGCATGCGCGCTGCCGCTTAGCATGCGGCTTCGCGGGGTGTCAATCCGCGATAAAGCGGCCGTGACGGGCACGAAGGCGCCGCTTGATGGGCTAGCGACAAGAACGGCGTCCGGGCCCGCAAGGGAGTGGGGCCTGGTGTGTGGAGAGGGGCCCGTGAGGGACCTCGGCTCGGCCCATCCGCGTGAGGCTCGCACGCGGGTGATTCCGGCACGGGGCACCCGTGGGCACGCTCGTACTAAGAGGTCTAGTCGAGGGTGCGGTACACGCCGACAACCTTGCCGAGCACGACGGTCTCCCGCGCGTCTTCCGCGGAGACGAAGATGGGCTCCATCGCGGCGTTGGCTGGCTCCAGTCGGATGCGGTCACCGTCTCGGTAGTACCGCTTCACGGTCGCGCTGCCGTCGATCATTACGGCGACGATCTCCCCTTTGCGGGCATCGCTCTGGCGGCGAATGAAGATGATGTCGCCATCGAAGATTCCGTCCTCGATCATCGACTCGCCCTGCACGCGGAGCGCGAACACGGGCGCGCCGCCGCGGGTGCGGATTAGAGAGGGGTCTACTTGAATGTGCTCGTCCGCCCCCTCGATCGCCTCGATCGGGAGTCCGGCTGCGATGCGCCCGAGCAAGGGCACGGAGAGCATCTCAGGGCCAGGCTGGGCGTCGGTGTTCGCGCCCCCAACGTTCGACCCTTGGGCGACAACGCCAGCCTGTGTCTCGAAACCGCTCAGGCTCTCCGGCAACGCGATGACCAGGATCGCGCGAGACTTTGCGCCGGAGCGTTCGATGTAGCCCTTCCGCTCCAACGCCTTGAGGTGATCGTTCACACCATTCGTAGACCGGATCTGAAGCGCGGTGCCCACCTCGCGGATGGTCGGCGGGTAGCCGCGGTCTCGAATCGTCTCCGCGATATAGCCCAGGACCTGCTCCTGGCGTTCGGTTAGACCTTTCATCGATGTCTCTCGGACGGTGGGAGCGGGCTCCCGGGGGCTTGTTGGATGCACTGCACGTTTGTTTCTACTGAACGGATGCGCATGGGTCAAGCGCGAATCGAACGGGGTGCACGGGCGAAGGTGCTCGGCCCGGGCGGAAATGCGCGTCTCCAAGGTGCACGGGCAGGCGGCCGCAATCCTCGGAATATTTGCGCGGTGGATGTAGGACAAATACGGTGCACCACGGTGGAACCCCGCACAGCCCCGAAGGCATGTTTCCTGTACTCCTCGCAAGCTCCTCTCCGCGTCGTCGCCAGCTCATGGAGCAGGTGGGCTTCTGCGTGACCGTTCAACACCCGGATGTCGACGAGACGCCGCGTCCCGGGGAAGACGGCCTGGCGTTGGCAGAGCGTCTGGCGACGGCGAAAGCCCAGGCGTCGGTCGCGATGGTCGGCTCGGCGGATCACGGCGCTACGGTCGGGCTCGCGGCGGACACGGTGGTCTGGAACGACGCGTGCGTGCTCGGGAAGCCCGCGGACGACGCCGACGCCTGCGCGATGCTGCGGCAGCTCTCCGGTGGAACGCACCGGGTGACCACCGGGTTCTGCGTGTTCGACGCGCGTGAGCCGACGAAGACGACGACGCGATCGGTGACCACGGACGTGACGTTCCACGATTTATCGGACGCGCAGATCGCCGCATATGTGACGACGGGTGAACCCATCGGGAAGGCCGGCGCGTATGCGATTCAGGGCATGGGCGCTGTGCTCGTTCGCGCGATCGCGGGGTCCTACAGCAATGTGGTCGGGCTACCGATTGACGCGGTGGTGAATACGATGCGGTCGGAAGGTTACCTAGACACTTGGCCGTGGGAGTTTTCGAATGAGTAGTGATGGCCCGTCAGTTGAGGCCGTAGACGCGATGGCGCAGCGCATCTCGCGGCAACGCGAACGCATCGCGCAGGCTTGCGCGCGCTCTGGGCGTTCGGAGGCTGACGTCACGTTGGTGGCGGTCTCGAAGGGGCACCCGTTTGAGCGGTTGCGCGAAGCGTACGAGGCCGGCCAGCGGGTGTTCGGTGAGAACTACGTGCAGGAGTGGCGCGACAAGTGCGCCGCGGCAGAGGCGGCCGAAATGGACGTGGCGTGGCACTTCATCGGGCACCTGCAGTCGAACAAGGCACGGATGGTGGCGCCGGCGGCGGCGTGCGTTCACACGGTGGACCGCGCGAAGCTCGTGGCGGAGCTCGACCGTCACGCGGTGGGGCCGCTCCCGGTGCTGTTGGAAGTGAACATCGGCGGTGAGGCGTCGAAGTCGGGCTGTGCTCCGGAGGATGTGTGCGCGCTGGCGACCCGGGTGGCCGAATCGGAGCACTTGGTGCCCGTGGGGCTGATGACGGTTGCGCCGTTCTTCGAGGATGCCGAACAGACCCGCCCCTATTTTTCTCGTATGCGCGCGCTCCTTGAAGACGCGCAGGGAGCCCTTAGAGGGACGACCTTTGAAACAGAGATGTCCCAACTTTCGATGGGCATGAGTCACGATCTCGAGGTCGCGGTGGAAGAGGGCGCAACCCTTGTACGGGTTGGCACCGCGATTTTCGGGGCTAGGAATTACGCATGAAGCATTTGACGAACGATACCGCCGTAATTGGCATTCTTGGATTGGGTAACATGGGCGGCGCGATCGCCGAGGGGCTCATCGCGGCGGGCTTTCCGGCCGAGCGACTGGCTGCGTTCGACTTGGACCGGGCGCGTGTCGCTGCGTTCCCCGGTCGTCACGCGAGCGATGTGCAGGAGCTGGCGTCGATCTGCGATGTGCTGATCGCGGCGGTGAAGCCGCACGTGATTCCTCGTCTGCTCGCTGAGATTACGTGTGAGCTGCCGTTGGTGATCAGCGTTGGGGCCGGTCTTCCGATCGCGAGCCTGCGGGCGGCGTGTGGCAACAACGTGGGTTCGGTGGTGCGGGCGATGCCGAACACGGCGGCATCCATTGGCCGCTCCACGTCGGCGTTGGTCGCAGAGGCGGGCACAGATTCGAGTCACACCGCGGTGGCGGAGCACGTGTTCTCTCAGATTGGCGAGGTGATCTGGCTTTCGAGCGAGTCGCTGATGCACACGGCGACCGCGCTCGTGGGCTCGGCGCCCGCGTTCATCTACGTGCTCGCTGAGGCGCTGGCGGACGCGGCTGTTCTCGGTGGCTTGCCTCGCCCGGAAGCGCGTCGCGCGGCGGCCTCGATGTTGCGTGGTGCCGGCGAGCTGCTGGTGGCCCACGACGGGTCGCCGGCGGAGCTGAAGGATCGCGTGGCGTCGCCTGGTGGGACGACCATCGCTGGCTTGTGCTCGCTCGAAGAGACTGGCTTTCGGGCTTCGGCCATCGCAGCCATCTCGGCGACAGCACGTCGTTCGGAGGAAATGGCGTGAAGCTCCCCGAATGGCTTCGTGAGAGCGAGAAGGGCGTGGAGATCGCGCTCTTTGTGGCGCCCCGCGCCTCGCGCTCGCGTGTCGTTGGGCCGCACGACGGTCGTCTGAAGGTTCAGATCGCTGCCCCTCCAGTGGATGGCGCCGCGAATGACGCCATCATCACGCTGTTTCGCCGGCTGCTCGGCGTCCCCAAGTCGGACATCGAGATCGGCTCTGGCGCGACCGGCAAGCGGAAGATGCTCTGCGTGACGGGCATCAACGCTCAGCAGGTGGTCGAGGTCGTCGCATGATGACTCTACGACGTTCGGCGCTTTTGAAGTTCGGCCATGGTTTGGTGCGCGTTGCCGTGCTGGTCATGGCGTTGGTCGTTTCCGCGACGTTGTTTGCCCAGGACCGCTCGACGCCGATTCCGGTGGTCAGCCAGGGCGTGACGTTCTCGGTGGATGCGCCGTCTGAGATGCACCGATTTGCGGTGCAGACCGCCGAGGTGGTGTCCGACTGCTGGCCCGCCATGGCTGCGCGCGCAGGCGCGGATGGGGTCGCGGAGATCTCGGTATCGGTGGAGCGCGACATCTCGGATTGGTTCGAGCGGCGCGACGTCCCGCCCCGCAACCCCGAATGGGCGGCGGGCCTCGCGATCTACTCGGAGTCTGCGGTCATTATTCGGACCGCGAACCCGGAGTGGAAGTCGACGTTGTGCCACGAGCTTGCGCATATGGCGGTCGATATGGCGGCTGGCGGTCGCTCGGTGCCCCGTTGGTTCAACGAGGGCTTCGCGGTCATGAGCGCGGAGCAGTGGTCGGTGGAGCGCGCGTCGACGATGATCCGGGCGGGGCTGAGCGGTAACTTTTACTCCTTCGATGAGCTCACTCCAGGGTTCCCGGCTGCGGGTTCTTCGGCGGAGTTGGCGTACGCCCAGAGCTTCCACTTCGTCCGTTTTGTGGAGACGGAGTTCGGTACGGATGTGTTCGTTCAAACGTTGGCCGGCGTGAAGAACGGGCTGGCTTGGAACGCCGCGTTTGAGTCGGTGACCGGGCGTACGCTGTCGTCCATCGAAGAGGACTGGGTGGAGCACGTGAGCACGCGCTACAAGTGGGCTCCGGCGGTCGCTGGCGGCGGCGGCGCGTGGACGTTGATGGCGGGCTTGAGCCTGTTGGCCTGGCGCCGACACAAGAAGCGTTCGGCGGCGCGCCTGGCTGCGCTCGCGGTGCATGAGGCGTCGGTGTATTCGCCAGACCCTGATGACGATATCTTTGGTTAACTGTTTGTTTTTATTTCACTTTGACTTGCCCGATCCGAGGACTCCATGAGCGGAGAACAACGCAAACCTGACGGCTCACGCCGCGCCACCATCAAGCCTTCTGAGCGCGACACGCGGATGTCGGGTCAGCTGCTGGATCAGTTGGTGCAGACGTGGACGCGCGATGCGTCCTTGGTAGGCGATGCGGCCGGTGGCGGTGTGATCCTCGCGGACGCGGGTGAGGCGGCGGAGTTCGGCTTGATGGACGACGAGCGCGCAGCGCGTCTGTACCGTCACGCCGCCGAGCATATGGACGCGGATCCACGCGCATTTGCGGGCCTGCGACGGTCGGCGCGTACCAACGTGGACCCGGAGGCTCTGATCGCCGCGTACCAGCGCGAAGCCAAGCTCGCGACGCGGCCTGAGCAGGCGCTGTTGGCCGGTATGGGCCTGGCCCAAGCGATGGTTCGAGAGGGCCGACGCGGCGACCTGGCCGAGCGCGTGCTTCGGGACATGGAGCCGCTGCTGAGTCACGTCCCCCCCGAGGTGGTCGGTGCATATCGAGCGACGTGTGAAGACGTGCTCATGGTGGCTGGAAAGCCGAGCGCGGCGATTCAGGCGCGCATCCAGCGCTGGAGCGACCTGCGGCAATTGGGCGACGAGGTCGCCGACAACTACGCGGAGACCGGAGCCTTGGCGATCGCCGTGGCCAGCGAAGTCGTTGGCGCGGACGCGGACTCTATTCGCGAGTGGTATGAGGTCGCGTTCGAGCTTTCGCGCTCGGCCGCGTCGCTGCGTCCGCTGCTGCGTGCGTGTTACGACCGCGGTGACGTGTCGGCGGCAGAGGCGCTCGTCAGCGAGGTGGTCGACGCCGAGGACGATGTCGATATTCGTACGCGGTACAGCTACGAGCTGGGCATGCTCCGCTCGCGTCGGCTGGGCGATCGGGTTGGTGGGCTGAATGCGCTCTCCAGCGTGCTCAAGGGCGGAGACGCTTCGCCGCTCGTCGCCACCACGTTTTTGGCGCAAGCGCGTGCGCAGCAGGGGATCGTCGATACGGACGACTTCGTGGATGCGCTCGGTGTTGGCTTGGACTTCGCCGCGAACGGCGTGGAGCGCGCGGACTTTCTGACGCGACTGGCGCTGCGGCTCGACGTCGACCTGGATATGACCGCTGAAGCGGTGGTGTACGGGCAGAACGCGCTGGAAGAGGCGCCCGGGCACCCGCCCGCAATTCGTTTGCTGGGCGCGATCTTCCAGCGCGAGCGGCGATGGGCAGAGCTGGCGGCGCTCGGTGAGCAGCAGCTCTCCGGCGATCTGTCCCGTGCGGACCGACTGCGACTCCATGAGCGTCAGGCGGACCTCTACCTGAACGAGCTTGCCGACGCCCCCGCCGCAGAGCGCCACCTGCGTTCGGCCCTCGATCTGGAGTGCTACCTGCCGGTCGTGCGTCGTTTGGCGCGCGTTCTCGCCAGTCAGCACCGGTGGGAGGACCTGTTCGACCACTTCAGGGACTCGGCGGCGCGTGTGCGGCTTGGGCGTGAGCGATTGTACCTCCTTGAGCGGGCGGGCGACGTGGCCGAAGATCGGCTTCGCGACCCGGGTCTTGCCACCGAGGTGTACCGCGAGCTGCTCGAGGTCGCGCCGGGTCATCCGGCGGCGATCTCCAACCTGGGGCGCTTGCTCTCGCTGCAGCAGCGCTGGGTGGAGTTGCTTGAGCTCAATGAGTTGGAGTTGGAGCTCACGCCGGACGACACGCTGCTGCGCGTGGCGATTCTGTGCCGGTGTGCCGAGGTGGCGCGCCGCCAGTTGGGTGATGTGTCGTCGGCCGAGGACTTCTACGGGCGTGCGCTGGAAGAAGATGCGACGTGCGGTGAAGCGCTGCAGGGGCTGGGGCAGATTCTCTCGGCGCAGGGGCGCTGGAGCGAGGTCGTGGAGATGACCGAGCGTGAGATGGCGCAGGCCTCCACAGACTCGCACCGTCGTCGGTGCTTGATGTTGCTCGGTGAGCTTCATGCGACGCACACGGCGAACACCGCTGCGGCGATCCGCTGCTTCGAAGAGATCGCTGCTGAACCTGGAAACGAGCGCTCGACCGCGCTTGTTTGGCTCGACCGACTGTTCCAAGCGTCCGACGCGCCGCACGACCGTTTGCAGGTGTTGACGGCGCGTCATGATGAGGCGGTCGATGAGGGTTCGCGCGCGCGCATCGCGTTCCGAATGGGTGAGCTCCTGGAGTGGTCGCTGGAGTCTCCCGGCGAAGGTTTCGGGCACTACGTCGAGTCGCTCGCCGACGCGATCGCTGCGCCCGTGGCGTTGACGGCGATCGACCGCGTGTGGGCGGACACGGAGGTGACGGCAGAGGACCGCGAAGCGGCTGCGCGCTGTGTTGCCGCGCTCGCGGAGCGGTCCACCGGTGATGTGCGGCGCCAAGCGCTGGAGTTCTTGGTGGAGCGGGCGAGCTCCGTTCTCGAGGTCGCCGACCTGCACGAGCTCTGGGCGTCGCTGGCGACGGAGTGGCCGGATGACGTTCGGGCTGCTGAGCGGGTGGCCGTGCAGGCGCTGCGCGATCGCGACGTTCGTCTCGCCGAATCCGCACGTTGCACGGCGCCGGCGGGACCGATCGAGATCGCCCGCGCGCACATGGCCGCGCTCGACGACGGCGTGTCCCGGTTCTCGCTGACGCCGCTTGAGCTGGGCTCGTTGCCAATGCTTGAGGGCTTTGTGAGCCGCGAGACGGGCGACGTAGAGGGCACCTTTGCCGGTGGTCCTGAGCGCGAGACGTACATTCGCATGGCGGACGGTCACATTACGCTGGGTGAACTGAAGCATAGCGATGGCACCGAAGCGGGCGGACGCCTGGCGGTGCTGGCGAGCCGCGCACTTGAAGACCACGAGGTGCTTCGGGAGCGCTGGCTGGAGCTGGCCCAAGGGCTGCTCGACCCGGTTCGGCAGCTCCGCGCTTGGTTGGACCTGGCGGCTGAGGACGGCTTTGAGGATACCGACCGCGTGGAGTGGCTGCGCACCGCGGCGGCGCTGGATTGTTTCCACCCGGTGCTTCGCGACGACCTGTACGAGCGCATGGCGCAGCTCTCCGACTACGAGGGGCTGAGCAGCGCGATCATGATCCACCTGACGCAAGCGCGGCCCGAGCCGGCCGTCGCCGCGCGGTTGGCCCTGCGACGGGCGCGTTGCCTTGAGATGGAAGGCAACCGTGAAGAGGCGATCGAGGCGCTGAACTACGCCACCCTGCACGCCCCAGCCGACGCTGCGATCGCGCTGGAGAAGGCCCGCGTCGAGACGCTGGACGATGACATCACGCAAGCCCGGATCACGGTCGAGTCGTGCTTGGATGCCGGCGCTGACGGCGACGGGCGCGTGGATCTGCTCGGTCGCTTGGCCGACCTTCACCAGATGAGCGGTGGCGACAAACAACGCGCGCTCGCTGCGCTCGAGGATGCGTACGCGCTCTCGGACGGCGCCAAGGAGTGGGGCGTTCGTCTGGCCAGCGCGCATGCGGCGTTCGGACACGCTGAACGCTGTGTGGAGCTGCTGGAGCACGCGCTCGTGGAGCCCGCGCAAGCCGAGGACGTGCGTCATTGGCAGCTGCTCGCGAAGGTCTACGTGACCCGCTTGAACAGCTCGCGCGAGGCGTCGGAGATTCTGTGGATGCTGTTCCGCACGTTCCCGGATCGCCGCAGCACGCTCACGGGCTTGGAGGAGTTCCACAAGCGGCACGGCGGCGCGCGTGTGCTGGCCGATGGGCTGGGCACGCTGCTGTCCGAGGGGCGCATCGACGTGGGCACTGAGCGGACGGCGCGACTCTGGAAGTACGTCGGCGAACTCAACCTCTCTGTGCTGAAGCGCATGCCCGAGGCGGAGGCTGCCTTTGGTCGTGCTCGTGCGCTCGGCGACCAGAGCGCGGACGCGATTCTGCGCCACGCGAAGTCGGTTGCCCGCCAGCCGGGTCGCGTCCGTGACGCCGTCCCGCTGCTGGTGGATGCGCTGGAGCAAGGCGCAGGCGATGCGTCGCTGTGGCAAGACGCGTTCACGCAGCTCGAGGGCCTGTTCGAAGATATGCAGATGCACGGCCGTCTGCGCGTTGCCCGTCAGGTGCGCGCCGCGCTCGGGGCCAACGTGACGCTGCTCGACGATCACGTCCGCCGCGACCCCACCCGGGAGTTGCCCGCGAACGCCGCCTGGCGCCTGCTCGGATCTCGTATGCTGAGTGATGCGGACACGAACGTGTTGATCGCCGCTGCGCCGCTCGCCGAGAAGGTGCTGTCCAAGTACGCGCCGAACCGGAAGACCAGCCGGGCGCGTCGGCTCCGTCGCGAAGAGTACTCCGCGTTCGACACCTTCCTCGACAACGCTTGCCGCTGGCTCGGCGTGCAGAAGCCCCGCGTCTGGGTCGGCTCCGATACCCGCGGCGTACAGGCTTTCGACGCCTCCAACGTGTGCGTTCCCGAGGACCGGATCGATGACAACAACCCCGCGCGCGCACGGTTCTGGGCCGGCTGGACTGCCGGTCTGTTGTTCTCCGAGTTGACGTCCCTCACGTGGGTCGACGCAGCGCTCGCGGAGGACTTCTTCCGCGGAGTGGCGGTCAAGTCGGAGCTAAACTTCAGCGGCAGAAGCACGTTCGACGAGGAAATCGGCTCGCTGATGTTGACGCCCCAACGCCGCGCGGCGGCGGCGGCGCTGGAGATGCATCCGGGGTTCCTCACCAATCCGAAGGACCTTCCGCATGTGGCGAAGAGCATCGCCGACCGCGCGGGCTTGGTCATGTGTGGGGACCTGCAGGTATCGGTGGGTGAGCTGCTCGTCGCGGGCGGCTGGGACCGCAAGCTCGAGAACCCGCGGACGCCTGAGTACATCGTCAGCGACCCGCGCCTGCGCTCGCTCATGCTCTTCGCGATCGGCGATGAGCACTTCCTGTCGCGCTACGAGAGCGGCCTGGCCGAGCGCCCGTTCTTGTTTGCGTAGGGCTCAGATGTGGCCGGCGCGATGCACGCCGGCCACATCGATTGCGTTGCTAGGGAGCATTCGATAAACGGGCGGCACCTGACCACGCCCAGTTTGACGATGCAGCTGAACCCGCTTGTTCCCAACGTCCTTATCGGCAACCGCATCGACGGCGTTGCGCTGTCCAAACGGGTGCGCGAGCAGGCCCGAGTCGAGGTCGACCGGCTGCGCGACGACCACGGAATCACCCTCGTTCTCGCGGTGGTGCTCGTGGGCGACGACCCGGCGAGCGCCGTATACGTCCGCAATAAGGTCCGCGCCTGCGCGAAGGTCGGCATCGAGTCGCGACACATGCGCGTCCCCGCCGACATTACGCAGGAAGCGCTGCTCGAGGCGGTCGCCGAGCTGAACGCCGACCCGGCCGTGGATGGCGTGCTGGTGCAGCTCCCGTTGCCCGCTCATATTGACCAGGACGCGGTTATCGACGCCGTGGACCCGCGGAAGGATGTCGACGGATTCCACCCGAGCAACTTGGGACTGCTGCTCGGGCGACAAGCGCTGCTTCAGCCCTGTACGCCGTCCGGGGTCATGCTCATGCTGGCGGCGATCGGTGCGGATCTGCGCGGCGCCCGCGCGGTGGTCGTGGGGCGGAGCGTGATCGTCGGCCGGCCGATGACTCAACTGCTGATCCGGGCCCACGCCACGGTCACCTGCTGCCACCGCTACACCGAGAACCTGCGCGACCACGTCGCGGCCGCCGATGTGGTCGTCGTCGCCACGGGCGTCAAAGAGCTCGTGAAGGGCGCGTGGATCAAGCCGGGCGCAGTGGTCATCGACGTCGGCATCAACCGCGGCGAGGATGGCCGGCTGGTCGGCGACGTGGAGTACGCGGCGGCGGCAGAGCGCGCTGCGGCCATCACGCCTGTCCCTGGCGGCGTCGGCCCCATGACCATCGCGATGCTGATGTGGAACACGGTGCTGGCGGCTCGCATGCGTCGCGGCCTCGGGATCTCGGCCGATCTGCGCCCCATCTAGGCGGCGGCATCGGTTCACCATAGACTTTGGAAAACGCCGCTCAGCGGCAACACTTTGAGGATCTCGATGGATGCCAGTTCTCCTGTGAAGAAACTCACGCTGCATGAATCGCATGCAGCGGCTGGAGCCCGCTTCGTCCCGTTCGCGGGCTACGAGATGCCGGTGCGCTACACCACGATCAAGGACGAGCACCACGCGGTCCGCCGCCGTGTAGGCGTCTTCGACGTGTCCCACATGGGTGAGGTGTTTGTGCGCGGAAAGGACGCCATCGCTTCGACGAACCGCCTGCTCACAAACGACCTGTCGACGCTGACGGACGGGCGAGCGCTGTACACGGCCATGTGCAAAGAGGACGGCGGGATTCTCGACGACCTCATCGTGTACCGAATGGGCCCCGAAGAGGTGCTCATCTGCGTGAACGCAGACAACCGCGCCAAGGACTTCGCGTGGATCGCGAGCAACATGACGGGCGACGCGGTCGCGGTCGACGAGTCCGACGACTACGTGCAGCTCGCAATTCAGGGTCCGGACGCCCTCGCGGTCGTCGCCGAAGTCGCAGGGCAGGGCGCGAATGACGTCGCGCCGTTCCACATCGCTGCTGGCACCATCGCGGGTGTCGACGTGCTGCTCGCGCGCACCGGATACACCGGCGAAGACGGCTTCGAGATCTACATGCCCGTCGCGGGTGCGCAGGTGGTGTTCGACGCCATCCAAGCGGCTGGCGCGAAGTTCGACCTCGCCATGTGCGGGCTCGGTGCGCGGGACACCCTGCGGCTTGAAGCCAAGTACTGCCTGTACGGCAACGATATCGACGAGACGACCAACCCGATCGAGGCTGGCCTCAGCTGGGTCGTCAAGCTCGACTCCGACTTCATTGGACGGGACGCCGTCGCCGCGGTGAAGGCTGCCGGTCCGAGCCGCCGGTTGCGCGGACTCACGCTGGAAGGGCGCGGCGTCCTCCGCCGTGGCTACCCCATCTACGTGGGAGATACGCTGGTCGGCGAGACGACGTCTGGAGGGATCGCACCCACACTAGACGACGTGTCCATCGGGCTGGCATACATTGATGCCGCGCACCTGGACGCCGAACGCGTAGAAGTCGAGATTCGAGGTCGCCGACTGCCCGCGCGCGTGAGCACGAAGCCGTTTTACAAAAAGTCCAAGTAACTTCGAGGAACTGATGAGCAACATCCCAGGAACACTGCGCTACACCGCTGAGCACGAGTGGATCTCCATCGACGATTCTGACGTCGTCACCGTCGGCATCACCGACTACGCCCAAGACGCGCTCGGCGACATCACCTTTCTGGAGCTTCCAGAAGTGGGTGACGAGCTGGAAGCCCAAGGCACGTTCGGCGTGGTCGAGAGCGTGAAGACGTTCTCCGACCTGTACGCCCCGGTGGCCGGAACCGTCGTGGAGGTGAACTCCGCGCTGCTGGACACGCCGGACGAGATCAACACGGACCCGTACGGCAGTTGGATCGTGAAGATGCGTGTTGCCGATAAGGCCACCGTTGGCGCGTTGATGAACGCGGCCGCGTACGAGAAGCACCTCGAAGACGCCGGCTAGTCCGCGTTCGGGGCGGTCGTTCCGGCCGCCCCACGGTGACTCACCGCGCGTACGACGCGCGGGGGTTTCACCCATTGTGTGCGGCGCGTGGGAACGAACGCTGATAGACTGGCGTTGAGCCATCATGCCGCACGCCGCCCAGCCCAAGACCTCGCGCCTTGCCTCTGCGCTGACCCTCTCTGCAGGGATTCACGTGGCGGTGCTGTGCGCGCTCGCGCTGTGGCTTCCTTGCGTGGGAGACCCGTCCGAGGCGTCCGACGCTGAGTTCGGAGTGGTCTCCATGGTGACGGTCTCCGAGCCAGAGCCACCGCCCGAGCCACCGGAGCCGTCGCCGCCCGAGGACGTGACGTTCGTGTCGCTCCCCGAGCCGCCCGAAGAGCAGGTCCCGGTGGAGGCGGACTTCGCCGACCAGTTCGACCGACAGGTGGAGCGCGAACAAGTTCGGCGTGCGGACGGCCCGCAGGGGCTCGCGCGGGTGGAGTCGCGGTCGGCAGCACAGCGCGGGACGGCCGAGGGGGAATCGGAGCGCTCGGTCGCTCACGCCCTCGAAGCCGCTCCGCCGTTGCCTTCCCGGCCGGCGGACCCCGACCCACAGCCTGGCGAGAACGCGGCGCCGCTGCCAGAGGCCGGGCAAATCACGGATGTGGCGCCGGACGAGGCCGCCTCGGAGGGCCAAGGCGTGCCCGACGCGCCATCCCCTCGCGGCCACGGCCTCGACCTGACGGTCTTCAACCCGACGGCGGACCATCCGATCGTGCGCCCAGGTGGCGAGCCGCAGGAGTTCTTGGAGCTCGAGCAAGGCGACCGCACGTTGCTCAACTCGCACCAGAACATCTACTGGACGTTCTTCGACCGCTTGCGGCGGCAGATCGCAGCGGAGTGGTCGCCGCAGCAGGTGTACAACGAGCACGACCCGCACCACGTGTACTATCGCCAGATCGACCGATACACGGTGATCGACCTGACACTCGACGGCCGCGGCGACTTGGAATCTGCCGTGGTGCACCGCACCAGCGGGCTGGATTTCTTAGACCAAGAGGCCATCCGAGCCATTCGCGAAGGTGCTCCTTTCCGGAACGTTCCGGAGGGGCTGAAGGACGAGCGTGGTCGGGTGGATGTGCGCTTCGGCTTCATGCTGTCGTTCGACTACAGCACCTCCGTTCGCCGGATTCCCACGCGCTAACGCAACGAGGCCGCGACATGAATGCCACGGCCTCGTTGCGTGTCGCTTGGTGCGCCTATTGGTCGATGAAGTCGAACTCGAGGGTCACGCTGACGGAGCCGGTGCCATCGGTGGCGCCGCTGAAACGAAGGTCCTCGAGGGCGTCGGCGACGCAGCTCTCCAGGCTGTCGTTGCGCAAGCCGCTGTGGCGCTTGGATGCGTCGGTCACTCGGCCGCTGTCGCTCACGGTGAGCTCGTAGAGCATGGTGCCCACGCGCGTGAACTGGTCTGCACCCATGCGACGGGAGTAGCAGGAGCGGAACGATTCGATTCCACCGTTCACGACCTCAGCGATGGCGTCGCGGTCGCTGTTTTCAAGCCCGTTCGCGGTGGCGCTTCGCAGCGAAACTCGGGCGTCACGCGACGTGGCTGAGGGGTTCGCAGCGACGCTTGCGACGAGCGTTCCGTCGACGTGGAGGATGTGAACCGCGTCTTCTCCGCCCACGTAGATTTCCTCGACGCCGTCAGCATCGAGGTCCGCCGTGGTCGCGCTGTAGATGCCATTGCCGCCGATCTGCACGGTGGGGCCAGCGACGCCGTCGACGGTGAGCTGTACCGCTCCGCCGGCGAAGCCGAGCGTGACGGACTGTCCGCCAACGTTGAGGGGCGCGGTGCCGGCCGCGAGCGCCTGCATGGCGCCGTGGTCAACGCCCGAAGCGCTCATGACCTCGGGAGCCGGACCGTCCCGCATGGGGTCGTAGTTCGGGTCATTAAACCAACTCTCCACGTCCAAGAACATGTGGTTCCCGTTGGTGAGCGTGCAGGCCACTTCGAACTTTCGGTCGTCGTCGAAGTCATCGCCAGCGCAGGAGGCGATGCTGTAGCCGCTGCCGGACCAGCTGAAGTACTCCTGGCCGTCGTAGGACCAGACGGTGACCGTCGAGTCTCGGATGCAGAGCAACTCTTGGCTCGAATCATCAATGAAGTCGGCAACATAGTAGGAGTCGCAGCCTTCCAACACGCCCCACATTGGGTCGCCGTTGTCGTCGATGACAAACGAGGGAACGCCGGCACCAACGAACTCGGAGCGGTTGTCGCCGTCGATGTCTTGAACCCAAAGGAACGGCTGAGTGCTGGTGTCGTGCGCCGTCTGGTTGTGCGAGTACGTTCGGAACAGCGTGTGGTCGGCGCCGATGAGCGCGATTCCACGGTCGCTTCCCGCGATCACCATGGGGCGGTCGCCGGAGCCCACCTCTTCGAGGTAGGTCACGTTGCCGTCGGCGGCGAAGGCTGGAGCTGCAGCGCCCACAAGAGCGGCGGCGAAGATAAGTTGTTTGGAGCCGGACAATACTGTTCGCATGAAGACCTCTGAGTCACAGTCGGACGTGGCGCATATTTCTAGGGGTTGCTGTCGATTTGTGTCAACCGACGACGTACAGCGCCCTCCATGTAACCGCGCGCAGCCGGGAAGCGCCGCGAGCGCGGGATCGTGAGCGGGCGGGGTGCGTTGACGGGGCCCGCCGGCGGGGATAGTCCCAGCGTATGCATGCTGGCGGCGATACGGATCGACTGATCTCGGCACTTTTAGACCTCGTTGATCGTGCGTCCGCTCGGTTCCCCACCTTGCAGGCGCAGCTGGTGGAGATGTCCGCGCGTTTTGGCGACCCGACCGGCCCTCTGTTCGACCGGCTTCGCAGCGGCCTGACCGAGGCGTTTGCCGATCCCGCGATCGCGGGCGAAGTCCTGCAGGAGTTCGACGCTTGGGTCCGCCTGATGCTGACGGAGGAAGGGCGTAATTCGCAGCCGCTCGCGCTGGCGATTCGTGCCGTGCTCGACGAGCTGGGCCAGGTATTGGCCGACGTTCAGACGGGCGAATCGAGCTTGGATGCCTCGTTCGAGAAGCACATCACACCGCTGCTACACATGGCCGGAAACGCAATTGTGAACACACTCTTAGGCGAGAACGATTGAAGATGAACATCGACTCTCTTCGTCAGAAGCTCAGCGACGACGCGCGGCTCACAACGGCCGACGGGGAGCGGGCGCTGTACGCCCGCGATTGCTGGCCGCTTTTGAGCGTCGCGGCGCGCAACGGGCAGCACGCTGTGCGACCACCCGACGTGGTCGTGTTTCCGAGCACCGAAGCCGACGTCATCGCGACGATCCGTTGGTGCGCCGCCAAGCGCATCCCCATCGTCCCGGTGGGCGGCGGAAGTGGCGTCGCTGGGGCGGCGGTGCCCATCCACGGCGGCGTCGCGCTCGACATGAAGCGCATCGACCATCTGGACCTGTCGCGAAGCACGTCCGGGCTCGTGCGCGTCGGCGGCGGCTGGATCGGCGCCCGGCTTGAGCACGAACTCAATCGCGTTGGGCTCACGCTCGGCCATTTTCCGTCCAGCATCATGTGCAGCACGCTGGGCGGCTATGTGGCCACCCGCAGCGCCGGGCAGCTGTCGTCTAGACACGGCAAGATCGAGGACATGGTCGTGAGCGTTCGCTACGTGGACGCGCAGGGCACCGTGCGTGAGACCGCGCGGGGCGCATGGGACGCGACGCAGCTCATCGTCGGCTCCGAAGGCACGTTCGGTGTGATTCTGGACGCCTGGATTCGCGTCGAACCGCAGCCCGTGCACCGCCGCTATCGTGGGTACGCCTGCCCGTCGGTTGGAGCCGGGCTTGAGGTCATGCGCGGCGCGATGCAGCTCGGTCTTCGGCCATCGGTGCTGCGGCTATACGACGAGTTCGACACCTACATCTCCGGCGCTCGGAAGGCCGGGGACCCCAAGCCGGTCGCTGCGGAACCATCGGGACTCACGGCCAAACTGGAGCGCTGGCTGAGTGGGCGCATCGACCGCGCAGGCATTCGCCAGACCGCGCTCGCGGCGGCAAATGCGCTGCTCGGGCGCTCCTTGGGCGCCCCCATCGTGATGAACCACCTCGCCGACCGCGTGTACGACGAGTGCCTGCTCATCGTCGGCGTGGAAGAGTCGACGGCTGAGCACGCTGACGCCCACGCGGCGGACCTGTTCGAGCTCGCAGAATCCTCGCTGACGGACCTGGGCGAGGCCGTGGGCGAGCATTGGTACGCCAACCGATACGCGGTCTCGTACAAGATGAGCCCATTGATCGCCGCCGGATTCTTCGTCGACACGATGGAAGTCGCGACCACGTGGGGCAACCTCGAGAACCTGTTTCACGCGGTCAAAACCGCGATGGCGTCGCACGTGTTCATCATGGCGCACTTCAGCCACGCATACTCGACCGGGTGTTCGATCTACTTCACGTTTGCCGGGTTCGCGGCCGACGGAGCGAGCGCGCGGAAGGCATACGTTCGCGCATGGGAAGCGGCCATGCACGCGGTCACGACGGCCGGCGGCTCACTCACGCACCATCACGGCGTGGGCCTCATGAAGGCCCCCCAACTGAGCGCGGATCACGCGGGCGGCGGGCCGCTGTTCGACCTTGTGAAACACGCCGTCGACCCGGACGACATCTTGAACCCCGGCAAGCTCTGGCACACCACGCAGGCCTTCCTATGAGTGCATCCAATCCGAGCGCGCCCGTCACCGACGACGCGTTTTCGATTCAGGTCGACACGTGCGCGTGCACGCTGACCGCGCCGGCGACGACGCCGTGGGCGGCGCTTCGTAGGGCGGCTGATGCGCACGGTCTGTCGCTCGACGGCGTGGTGGACACGTTCGACGATGAGACGGTCGGCGCCCTGCTTTCGCGCTCCTCGCTGTTGCCGCCGCTGTGGCCGCCGCATACAGCGCGCGCGGCGTGCATCGCGATTACGGCGAAGACCGCGGCAGGGCAGTACCGAACGGTCACCGCCCCCCGGACGGCGAGCGGGCCGGACCTCCGCACGCTGCTCTTCGAAGCGGCCGGCCAGCACGGCGAGATTGAGTCTGTTGTGCTGGGCGCCGAGAGACGCATCACGGCGCCCGGCGGAGCCGACGCGCCGAAGTCGGTGCAGTGGTGGCGCGCGGTCGACCACGCCTGCTGGGACGAGCTGCAGGGCATCGTGAACCGATACGGCAACGTGGTGACGCTGCACGGGCAGGGCGCTCAGCTCGTCGCCCGCGTTCGCGCTTCCACCCGCGTTGGCGCGCTCGCCGCGCGCGAGCTTCGCGCCGTCGGCTGCCAGGAGGCACGGCGGGTTCAGCGCTTCATCGCGCCCCACGTGGTCGCCATGGTGCCGTGGGACTCCGCTCAGCGTTCGGCGCGGCAAAAGGCCGACGCGGTGCCGCTCTGCGCAGGTCCGACGCACGTCGCGCTGGCGGTCGCTGCGGCGGACGTCGACGCACAGGCCAAGGCCCATCGCTGGGCGACATCGCTGGTCGGAGATGGCCCCGGCCGCGTGTTGAGCATCGGCTTTACGCCCACAGGAACGGCCGAGACGACGAACGCACCGATGGTGCTCGGACAGGTGACCTCATGAACGTGCTGGAGTTGACCGCTGCGCAAGAACGGGCGCTGGAGTTCTGCAACTACTGCCCGCGGCTGTGCCACTTTGCGTGTCCCGCCGGACATGGTGACGCGTCCGAGACCGCAACCGCCTGGGGCATGATGAGCCTGGCGAACATGATCCGAAAGGGGGCGCTGGAGCCGGACATCGACGACGCCACAAACCTGTTTCGATGCACCTCGTGTGGTCGCTGCACGGACTTCTGCCGCCACGACATCCCCGTGGCCGAAGTGCTCCAGGTGACGCGAGGAGCACTCCACGCCAATGGACTGACGCCGCCCGTGCTGGCGGAGTTGAACCAGGTGACGCCGTTCCACATCGACACCCGCGGCGGCGGCTCCGAAGTGCTGTTCATTCCGGCATGCCACCCTACCGCGTCACCCTCCGGCGAAGACGACGCAAACGCGGAGACGCTGCTCGCGTTGGTCGACGCCGCCGCTGGCGGATCCGTGCATGTCGCTTCGCCCGGAATGTGCTGTGGCACGGGCGCCAAGCGGGCCGGATTCCAGGACGCCGCAGCCCGGCACGACGCGGCCGTCAACGCGGCCACATCACAGTACGCCGTGGTCATCTCCGAGTGTGGATGCGCCCCCGTAGCCGGCGAGGCGGTGGCTATGAGCACCGCTGCGTTCTTGGCCGAGCACGCGCAGGTGCTGGCAGAACGGGTCACCGCACCGCCGATGGCCGTGACCCTGCACGGCGGGTGTCGCGCCCGTCGCCCGGTGGACTATAGCGCGGCCGAAAAGGCGCTCTTGGCGGCGGTCGGCGTGACGGCCACGGATGCGTTCGCGATCGACCAGAAGCAGGAGTGTTGCGGCGGCGACGGCGTGTACTCTCGCGTATCTCCTGACGGTGCAGCGCGTGCCGCACGAGCGGTGGTCGCCGGCGCCCGGACGCAGGCCGAGCAAGCGAACAACGTACCGCTCGTGACCTCGACTTGCGCCTGCGCCGCGCACATGACCCGCAGCGCGGATGAACGCGTACGTTCCGTCCTGGAGATCGTGGCTGAGCGATGTCGGTAGGCGTCATCATCTACAATCCGGCGGCGGGCGGTGGGCGCGTCGGACGCACGTGGGCACGCCTTGAGGCCGGCCTGCGCGACCACCTCGGCAGCGTCGACTTCCTACGCACGGAGCACCCACGACACGCCACTGAGCTCGCGCGCCAGGCGGTCGAGCAGGGCGTGAGGAACGTGATCAGCCTCGGTGGAGACGGCACGCACAACGAGGTCGTGAACGGCATCATGCAAGCGGACCCCGCCCCTGGCGTCGTCGGTTTTGGCGTCCTGCCGGCCGGGACGGGTGGGGACTTCGCCCGCGTGCTCAACACGTCGCGCGACACCCTCGAGGCGGCGCACACGCTGCACTTCGAAAGCACCACGCCTCTCGACGTAGGCCGCGTGGAGTTCGGCGAAGATGGCGAGCAGGTGCGCTACTTTATCAACGTGGCCACCTTCGGGATCGGCGGCCTCGTCGACCGCCTCGTCAACGACGCTCCCAAGGTGCTCGGCGGCAAAGCATCCTTCTTCATCGGGACCGTGCGCGCGCTGGCAAAATACAAACCAGCGCTCGTGATGCTCGACGTAGACGGCGAGGCGATCGGCCCACTGACCATCAACACGGTCGCCGTGGGCAACGGCCGCTACTGCGGCGGCGGTATGATGGTCACGCCCGAGGCCGACCCCACGGACGGCATGTTTGAGGTGATCATCATCGAACAGCGCGGCCTCCGCGACATGATCGCGCTCACGCGAGACATCTACCGTGGCACCCATACACGGCGAGACTTCGTGCACGTGCGAAAGGCCCGTCGGGTCCGCGCCACACAGGTCGGGCCACACGAGGCGTTCCTGGACCTCGACGGCGAGGCGCCCGGCGCCATCCCCGCGACCCTGGAGATCGTGCCCGGCGCGCTGCGCCTGCTCGGAGAGTTGCGATGAGCGCGAGTCAGATGCCCAACACACCGGCCGCTAGCGCGAAGACCTCACGCGTCCGCAAGCTGCTCGCGTGGCTCAAGAGCCGACCGGGCGCCCTCTGGACGCTGCGGTCGGACATCGCCTGGGCCACGCTGTCCGGCGTCGCCGTTTTTCTGAGCTTCCCCGCGTGGAACGTGTTCCCGCTGGCGTTCTGTGCGGTCATCCCGCTGCTGGTGGTATGCGAGCGCGCGTCGTGGAAGACGGCGTTTGGGCTCGCGTGGTGGATGGGCTTGGTCACCAACCTGGGCGGCTTCTACTGGGTCATCAACCTGCTACAGGACTATGGCTACATGCCGTGGTCCTTGTCCGCGTTCTTGTACCTGCTGCTCTGCATGCAACAGGCCTTGGTGTGGAGCTGCGCCATCGGCGTTGGGCGCGCAGCCACCTTGCGCGGGGTCCCGGCGCTGCCCGCGTACGTGACCGGCATCGTGCTCAGCGAGTCGCTCATCCCCCTCATCTTTCCGTGGCACTTCGGCAACTCTCAGTCGCTGAACTACGCGTTCATTCAGTCCGCCGAGTTGGGCGGCGTGGTGTGGCTGTCCGCGTTGCTGATGGTCGCGAACTTTGCCGTCTGGGGGCTGTTCCAAGCCGCCCGAAGTCGGCGGCGCCCGTCGGCCGGTGTCGCGCTTGCGTGCGCCGCGATCGTCGCGAACTTCGCCTACGGCGCGATTCGTATCCCCCAAGTCGAGGCCGATATCGCTGCAGCACCGACGCTCAATGTGGGCTTGGTGCAAGCGAACATCGGCATCTACGAGAAAGGAGACTCCCGAGAAGAGCCCAGCCAGCTGATCGCGCACCAACGGCTCTCGGCGCTGCTCGAAGGGCAGGGCGCTGAACTCATCGTCTGGCCGGAGACCGCTTACAGCGCACCACAATACGCGTTCACTTTGGACGACGGCGACCTGCGGCTCGGCGGAATGCTCGCGCGCGACGCGACCTCACTGCCGCCGTCCCAATCCCCGCTGCCGAGCTCGGCCGAAGAAGACGCCATCGCACGCGTCCCTCCGGACCAACGCTATGCCCCGCAACGCGGATTCACGACACCGCTGTTGGCAGGCGTCGTAATGCTCAGTCAAACCGACGACGCCCGCGCCGCCAGCACGCCGCCGCGTGGAGGCAGCCCGCGCCGCTACGACGTTCACAACGCTGCCATGCTGCTCGACGGCGACGGCGTGGTGCTCGGTTCGTACGACAAGACCTATCGCATGGTGTTCAGCGAGTACGTGCCCGGCGGACACTGGCTGTGGAGCACCTTCGGCATCAACTTGTACGACATGATCCCCGCCGCCGGAGACTTCTACCCCGGCGTGCCGACCGACGGCCTCCTGCTCCCCACCGACGACGGCGACGTCCGCATCGGCATCATGATTTGCTACGAGGACATCATGCCGGACTTCGGTCGGGCGATTCACAGCGGCCGTCCCGAGATGCTGCTGAACCTGACCAACGACGCCTGGTTTGGGGACACCGCCGAACCCGAGCTCCACCTCGCGTTGTCTGTCTTCCGCGCCATCGAGCAACGCACAACGCTGGTGCGTTCCACCAACACCGGAATCTCCGCGTTCATCGACCCGACCGGGCGCATCGTGGCGTCCACCCCGACGTTCGAAGAGGCGACGCTGCTGCACCCGGTGCCGCGCATGAACACGACCACCCTCTACATGCGCTTGGGCAACTGGGTGTTCGGCGGCGCGCTGCTCTGGCTGGCGCTGGCCTGGGGTTGGGCGCGTCGACGGAACGGCGCCGCCTCGTAACTAACGGGGCCGGAGACGCGCCACGTAGCGCAGCGCGAGGCCGGGGACCGGCACGGACGAAAGCGCTTCGATGGAGAAGTGGCCGCCGACGACTTCGCGAAGCAACGCCTCGTCGAACTCGTGCAGGTGCCAGTGGTCTTCCATGTTCTCCACCGACTCGTAGCCGTCTTTGCCGACGCCGAGCACAAACCGACCGAGCGGTCCGGCGGCGAACACGACCTTCTTGAGGCTGTTGATCAGGTGCTCGTTGGGCACGCTGACCACCCCGATTCCGTCCGGTTTGAGCACCCGACGCATCTCAGCGATCACCCCTTTGGGGTTGATCACGTGCTCGAGCACCTCGGAGCAGTACACGCGGTCAAACGTGGCGTCTTCGAACGGGAGCTCCTCCGCGTTCGCCTTCTGGAGCGTGGCTCGGCCGCCGAGCCGGATAGCCGCCTTCGCGAGGATAAACTCGGAAATGTCGA
This sequence comes from uncultured Myxococcales bacterium, assembly GCA_965367675.1. GTDB lineage: Bacteria > Myxococcota_A > Bradymonadia > REDH01 > REDH01 > CBDUJZ01. The sequence goes on along the minus strand of CBDUJZ010000044.1, from coordinate 4,045 downwards.
TGCCGTGCAGGTCCTTCGCCTGCACTTGCTCGAGGATGTTCCCCGCGCCCACGCCCACTTCGAGCACGGAGTCGGTCGGCCGCGCCGCCACGTACTCGAGCAGCTTGGAGACCCGGCGCCCTTCGATGAACCGAACCACAGGGCTGGGGTGCTCGTGGTAAGCCTCAGGGTCGAACTCTTGGACCTTTTCCTCGTTCCAAGCTTCGAACTCCTCTGGCGTAACCCGTGACGACATTCCGCATCCGTGTGTAGTTCTTGAGCCGGCGGACGCTATCGATGCACCTACATGGTGTCAACGCAATCGCGGGTCGAACTTGACTAAGTCCCCTACTTTCGTAGCATCGTCCAGTGATCTCCGGACATCTCAGGACACGACGATGCTGATTCGAAGGACTGCCTTGGCCGCTGCGACCTCGGGGCTGTTAGCCCTAGGCGCCTGCGCGTCGAGCGACGCTGTCACCCATAACGATCTCGACGAGCTGGGAAACCGGCTCGCGGAGATGGAACGTACCAATGGGCGACTGCGCATTCGACTTCAGGACACCGAGGAGCGGCTGTTCCTGCTGCAGGATCGCGTGGAGGCCAACCGCATCAACGTGGCGCGCCGCGACACGCAGAGCTACCGCGATGTGCGCGAGCGCGCTCCGACCGCGATGGTCGTCGAGGGCACCGCACGTCGCTACCAATCGCCCGTGACCTCCGCCGCGCCCCCGCCGTTCCCGGACGTCGATCCGTTGGTCCCCTCGCTGCCGATCACGCGGCTCGGTCCCGACGACGCGCCCGCACAGCCCTTCGTGGCGCCGCCGAGCGCGGACATGGACGAGGTGGTCATCGACCAAGAAGCGTTCGACGCACGATTTGGCGGTAGCGGTTCCAGCACGTCCGTGGCGTCGGCCGGCTCCACGCGCCGCCCGCAGCCGCCCGTCGACGTCGGCTCACACCGATTGCCAACCTCCGATGACTCCAACCGCGCAGTGGCTCCCGGAAGCGCCGCGTCCCCGCTGGAGATCTACCGTGAGGCCGTCGAGCAGTTCAACGCAGCCGAGTACGCGACCGCGCTCAGCACGTTGAATACGTTCGTCGCGTCGGGGCCAGAAGCGGACTACATGGACAACGCCCTCTATTGGATGGGAGAGTGTCTTTACGGCCTCGGTCGCTACAATGAGGCGCTCGGATACTTCCAGCGCGTGGCGAACGAATATCCGGACGGCAACAAGGTGCCGGATTCCCTCCTGAAAGAAGCGCTCACGTTCGAGAGACTCTCGAACACACAACGAGCAACCAGCGTCCTCACGACGCTCGTCGAAACCTACCCAACCACTGACGCGGCGGAACGTGCACGTCAGCGGCTCCGAGACCTCAACTAGATGAGTGGTGCCATGAAGAAGCAACTTGCCCTCGCAGCAGCTCTGTCCGCCACACTCGGGGTGAACACGGTGTCCGCGCAGAACGTCCGCATCAGCGCCGACGATGCACGACGAGACGTCCACATCGCGCGCCCCGGAGATACCCTCTTCGATCTCTCCGGGCAGTACCTCGGCGACCCGCTCATGTGGCCGGCGCTGTGGTCCTACAACCCGCAGATCACCAACCCGCACTGGATCTACCCCGGTGACGCCATCTTCACCGAGGGGGCGTCCTCGAACGAGCCGCCGCTCCGACGTGGAGTACAAACCGGCGAGATCGTGCAGTTCCCGCTCAGCGGATTCTACACCTCCGGTGAACTCGATGTGATCGGCGAGCTTCGCTACGCGAACACGGCACGCCGGCTCCTCACCACGTACGACACCGTCTACGTGGAGATGGAAGACCCCGACTCCGTGCAGGTCGGCGACACGTACGCGCTCAACCGCATCCTCGACCGCGTCTACGATCGCGAAGACGAGCTCGTGGGCGTCAAGTACCTGTACACGGGCGAACTGGTGGTCACCGCCAAGCACCTCGAGACCGGGCTCATCAGCGCCACCATCACCGACCTCTGGGAGACCGTCGAGCGCGGTGACGTGCTCTTCGCGAGCCAGCCGACACGCGTGACCGTCTCGCGCGTCGCGTCCAGCGTGGATCTGGAAGGCGAGATCGTCGACCACCTGCGCAGCTCCACGCTCGTCGGTGAGAACGACATGGTCTTCATCAACCGAGGTTGGGAAGATGGCGTCGTGCCCGGAAACACGTTCGTCCTTTGGGACCGCCAAGACGAGAGCGAGTACGCGCGCGCGTTCACCACGCGCCGCCTCGACTACGAAGAAGACGTCCGCACGCAGCTCCCCTGGGAGGTCGTGGGAGAGGCGATGGTCGTGCACACGACCGAACAGTACTCCACCGCGATGGTCGTCGATTTCAACTCGCGGCCCATCGCTGACGGTACGCGCGTGACGCTGCAAACGGGCTTCTAAACCCAACGTTCGAACGACAAACGGGACGCTCCAATGGCGTCCCGTTTGTCGTTTTTGGCGCGACGCCAACGTCACTCATGAGACGTCAAACGGCGGCCGAGCGGCGAATTCGGCGCGCGACGGCAGGGCGAAAACACCCAGCAGCGAGGAGAGGGCGCTGAACTAAAACGCCTCATCTGACCTGCCAGACGCAGTCGACTCGCTCAGACTGGCGCGGTCTCAGTGCGAAGCTCCGGCGCGCCGACGTGGGCATCACCGGCGGGCTCCACTGCCGTCACGCTGGGCTTCCCAAGCGCATCCACGGGCACATCCTGAGACAAACCACTGAGGCCGCCTCCGAGAATGTCTGCGATGGTCGTCCCCGCGAACACCTTCCGCATCGCCTCCTCGGCGCTTCGCCAGACACACGCGAGCGCGCAGTCGGTCGAACGTGTGCAGCCGGAGCCGAACTCCGTGCACAGGTTCACGGCCACCGGGCTGTCTGCGGCCTCGATGACCTGCAGGAACGTGAGGTCTTCGACCGGGACGCAAAGCCTGTAGCCGCCGTTGGCGCCACGCTTGGAATCGATCAGGTCTGCGTCGACCAGCGTGCGGAGAATCTTCGCGAGGTAGTCGCGCGGAATATCCTCGCTCTCGGCGATGTCCTTGAAGGACAACCGATCGTCAGGTGCGCGTGCGAGGGTCAGCACGGCACGCAGCGCGTATTCAACTCTGCGAGGAATCTGCAGCAAGGCGTCCACCAGGAAGGCTGTGCCAGGAACCCTAATAACTTCAGGGCGTCGCGCAACCGGGTAGGCGAATCCAGTGACGAAGCGCAAGCCCGACCGTATCCAGCGTGCGAACTTGAAGGGTGTCGAATGGTCCCCGCACCCAGAGGAGACAACCGCTCAGGCGGGCTTGCCAGACGCCAACGCGAAGAATGTACCGAATTACGCTGTAGGAACGTCTACGCCCCATTAACGCATTCAATGTCCGATAATGTTGATTATGTAAACTCACGCCCATGGAACGAATCTGAGCGAGTTCACTCGCATCCCCCGTCCTACGCCTCGTTGCTACCCTTTCTTAAAGAGTCGCTCGAAGAATGACGGCTTCTTCTCGGCCCGTCGGTTCATGATGCGCAGGCTGCTCTGCGCCTCGTGATGATTGCTGTCGAGACGCAGCGCCGACTTGTACTGGCGAACCGCCAAGTCGAGGTCGCCGTCCACGCGGTGGATGTGGCCGAGGAAGACGCGTGCCGACACGCAGTGCTCGTAGTCGTCGACCAGCTCCTGCAGTGCCTTTTGAATCTCTCGTGCCGATGCCCGGGACAGCGGCTTGCCTTCGTCGTTGGTCGGCAGAAGTCCAAACTCGGCCCAATGGCGATACGCCCAGTAGTCCGGCTCGGTCGGATTCAGCTGGCACGCCAGCTCAAGCTTCTCCGCCGCCTGCTTGAACGAATTACGTTCGACCATGCGCTTGCCGGCGCGGAACGCCTGGTCAGCCATGAAGATCGTGCGGACGTCGGTCGGCACACCTTTCTCTGCGAGTTCCAGGCTCGCGTCGTATTCGGCGCGCTGGTCTCGGTCGGTCAGCGTGGCGTGTGCGCGTGAGAGCTCGCCGAAGATGCGCGCCATGGGCTCAGCGAGCTCGCCGAGGTCCTGACCTGCGTA
>CBDUJZ010000043.1:0-34761 GCA_965367675.1 uncultured Myxococcales bacterium | reverse complement strand
CGGCGGCGGCGGCGGCGGCGGTCGTGGCGGCTGGTAGCCCCCACCCGTAGCTTCTAGTGAGGCGGACCTTCGGGTCCGCCTTTCTGGTTTTTGACCCCCCATTTCCGGACCCCACCCCGTTGCGCTTGCGCCCCGCTCCACCGTGCGCGAATCATCCCGACCATGCGACTCGGAACCCTCACAGCCGCTTGCCTGCTCTGCCTCCTCGCAGTCACCGCACAAACGCAGCCGCTGCAGATCGAGCAGCCGCTCGTGCTGCCACGTGATGTCGCAGTCCTCAGGCCGTTCCGGGTCTATGCCGATCCCACCCGGCCCACCACCGAGACCGGGCTCCGAGACCTGTCGCTGGCCGATGTGCACGCCGCTGTAGAGCGGTTCTTTGCCGACGATCCCCGCTTCAACGTCGTCGACGCGCGCACCCGGGCCCTCGCGCGCGGGCGCACCGATGAGCAGCAGGACCTGGTCTTTATCGCCCAACAGTCCGCCCGACTGGGATCCGAGTACTTTAGGACCTACAACCTCGCGTCCGCAGCCAGCGAGCTCGAAGCCGCTGAGCAGACCTACCGGCGAACGCTCCGAGCGTTGACCCATCCGGCCGAGGTCGCGGACGTGTACTTCGCCATCGCCTTGGTCGAGATTGAGCTCGCGCGGGTGAACGAAGCCAACGCCGCGACCCATGAGTCGCGCGCCTCCGAAGCGCTGCGCTCCGTGGTGCGGCTCGATCCCGCGCGCCTCGTCGACGGCGACCGCTATCCGCCCTCCGTGGTGCAGTTGTGGCGCCGCGCCTACGTGAGCCACTTCGTCGCCGACGGGGCAGGGCTCGACCTGCGGACGGATGAGGCGATCACCACGGCCGACGCGCTCGGCGTGGACGCTGTCGTCGTGGTCTTCGCGATGACCGACGGCGATACCACTCGGGTCTCGCTCCAGATGTTCGACCGGGTTGAAGAGCGCTTCGACCAGTTCGGCTCCTTCGTGGTGCCACCGACGCTGGACGCGGTCCGTGACGCCATCGAAGCGCGCTTGTCCTCGACCGTCGCTTGCCAGCAGCCGCGATTCCCGGCCATCGACGACGCGGATGACGAGGAGGGCTCAGTATATTTGTCGCTCTCGTTCTCTTCGGCGACGTACCTGAACCGGCCGACCGACCGCCTGTTCTACAGCCGCGGCGCCCGACTCTCGCTTTCGTGGATGGTCCAGGAGACCTTCGGGCTGTACCTGTCGGGCGCCCAATGGGTGGCGTCACGCGATCCGGATGGCGAACTGCTGGCCGCCATCGACAGCACGCGCGGAGAAATCGGCGTGCTCGCGGGCGGGCGGTTCCGCCGGCTGCGCGTAGTCGGTCACGTGGGTTTCGACGTGTCGCGCATTGGCCGCGTGCGCGCCACCGACGCGTTCTGGTGCAAGGTCAGCCGCGGAGAGCCCACCGAATTCGACGCGCTCCGGGCCTGTGACGAGGACGAGATGACAGACACCAATCCGCAGGCGCAGCTCGGGTTTACGCTCGGCGTGCGGACGGACGTGCAGGTGGTAGGCCCCTTCTTCTTGCACGCGTCGATCGGGACGAGCCTGACCATCGCGCCGTTCGAGGGGCGCAGCCTGGGCACCCCGGTGTGGCTGGACACTGGGGTGACGTACCGGTTCTAGCGGGGGCTCGAGCCGGCTCGGCCGGCGGCTAGAACACGCTCGGGTCGCCGCGCCGGACGCCGCTAGGACTCGCTGCGGCCGCGGAAGCGCTGGACCAGGAAGTACGCGGCGCCGCCGATGATGCTCGCAAACGCGAGGTAGAACAGCGGGTAGAACCAGAAGTCTCCCGGGCGCTCGTCGGCGAGCAGCAGGTAGCCTTCTTGGCAGTAGCCCAGCGGTCCGGTCTCTTCGCGAATCTCGTCTTCGGTCGGCTCGCGGCCCAGCGTCTCGGTGAGGGCCGTGGTCGCTTGGCGTCGAACGCGGAACTGGTACGACCGGAGCTCTTCGGACGGCTCGAAGCCGCAGAAGTGCAGGCGGTATCCGTCGCTGTAGAAGTCGATGAAGCGGGTGTATCGGCGCGGGAGGTCACGGAACGAGACCACGCGGCCTTCGCCTTCGAACAACACGCGGGCGCTCTCCATGCCGCGCTCGACCGGTCGGGGCGTGCCCTGCAGGATGCGCGGGCGGTCGTCTTCGACGCGGCGCTCCACATATAGCTGCGAGCCGACGAGCGAGTAGAACTCGCGGTCACCGGAGACCGAGCGGCGCTCGGGGATTCCGCTCACGTGCACAAAGCGGTTGCTTTGCACTTCGAGGTTGCCGGCTTCGTCGCGCCATTGCGGTGCGATGAAGAGCGACTCGTCGGCGCCCTCGTTCAGGACGATGGGGTCGCGGTCGGTGAAGAAGTAGCGGAGCTCAAGCGTGTACTGCGCGGAGAGCAGCATCGCGAAAGCGGCGACGAGCAGGAGGATGAGGCCTTGTCCAACGGACCGGGCGCCTTCTTCTCCACTCAGGTCCGGGTCGATGAAGTCGTCCGGCACCGGCGCGCCGGTTTGGAACCACGCTTCATCGGCGGGCGAGAGGAGCTCGGGTGATTTGGGGGAGTCGCTCAACGTGCAGTGGGGCGTGTGCGCCGTTGGAGCGGCGCTGGCTTAGAATCGGCTGACGTGGCGTTCTTTGGCAGGCAGAATCTCGAGGCAGGTCGTCCACCAACCGGTGAGTACGGTCTCCACGAACTCCTCGGGGAGCTGCTCCTGGCGCATTTCTTTGGCCAGCTGGTGGTGGTCATACGCAACAGAGACGTGCTCGGTGCGGAGTGTTTGTTGTTCATCGCCAATCTCAACCAGGACGTACCACACGTTTGTGGAGCCGTCGTTCGCGGGCCGCCCAATGGCGCCCACATTTACGACCACTCTCCGTTCGTCAAGTTCCCTCGTCCAGTGCAGTCCGGTGTGGGTCACAAAGAGAACCTCGGCGTCGTGGGTGCGCAGCTGGTGGTCGAGGAAGGGATCCGGCGACGTGGACTCCCACATGAATTCGTTCGTCTGGCGCGGAGAGCCGTGCGCGAAGAGCACCTTTCGGCCGCCCCAGGTGCGCGTCGCCGAGGGCGGAAGCTGCGCCAGCCAGTCCTTGTTCGCCTGCGACGTATGGCTCCGCGTGTAGTCGTAGCTGATTTGGGCAAAGTGGTTGTCCCGCGGGTCGGTGTAGCCGCACGCGCAGTCGTCCAGGTCGTTGCCGATCGAGTGGTCGTAGTTGCCCTGGATGCACAGCACGTTCGCGTCGTGCAGCAGCGGGAACACACGGTCGGGATGGGGCCCGAAGCCGCCCATATCACCCAGGCAGATGAGCTCGTCGCACCCGCGCGCGCGGGCGTCGGCGATGACCGCCGCCAAGCTCAGGTGGTTGTTGTAGACCCCGCCAAAAACGGCCGCGCGCCTCACGTTCGACATGTGACCCCGTCGACGTGGCAGGTGTAACAGGCCGGGTGATCGAGCGCGATGGGGCCGAGCGCGTCCTGGAGTCGGTCGCCGAGCCTGGCCTCGTCGACCTCGATGAGGATGGGACAGGGGTAGGCGCCTTTTGCGGTGACCATCCGGCACGAGGAGCATTGCAGGACCTCGCCGTCGTCGGGACCCAGGTCCTCGGCGCGCAGTCGCTCGAAGGCGTCGTATCCGCGGCCGCGTCTCTCCTCGCGGCCAATTCGGAACGGCGCGAGGAACTTCATCCGCGGCTTGTTCAGCCCGAGCCCTTCGAGCAGCGCGCGGAACTCCTCGCGCTCCTTGGGGCCGCCGCCGTTGACCTCGGTGACCGTGAGCACGGGGTTGAGGCCCACGTTCGCCAACTCTTGAATGCCGGCGATGATGCGTGCGAACGTTCCGCGGCCGCGGATGGGGTCGTTGGTCTCGGCGGTCGTCCCGTCGAGCGACACGCGCAGGTCCAGCGAGTAGCGCGCGTTGTCGAAGATCGTGCGCAGGCGCGCGGCCATCTCGGCGTCGATGAGCACGCCGTTGGTCAGGATCGACAGCGGCCCGAGCGCGAGCGTGCGCTCGATCATCTCGAGCATGTCGGGGTGCATGAACGGCTCGCCGCCCGTGAAGTAGTACTCCCGAACGCCGTGCTTCTGCGCCTCGTCGAGCGCGTCTTGGACCTGCTCCAGGGTCATGAACGGGTGGCTGTCGTTCTTGGGCCCGCAGCTGATAAAGCAGTGCAGACACGCGAGGTTACACAGCGTTCCGGTGACCTGGAGCCAGAGCGTCTCGAGGTGGCGGAGCGGGAGAATTGGAGGATCGTATGCGGGTGTCGCTGTCATGGCGGGTTGGATGCCGGTCGCGCCTTGGCGATTCGTCATCGTCCTTCCAGCGCACGGTCGATGCCCTGCACCTGCGCGCGGATGTCGGTCGCGGTCACGTCGCTCGGCCCGACGAACGCGGGATCGAGGGCGACGGTTTGCGCGTAACACTCGCGAATCTCGCGGAGCAGCTCCACGGTCGCCTCGTCTTGTTGCCCGAGCACAAACCCGCGAACGAACCACGCTTCCGCGTCTTCGGGGAGCTCCTCGACGGCGCGCGCGCTCTCGCTCAGTGCGCGGCTGTGCAGCCCGGTGCGCTCCAGCATCCACGCCAAGCGCGGGCGCAGCGTTGTGATGCCACCCTGGACCGCGTCGTCGTACATTTCAGTGAGCTCGAAGACGCGTCCGGCGGCGAGGAACACCAGCTCGGCTTCGTTGAGCACGGGGGTGGGCGGTCGGCGGGCGAAGAAGACGTCGGGCGCGTCCAAGATGCGTTCGAGCGCGTCTCGTTGGTCTTCGCGCAGGTCTTCCAGTAGCGGCGGCGTGTCGGCGACGGGGGCGCGTAGGGCGGCCAGGTCGGTGGACTCGTGGAAGTCGATGTACGTGCCGCTGGTGGCCGGCGGCGGCGGGTCGACCGTGCAGGCGGTCAGGGCGGCCGCGACGAGGGAGCCGGCGGCCAGGGCGCCGAGGTTCAGCTTTCCGGCGGCCAGTGCGCGTTGGAGTAGAGGCGGTTGCGTCACGGTACCTCCGCGAGCGCAGCGGCGTCGTCGTCGTGGGTGGGGGGCGCTGCGAGCAGCGTGTCTCGCAGCGCGATGGCGGTCACGCCGAGGACGGGGTGCGTCCAGTCGGGGGCGATCTGCGCCAGCGGGACGAGGACGAAGCTGCGCTCGTGCATGCGTGGATGGGGGACGGTGAGGATGTGGTCGTCAAACGCGGGTTCGTCGATCACACGGTCGTCGATGGCGATGATGTCGATGTCGAGCGTGCGCGGTCCGAACCGGATGCCACGCTCGCGTCCGTGCTCGTTTTCGACGCGCTGGAGCGCGCGGAGCATGTCGTGCGGTGCGTGGTCGGATTCGACGGCGACGGCGAGGTTCACGAAGTCCGGCTGGTCGACCACGTACATGGCGGCGCTGGCGAACGGGTCGGAGACGACGTCGACGCGGACGCCGTCGATGGCGTCGATGGCGCGGACTCCCTGACGCAGTTGCGCTTCGGGGTCACCGAGATTGGAGCCGAGGCTGAGGTAGAAGCGCATGGTCGGAGGGCTGCGGTCGAGAACGGCGGGAGCCTAAGTCAGGGCGGAGGCGTGTGCAACGCGTGCCGTCGCGAGGGGCGAGATCGCTTTAGGTGCAATTTGTGTATTGCGTCAGGTTTTGGAGGTGGCTACGGTCAAGAGCGAAAGCCCAATCCTGCTCAGGATGGTCTCTTTCGGTGAAGTTCAAGGTCTTGGGGAAGCGCCACTTCACTGTTCGGAGCCTGAAGGAGTGGACCATGGACCTTTCATACATTCGCCTCGACGATCGTCTCGACGCTGCACACGCCGCTCAGCTGCGTGCGCCGGACTTTGTCCAACGAGAGTTCGCAAACAAGTTTCTGATGAGCTGGCTCTACCATGAGCTCAGTCTAGAGGGATTTGTCCTCACAGCGGACGATATCGTTCGTAGCCTCGAAGGCTGCGAAGGTACGGACTTCTGCGACGGCGAGAATCTCAAGCAAATCCGCCGACTTCGAGACGCCACTCGGCGACTCAAGGTGGCTGCACGCTCGCGCGAAAAGCTCCGCAAGGGGACGATGCTCGAGTACCAGGCCATCCTGTGCGGGCATCAGGGCAGCAACCCGATTCGTAAGAGCTCCGGTGCCACGGGTGCCTACAAGCACGACGTGATCGAGCCCGAGGACATCGACGCTGCGCTCCGCGACTTGATCGCGCGGGCCAACCACGATGTGTACCAACGGCACCCGATCGATGTGGCGGTGGAGACCCACTACAAGCTGATCAAGATCTGGCCGTTTGAGGAGCACAGCGCGACCGTCGCGCGGCTCGTCGCGAACCAAATCCTGCTGACGCACGGGTACCCGCCGGCGCTGATCCACGCCCACGACCGGCAGAAGTACTACAAGGCGCTGCACTACGATGTGCGTCGACTGCGCTCGCTGGTGATGAACGCGCTGCTGGGACAGATCTCCCTCCGCGAGCGCGTGTTCGTGAAGCAGGCGAACGCGGTGCGGCTCGCCTCGTAGCTTCTTCACCCGGTTTCGTTTTCGGAGAGGTCGGGCGGGTCCCGGCCTCTTTCGATTTTTGGCCAAGATCACCGCGAACCTTGCGCGGCGCGCTGCGCGTGCTTTGTTTGCTGGTGCTGGGAACTTCGCCAGGAGAGCGGCCCCATGAGCGATAGAACAAGTGAGCACGTTGCGTCTGACCCTTTCACCGGCTCGCCGGGCGATCGGGTGATCACATCGGAAGGGTTGGTCGTGGAGGTGTTTGCGCGAGCGAACCTGCCTACGAGCTACGGCCCGTTCCAGATGGTGGCGTTCAAGAACAATCTGGACGCCAAGGAGCACGTGGCGGTGGTGCGCGGCGATATCGTGGGCGCCGAACGCGTGCATGCCCGCGTGCACTCCGAGTGCCTGACCGGCGACGTGTTCGGCTCGAGCAAGTGTGACTGCGGTCCCCAACTCGACGCGGCCCTGATGTCCATCTCAGAGATGGAGCAGGGCGTGGTGCTGTACATGCGCCAGGAAGGTCGCGGCATTGGGCTCGCCAACAAGATCAAGGCGTACTCGTTGCAGGACCAGGGGTTCGACACCGTTGAGGCCAACCACCACCTGGGCTTCGACGACGACCTGCGCGACTACCGCGTGGCCGCCGCTATGTTCCACCTGCTGGGTGTGGGCTCGCTGCAGCTGTACACCAACAATCCGAAGAAGGTCGCCGGCCTGCGGGAAGGCGGCGTGCTGGTTCACCAGCGGCTGCCGCTGCAGATCGTTCCGAACGAGTTCAACGCGGACTACCTGCACACCAAGATGCGGAAGTCGGGTCACCTGCTCGAATTCTAGCGTTCGCGGCCCTTGCGTCAGCGTTGCGATGCGTTCGGGTCGTTGGACGCGTTGGGCGCGGCCCTGAGCTCCGTCGCGTACAGCCATCCGAGCGCAGTGCCGCCGACGATGGCGACGAAGAGTGCGAGTAGCGCCCAGGCGGGGCCGGCTGGTGCGAGCGCGATGCCGCTGTTCCAGCCGCCGTGGATGAGCCAGGCTACGGCGATGGCAGAGAAGGGTGCCACCACGCGCGCCAGCAGCCGCTGCTCGCCAGCGTAGGTGCCGAGCACGGCTCCTGCGAGGCCGGAGGCGGTCATGTGGATGAGGGTGCCGAACACCAGGCGGATGTAGACCACGGATTCCCAGCCGGGCTCGCCGCCGACGGCGAAACCGTGGATGGTGAACACGAGGTTCTCGATGGCCGCGAAGCCCGCGCCGACCACGAGGCCGACGGCGATGCCGGAGGCGCGGTCCGGCATGCGGCCGACCGCGAACAGCAGCAGCGGCAGCAGGCCTTTGCCGACCTCTTCGAGGAGCGGTCCGAAGACGGCGGTCTGCAGCCAGTCGCTGCTCGGAAACCACGGGCCGAGCCCGATGCCGAAGACCATGCCGCCGAGTCCACCGAGCACAAACCCGGCGCTTAGGACGGTGCGTGATGGCTGCGGTGAGCGGCCTTGTGCGCTGAGCCCGCGGCGCAGGTAGAGCACCGCGAGGTAGGCGAGCAGGACAGGGACGAGCGAGGCGGCAAAGGTGAGCCAGAGGATGGCGTTCGCCGAGAGCTCCACGCTCCGCTATTCGCAGCCGATTGCTGCCGCGGCTTCTTGGGCGCGGCTCGCAGAGCGTCCGGTGCGTACGATGGACTGTACGCGGGCGTAGGCTTCGCATGCTCCGGCGGTGTCGCCGTTGCGTCGTCGTGCGTCGCCGAGTCCGAGCCACGCGGGCGTGTATCGTGAGTTGACGCTGGTGGCGCGCTCGTAGCGGACGGCGGCCAGGTCGTGGCGTCCCATGCGCTCGTAGGCGCGGGCGACGCCGACTTGGGCTTCGGCGCTGCTGGGCCGCGCGTCGGCGGCTTCGGAGAACGCGGAGAGCGCTTCTTGGTAGTCACCGGCGTCGAGGGCCTCGTTGCCGGCGCTCATCTGGCCGTCATAACCGCCGGAGCGGGAGCTTGAGCCGGAGCTGGAGCCCGAGTTCGAGGAGCCGGCGTTGCGTGCGGCGGCGCGCTGACGTGCTTCTTCTTGTTGCGCGGCTTCGACGGCGGCGCGCTCACGCGCGGCTTGTCGCTCGGATGCTTCGCGCTGTGCTTCGACGGCGGCTCGGCTGGCTGCGCCTGTGTTTGCGGGCGCGTTTGCTGCGGCTCGGCCGGCGTCTGCCGCTGCGGTGTTGGCGGCGGCGCCGGTGTCGGGAGCGACTTCGGCGACGGCCTCTGTTCCGGCATCGGTGTCGGGCTCAGCGCTGGGATCGGCGCTGCCCTCGGGGGCATCTTGGCCGCTGCCGTCGGTGGTCGGGTCTCCGCTGCCGTCGGCTGCGCCGCTGCCTTCGGGGGCTGCGTTCAGCTCGCCGGAGGCGTCGGCAGCGTTTGCTGCGGCGAGGGCGTTGGCGTCGGTTCCAACGGCCGCGATGGGAGCGGTGTTGGGTTCGTTGTCGCCGAGCCCGAGCAGGTCGGGTCGTACGGCGGCGAGCACGATGAGCACGCCGGCGAGCAGCAGCAGGAGCGACAGCAGGAGGACGGGCCAACGGGACCGTTTCTGCCGGAGGGCGTTGTACTCGGCGGTGTAATCGCCGACGCCTTCGGGGGCCAGCGAGGGGGCCGCGAATCGAATGGACGACTCGCGCTCGCTGCGCATCTCGCCCATGGAGTAGCGCTCGCGCGGGGTTCGGTCCTCGTCGCTGAGCGTGTATGCGACGGCGTGGAGCTCGTCGTCGTTGCCGATCTTTGGTTTGCGCTTGGGTGCGTCCGCGAGGGTGGGCTGCGGGGCGCTTTGGCTTGCAGGCCGAACGCCCGGGAGCTCGTGCGGGTCGACGCCGAGCGCGCGGGTGGAGCCGCTGGGCGGGTGCGGCGGCGGGGTGGCGCCGGAGCTGGTTGGCGGTCGGGTCGCGCCCGTGGGTGGCGCGGTCGCGGGGCCGGACACCGAGCGGATGCGCTGGGTGGCGGCGAACGCGGGGTCGGGCAGGTTGGTGCCGTTGGCCGGCAGGTTGGTCGCGCTGGGCGGTGCCTGGAGGCTGGCGAGCGCGGAGGCGCGCTGGTTCGCGGTCAGGTAGCCGTCGGTGTCGCGGAGCGTGTGCTTGCTCTCGCTGAGCTCGTCGACGACCTTAAAGAAGGCGTGCAGCTCGTTGATGGAGCCGAGCGACTTCCAGGTGTCTCCGGTTTTGGAGATGGAGTCGCGTCGCGAGACTTTTTGCTCGACGATCCAGCGCTGGAGGGTGGAGAGGTCGTCGAAGTTGATGACTTCTCCGGTGGTCTCCCGCTTGACCATCCAGAGTACTTTGGGCTCATCCGGCGTGGTGGTGCGCACCTTGAAGACCTGCCCGCATGCGGTGCAGCGAACGTTGACGCCCTTGGGGCTGATCCGGTCTTCGTCGAACTCGTAGAGAGTCGAGCAAGATGGGCATCGGATGTCCATTCAGGTGCTCACGGTGTTGGGTCTTCTTCGTTTGGATCGGCGGGGGCGTCTTGTCCGGACCCGTCGTCGGATGCTCCGGAGCCGTCTCCGGATCCGTCGCCAGCGTTCTCTCCCGAGCCTTCGGCAGGCGGGTTGCACAGTCGCTCAGCGGCTTGGGCTTCGTCTGCTCGTCCGGCCTCGGTGTAGAGGGGCACGAGCAGGCAGTGCAGCGTGGCGTCTTCTGGCGTGACCTCGATGGCCTGCTGTAGGTGCTCGATGGCGACATCGGGCTCGTTCCGCGATTGCGCAGCTGCGGCGAGAGTCATGAGTCGGTTGACGGCCTGTTCTGGCGTCAGTTCGTGGCGTTCGCTGTCTTCCGTGTTGGCGCTGCGCGGCGGCGGTACGTACTGTGGAACGTTGCTGTTGCTGCCGAAGAAGCTCAGGTTTCCGAGGTCGATGACGCCGTTCACGTGCAGGATGACGGCAGCGACGAGCGGGAGGATGAGCGCCGCCATTCCGATGAGAATTTTGGTGGTCTGCTGTTGCTGCCGGGAGGGCGGCTTGGGCGCATGGAAGTCGAAGACCTCTTCTTCCTCGTCCTCTTCCTCGTCGCGGTTTCGGTTGCGCTTGGCGTCGAGCCGGGCTCGGGCTTCTTCGCGCATTTTTGCGACGGGATCGTCGTTGGCGGGCGTGCGATTGGGCGCGGTACGGCTCGCTCCGCCGGAGCTATTCCCGGCAGCGGGGCCGGAGGTACGTCCCGCGGGCTTCACGCCTTCGAACTCGGGGGCTTCGCTCAGCGGGCGGTACTTGGCGCCGCCGTCGTTGGACACCTGGAATCCGTCGTGGGACTCGCGGGTACCGAGCCACGTGCGCAGCTGCTCGGTGGACGGGAAGTCGTACACAAGCCCGACGGCGTTCTTGAGTTTCCAGCGGGTGGCGCGCGATTCGGCGACTGCGGCGACTGCGGCGACCGCTTCGGCAGCGGCTTCTTCAATCGCGGGGTTCGCGAGGGAGTCGGCGATGCGCGGTCCGGCGGCGGCAGCGGTTGCGAGGCCCTCGCGCATCACGAAGAAAACGTGGGCGCAGTTGGGGCACTTGATGTTGCCGCCCGTCTCCGGGAGCTTGTCGTCGCTAATTCGGTAGCGCGAAGTACAGGATGGGCATTCGATGATCATGCCGACAGATTCACAGTGCACGAGGTGTAGGCGATCGTTCTAACCCGCAACGCGTGGAGGGACAACAATCCGATGCTCGGGGGCTCAATCGAGGGTCTTTGCGGACCCCTCATGACCCTTGCGGCGGGGTGACGGCGTCGGAGCTTGTGGCGTCCGGTGCAGTGGTGACTGGCGCGAGGTCGTCGGTGGCGACGGAGGCGAACCAGCCCCATTTTTTGCGGCCATAGCTGACCAGCGCGGGCAGGGACGCGACGACCAGGTAGCCGCCGGCGGCCACCACGGTCTGCCATGTGAGCAGCGCGGCCCAGTCGCCGGAGCGGCCGACGTCGACGAGGGTGCCGAGCAGGTAGGTGAACGCGAAGCTGCCGGGGATGATGCCGATCGCCGTCGCGAGCGTGTACCGGCCGAGCGTGAGGGACGGCGACAGCCCGGCGAGGTAGCTCACGAGGGTGTACGGCGTGGGCACCAGGCGCATGTATAGGATCGCCTCGAAGCCGCGCTTGGACAGCGTCTCTTCGTACCGGCGGTAGAGCGGGAATCTTGGGGCGAAGAGCTCGTCGACCGCTGTGCCGCCGATCGCGCGGGCGACGACGAATCCGACGACGGCGCCGAGCACCGCGCCGAGGTAGTTGAGCGGGATGGCGACCACGGGGCCGAACACGGCGGCGCCGAACGCGGTGAGCGGTGTGCCGGGGACCCAGACGCCGATGAGTACGGCGTAGAGGAGGATCCAGAGGGGGTAGGCGGCGAACCCGAGTTGTTCGAGCAGGGCGCCGGTGCGTTCTTCGGAGAGCAGCTCGCCGATGGGGCTGTACTTGAAGAGGGCGAAGACGCCGATGGCGAGTAGGACGATGAGACCGAGTCGAAGGAAGGCCGCCTTGCGGCTCGGTTTGGCGAGAATGGGTTCGGGGATTTCGTTCATATTCCGAGCGCCGCCGCTTCGAGTGCGCGGAGGCGGTCGCGGAGTTTGGCTGCGTTTTCGAAGTCGAGGGCCTTAGCGGAGGCGCGCATTTCGTCTCTGACGCGCACGATTTCGGCGTCGATCTGCTTGGGGCTCAAGGAGTCGATGGCCGGTCCGAGGTTGGCTTCGGCGGTGACATCGGGCTCTGCTTCGGGCACATCGAGGCCGCGGATCGGCTTGATGATGGAGCGGGGCGTGATGTCGTTTTCTTCGTTGTGTTCGGACTGGATCGAGCGCCGTCGGACGGTCTCATCGATACAGGCCTGCATCGATTTGGTGATGCGGTCGGCGTACATGATGACGCGGCCTTCGAGGTTGCGCGCGGCGCGTCCGGAGGTCTGAATGAGGCTGCTGTAGGAGCGCAGGAAGCCCTCTTTGTCGGCGTCGAGGATGGCGACGAGGGAGACCTCTGGCATGTCGAGGCCCTCGCGGAGCAGGTTGATGCCGATGAGCACGTCGAATTCGCCGAGCCGTAGGTCGCGGATGAGCTCGGTGCGCTCGAGCGTGTCGATGTCGCTGTGCATGTACCGGGCTTTGATCCGCAGGTCGCGGAAGTACTCCGACAGGTCCTCGGCCATGCGCTTGGTGAGCGTGGTGACGAGCACGCGGGTGCCGGCCTCGACGCGTAGTCGGATCTCGGCGACGACGTCATCGACCTGGGTGGTGGCGGGTCGGATTTCGATGACGGGGTCGAGCAGCCCGGTGGGGCGGATGACCTGTTCGACGACCACGCCTTCGACCTTGTCGAGCTCGTAGTTTCCGGGCGTCGCGGACACGTAGACGGCTTGGTTGACGAGGTTTTCGAACTCCTCGAAGCGGAGCGGTCGGTTATCGAGCGCGCTGGGGAGCCGGAACCCGTAGTCGACGAGGTTCATTTTGCGGGCCCTGTCGCCGCGGAACATGGCGCCGATCTGCGGGACGGACACGTGGGATTCGTCGATGATGCAGAGCCAGTCGGGGCTGAAGTAGTTGAGCAGGCACGGTGGTGGCTGGCCGGGTTTGGCGCCGGTCATGTGCCGCGAGTAGTTTTCGACGCCGTTGCAGTAGCCGACGGTGACGAGCATCTCGAGGTCGAAGGCGGTGCGCTGCTCTAGGCGCTGTGCCTCGACGAGTTTCATCTCGGCGCGGAGCTCTGCGAGCCGCTCTTGGAGCTCGACTTTGATCTGTTTGATCGCGCGTTCGCGGTGGTGCGCTTCGACGACGTGGTGCGATCCGGGGTAGATGCTGACGCGCTCGAGGGTGCGTGTGACGGTGCCGCGCAGCGGGTCGATCTCGCTGATGGCTTCGATCTCGTCGCCGAAGAACTCCACGCGTAGGGCGGACAGCTCTTCGTAGGCGGGGAAGACCTCGACGACGTCGCCGCGGACGCGGAAGGTGCCGCGGTGGAAGTCGTGGTCGTTGCGCTTGTATTGGATCTCGACGAGGCGGCGGAGGAAGACGTCGCGGTCGAGCATCATGCCTTCGTCGATGGCGATGAGCATGCCGTGGTACGCCTCGACGGAGCCGATGCCGTAGATGCAGGACACGGAGGAGACGATGATGACGTCGCGTCGTTCGAGCAGCGATCGCGTGGCGGAGAGCCGCATGCGGTCGATGGCGTCGTTCACGATCGCGTCCTTCTCGATGTACGTATCGGAGGAGGCGACGTAGGCCTCGGGCTGATAGTAGTCGTAGTAGGAGACGAAGTACTCGACGGCGTTGTCCGGGAAGAACTCTTTGAACTCCTGGTAGAGCTGCGCGGCGAGGGTTTTGTTGTGCGCGAGCACGAGCGTGGGGCGCTGCACCTGCTCGATGACGTTGGCCATCGTGAAGGTCTTGCCGGAGCCGGTGACGCCGAGGAGGACCTGGGCTTTGTCGCCCCGCTCGATCCCCTCGGTGAGCTCTTGGATGGCGTTGGGTTGATCGCCGGTGGGGACGTAGTCGCTGTGAAGTTTGAATCGCATGGGCGTACGTTCTTAGGTGCGTCGCGCGCGGTGGGCAATGGTGGCCGGTGATGGGTTGGGGCTCGCTAGTTGCGCAGGGTTTCATGTGCCGCTATCACCTGAATCCCCCCTATCAACCCAGATCTGACGATGAAACGGACACAAGGTGTCGCGGCGTTCGCTGCGGTGGTGCTGCTTGCTGCGTGTGGCGACAACGATAACCCTCAAGGCGACGTGGGCGTGGACACGGACGACGCTTCCGATGTGGCCCTCGATGGCAGTGGCCAAGACGCCGACGACCCCGATGGTGGGGACGACGCGGACGACGCCGGTGACGCGGACGACACGGATGCGGTCGAGGAGACCTCCGAGGACGCCGGCACCGAGATCTGCGACGACGGCGAAGACAACGACGACGACGCGCTGGTCGACTGCGACGACGACGACTGCGAGACGGACGAGGCCTGCGTGTGGTCGTTCGATTTCCCGGAGCCGCAGTGCGATGACGACAGCGACTGCGAGGAAGACGACGCGGCGTGCGTGGGTGGCTCGTGTCGCCCGGCCGTTGCGCCCGATGCGTACACCTTTGGAGCGACCGGCGTGGTGCGCGACATCTACATCCCGAGTCTGACGGACGAGGACTGTTGCTTCGACCTGGACGGCGATGGCGACGTGGACAACGCGGTCGCTGAGCTGGTGAGCCTTTGGAACGCGGTACCGGATTCGGCGCCGCTGTCGGAGTCGTTCGAGCGGGTCATGGAGGCGGGGTTGGTCGACGGCCTCGTGGAGCTCGGTGGTAGCGAGGAGAGCCCGTGGCTGTCGCTGCTCGCCGGCAACAACGACCTGGATTTGAACGGTCACCCGGACGTGGCGTACCCCGACCGACACGACACGCTGTCGACCTACGTGGTGCTCGGCGATTTCTTGGGCTCGAATGGGCCGGCGGTGTCGCTTTACGGCGAGATCGACGGCGCGATGTTCACGAGCACGTGGGCTGATTTCGATGTGGTGCTCCCGTCGACCGAGCGATGCAGCTTCCGCTTTCACGTGCAAGAAAACTGGGTCGACGCCGACGCTGGCTTGCGCTGCCGCTCGGAGCGCGGGACGGACCTCCACGTGTCGCGACTGCGCGCCGAGATGGAGTACGAGGCGTCCGACGCGGGCCTGACGACCGTGGACGGCGGCGAGGACGAGACGGTGCTCGGCGGCCTGAAAGTGGGCGGCTACGTGGGCATCGAGGCGCTCGCACAGTCGCTGTCCAACACGTACTACGACCAGTGCGCGTGCGTGCCGGGCATGGACGCGGACGAGGACTTCTTCGTGACGGTGCAGGTGTCGAACTCGACCGGCATCGTGTGCGCCGACGTGCCGACCGCGGACGAGATCGCGGAGAGCTGCTCGGAGTCGCAGCGCTCCTGTGCGGGCATCCCCACGATCTGCGCCACGTTGGCGCTGCCGATCGTTTCGAACCTTCCTGACTTCGATTCCGACGGCGACGACGTGCTGGACTCGATGTCGTTCGGCGTTCGCATCGGCTTGTCGCCGGCGACGATCGCTGACCCGTCGCTCGCGGCGCCTGCCGAGATTTGCGTGGGTGGCGTGGACGAGGACGGTGATGGCCGCATCGACTGCGACGACCCGTACTGCTGGGACGACCGTAACTGCGGCGGCGCTGGTCACAGCGAGGACTGCAACGACGGCCTGGACAATACGAACGCCAACGGCCTGATCGACTGTGACGACGGCGCGTGCCGCGACAACCTGGCGTGCGTCGTGGACGAGGGCTCGGGCGACGGCGACGGTTCGGGCGACTGATGGCGTGCTCACTCCATCGGTAGGCCGATGGGGTGAGCGAACGAAAACGGCCCCCGCGCGAATTGCGTGGGGGCCGTTTTCGTTTTTGGGCTAAGCCTGGAGGGTGGGTTGAAACCTGTCCTCCCTTCGGCTGCGCTCAGGGCAGGCTCGATCAGGGTGATTACGCGGGGGACGGCCGGGTAACTCGATTGGCTCGCTAGGCGTCTTCGTCTTCGGCGGTCGGGGTGACGATGTGCCAGTCGGTGCCTTCGGGGCCGTCCATGAGGTCGACGTGGATTGCGGCGAGCTCGGCGCGGAGGTTATCGGCGGCTTCCCAGTCCTTGTTGGCGCGTGCCTCGAGGCGGGCGGCGATCTTTGCGTCGACGAAGGCTTCGTCGATTCCGAGCTTGGCGGCGAGCTTCTCTCGGATGGCGTGGAGGGTCTCGACGGGGTCGGCGCCGAGGCATCCGAAGAGGGTGGCGAAGGTGTCGAAGTAGGCGTCTACGGCGGCGAGTTTGCCGAGCACTTCGGGCTTCTTGGCGAGCTTCTTGGTGGCGAGGAGTTCGTTGGCGAGCTTGGCGGCTTCGCCGACGACCGCGAGGGCGACGGGGGTGTTGAAGTCGTCGTCCATGCCGTCGAACGTGCGGCCGACGAAGGACTTGAGGGTGGCGCCGTCAGCGGCGGGTTTTTCGACGCGGGTCCAGAGCTCGGCGAGGTCGCGGCGCGTGGTGTAGAGGTACTGCAGACGTGCGCGCGCCATGTCCAAGTTGGCGTCCGAGTAGCTGATTGGCTTCCGGTAGTGCGCGGCCATGAAGAAGTAGCGGATGACCTCTGGGTGGTAGAGTGCGAGCACGTCGCGGACGGTCCAGAAGTTATTGAGCGACTTGGACATTTTGACGCCGTCGACCTGGACGAGGCCGATGTGCATCCAGGCGTTGGCGAAGGTGGTCCCGCAGGAGCCCTCGGACTGTGCGATCTCGTTTTCGTGGTGCGGGAAGACGAGGTCTTTTCCGCCGCCGTGGATGTCGAAGTTCTCGCCGAGGTAGGTGTGGGCCATGGCGGAGCACTCGATGTGCCAGCCGGGTCGTCCGGCGCCCCACGGGCTGTCCCAGGAGGGCTCGCCGGGCTTGGTGGACTTCCAGAGGGCGAAGTCGGCGGGGTTCTTCTTGCGTGTGTCGACGTCGACGCGTTCGCCGGCGCGGAGCTCGTCGAGTTTCATGCCGCTGAGTTTGCCGTACTCGGGGAAGGAGTCGACGGCGTAGTAGACGTCTCCATCGACGGCGTAGGCGTGTCCGCGGTCGATGAGCTTCTCGACCATCTCGATGATCTGCGGCACGTGCTCGGTGACCTTGGGGGCCACGTCGGGACGGGCGACGCCGAGGTTGTCGAAGTCGGTGTTGAGCTCATTGATGAAGCGCGCGGCGAGGGCGAGGGGCTCTTCGCCGCGTTCGTTGGCGCGGTTGATGATCTTGTCGTCGACGTCGGTGTGGTTGCGGACGTAGGTGACCGTGTATCCGCGGTGGCGGAGGTAGCGGGTGACGAAGTCGAAGGAGAGGAAGACGCGGGCGTGACCGATGTGGCTGAGGTCGTAGACGGTGATTCCGCAGACGTAGATGCCGACGTGTCCGGGGCGAATCGGGCGCAGGGCCTGCTTCTCGCCGGTCATGGTATTGAAGAGCTGGATGTCGGGCAGGGTCGTCACGTTGGTCTCCACAGGTCTCGCAGCGGGGTCGCCGGTCGGGATTCGCCGGTTGGGTGCGCGTTGCGCGTAATATCCGCGTAATCGCTGGTTCATGCCCCAAGTGGCGATCAGGCTCAAGAGCAGAACGTGGTCGCTGGGGGTTCGGAAACGGGTCACCGCGAGGTGAGAAAGGCGCTGGCGTGGGGTTGACTGCCGTGTGGGTCGCGCTACCGTCCGGGCGGAGCATTCGCCTGTCCGCTTGAACGTCCACGGACGCTGCGGGCGCGGCACACGCCGGATTTGGCCGGCCCATGGAGTCATGAACTACCCCCGTTAACCCCCGAAGCGAGCGAGCGTTCGCCCATCAGTGGATGGAGCGCTGGCCTGATTGTTCACGGCGCGTTTGCGCCTGGGTTGCGCGTGGTTTCATGCAAATTGAGTTCTCGGATGTTTCCGTCGGATACGGCGGTGGTGCGGACGTGCTTTCGGACGTTTCCGTTTTGTTTTCAGCGGGTTGGACTGGTGTTGTGGGTGCCAACGGCGCCGGGAAGTCGACGTTGGTCGCGGCGCTGTTGCGGTCGCTTGGCGGCGCGCCAGCGCCTGAGTCTGGGCCTGAGCCTCGGGTGCTGCGCGGCGGGCGAATCACGCCAACGCCAGCGCCGCTGTCGGTGATCTCGCTGGCGCAGCGCTGCGGCACGTTTGACGCTGTCGGGGAGGCGCGCTCCGACGGGGGCGGGGAGGCGCTGCTTGGGGAGCCGGTGCAGGCGTTCGCGTGGCGGTTTGATCGGGAGGCGTTGCGCTGGCGTTCGCGGCTCGCGCTGTCGGACGCGGGCCCCGAGGGCTGGGCGACGCTGTCGCCGGGGGAGCGCCGGCGTTGGCAGGTGGCGGCGGCGCTGTGCGAGCGTCCGCACGTGTTGGTGTTGGACGAGCCGCTCAACCACTTAGACACGTACGCGCGCGAGATTGTGGTCGACGCGCTGCGCGGGTTCGAGGGGATCGGGCTGCTGGTGTCGCACGACCGGGCGCTGCTCGACGCGTTGACCACCTCGACGGTGCGGGTCCACCAGGGCTCGGCGGTGCAGTACGTGGGCGGGTACTCGGAGGCGTCGGCGCAGTGGCGCGCCGGGGAGCTTCGGCTGTCGCAAGAGGCGGAGCGCAAGCAGCAGGCTGCGCGTCGGGAGCGGCGGGCGGCGCAGGCGCGGGTGGAGGTGGCGGCGCGCGCGGAGCTACAGCGTAGCCGGACGGCGCGTATGAAGAACGCAGGCGATGTGGAGCAGCGTAGTGCGCCGCAACAGCACCGCGCGGATCATGGCGCGGCGGTTGCAGCGCGCGCGGCGGGCAAGGCGCGGGCTCGGGCGACGGCGGCCGTGGAGGCGGCTGCGGCGGCTGGGGTGCGGTCGAGCCGCGCGCCTGGTTTGGCGTTCGCGTACGCGGCGGACCGTCGGGACACGCTGCTGCCGGCCGAAGCGCTGTGGGACGGCGCGGCGACGTGGAGCGTGGGCTTGTCTGGAGCGTCGCGGTGGTGGGTGTGGGGCCAAAATGGTGCTGGGAAGTCCAGGTGGCTCCGGGCGCAGGTGGCCGCGTTGGCGCGCCGCGGGGTGGCGACGAGTTGGGTGTCTCAGTTGCTTGAGCCGGGTGAGGCGCGCGCGGCGTTGCAGGCGATGGATTCGGTGTCGCGCGGTCACGTGCTTCGGTCGGCTGGCGCGTTGGGCGTGGACGTTCCGGCGCTGTTGCGGTCCGAGCGTTGGAGCCCGGGCGAAGAGCGGAAGGTGTCGTTGGCGCTGGCGGCACACAGGCCGAGCGCGTGTTTGGTGTTGGACGAGCCGACGAACCACTTGGACCTACCGGCGCGGGAAGCGTTGGCGCATGCGCTCGCCGCGTATGGTGGCGCGTTGCTGTTGGCGACCCATGATTCAGCGCTGGCGATGGACGTGGTGTCCCATTCGGTTGAGATGCAGGAGGGCGTTGCGGGCCGGCCGCGCGCGTGCACGAGCGGGGAGTTGGAAGCGTGACGTCACGGGGGCGGCGTTGGGGGAACGCCCCCGTTTGGCCGTAAATATCTGTAACAAAGGGTGAAACACTCGATTCTGGCGCCGCGATTGGGTATTGCGGGGGCATGGGAGTTCAAGTTCGCGACAACTTGCTGTTGGGCCTGTGTGCATGCCTGTATTTTGCGGGCCAAGTTGTGCTCTCGGAGCAGTCGTGGGCGTCTGCGGCGTGGAAGGACGGCGCGTGGCTGTTGGCGACGGGATTGCTGGCCTGGTCGAACTTTGGGCACGCGAAGCGGCTGCCGAAGTCGCACAACGCGGTGGCGTGGCGGGTGTTTGGCGCGGCGTGGGTGGTGACGGGGTTCGGGCTGTTGTTCTGGACTTGGTATGCGTTGGTCTTGCGCGCGCGGCCGGTGTTTCCCGCGTTCTCCGACTTCGCGTTTTGCGCCACGTACCCGATGGTGGTGGTGGGGGCGTTTTTCTACGGGAACGATACGCCGTCGCGGGCGGAGACGTTGAAGCGGCTCGGCGATCTTGGGTTGCTCCTGTGTGTGGTGACGACGGTATTGTTGTTCTATTTCTTCGGGCCGACGTCTGCTGAGCCGCAGTCGTGTGGGTATCGGATCTCGGCGTCGCTACAGCCGATCGTGGGATTCACGGCGACGTTGTTCTTGGGGCTCGCGTCGCTGCGGAGTGTGAACCGGACGCGCCGCCGGGTGCTGGCGCTGCTGATGCTGGCGCTGGGGCTGCGCACCTGGGGTGTTTGCATGTACAGCCGGGGCTTGGTGTTCGGAGCGCAGCCGCCGCTGCAGGAGATCGAGGCGGCGTGGATTCTGGGTTACGTGTGCATTGCGAACGCGATCTGGCTGGACCGTCGTTCGGTGTCTGGCCCGCCGGTGCGCTGCCGCTATCGGCACTCCGGTGCGATGGTCACTGTGACCGGAGTGGCGGGCATTGGCGTGATGCTGCTGGCCACCGCGTCGATGTGGTCGCCGACGCAATCGACGATCCTCGCGATCGGGCTGCTGGGGACGGGGCTGTCGCTCGGTTTTCGTTACGTGGGCTCTACGCAATCAGAAGGGAAATTGACGGAGAGCTTGGTCGCGCTCAACGCGACGCTGGAAGCCCGCGTGAAGGAGCGGACGGAGGCACTGGAGTTGGCGCGCGACGCGGCGCTGCAGGCGAGCGAGGCCAAGTCGCGTTTCTTGGCCAACATGAGTCATGAGTTGCGCACACCGCTGTCCGGCGTGCTCGGTTACGCGGAGCTGGTGGAAGAGGACGTCGCGTCGTTGAACGCGCCCGACACGCTGCGCGACGTGCGACGGATTCAGTCGTCTGGCGAGCAGCTGCTGGAGTTGATCGACCAGCTGTTGGACCTGGCCCGTGTGGAGTCGGGAGCGAACCATGTGAACCTAGCGCGCGTGGACCTGGCGGCCGTCTTTGAGACGCTGCGTATGACGGTCACACCGATGATGTCGATGAACCGAAACGAGCTGGTCATCACGGATGAAACCGGCGGGTGTGTGTTGCACACGGACCGCGGTAAGTTGCTGCAGATACTGCTGAACTTGGCGTCGAACGCGGCCAAGTTTACGACCGGTGGCATGGTCGAAATTCGCGCCAGTCACGTCGCTGAGCGCCTGACGATTTCGGTGGCCGATACCGGCGTTGGCATGGAGCCTGACGACGTGGTCCGTGTGTTCGAGCCGTTTGAGCAGGCGGGGGAATCGCAGGCGAATCGCGAAGCTGGGACGGGCTTGGGGCTGAGCATCAGCCGCGCGCTGGCGCATTTGCTCGGCGGCACGCTCACCGCGACGAGCGAATTGGGCAAGGGGAGTGTGTTCACGCTCACGCTGCCCATCATCGAATGACCGGCGCGCGCCTGTTGCGGGCGCGACCTGGAGGTCGGTGATTCGACACCGGTTGGCTCTCTAGATGCTCGGCGTCCAGCGACCGAGGATCGCGCGGGTGGCGACATCCAGTTGTGTGACGCGGCCGGTGTCGTCGCAGAGCATGTAGGAGTCGTTGGACACGGCGCGCAGTCGGAGCTGGCGGACGCCGGGCAGGCGCACAGAGGCGAGTCGAGCGGTGACGCGTGTTGCTTGGATTTCGACCCGCGCGGCGTCGTGTTCGACCCACGCGATTGCGCTGCTGTTGGGCAAATGGGCGGCCGCGTGTGTATCCACGACATCGGTGAGGTGAAACATGGACTGGAGGTCGAATCCGAGGAGCGCGTTCGCCGAGATGACCGGGCTGGCGACGCCTTCCTCGAACTGGGTATCGAGCTTCGCGTGGTCGCCGACGATCGTGCAGCGTCCGCCGAGCGCGGAGAGTGGGAAGTCCGCTCGGGCGCGCAATTGCATCGCCCTGCGCTCGTACACCCAGCGCTCGATACGGTCCTCGTGCACGACCACCATGTTCACGTTTTTACCGATGGATTGCACGCCCATGATGCGTCCCTCGACACGCACGGACCACAGCGAGGTGGTGATGTTTGGGGCGTTCAGGTCGAGCGCGACGAGCCGGTTGCCTCCTTCGACGACGAACCAAAGGCCGTCTTCTGCGTGGGGGGCAAAGCAGGTGATGGCGATGGAACCGAGCTCCGTGCGTTCGCGTTTTGCGACGTTGATTTTCGAAACAAACACGCGCTGTTCGAACCGCCGGATGGACAAACATTGTTCGGGTGAGATCGCGACGAGGGCGTCCGATGGGACGTCGAATTGTGTTTGGATGCGACCGTCGGCGTTGACCAGGGCGGCACCGAGCGCACCGAGCGCGATGACGGCGCGGCCATCGCCGGTTGGGATGGCGTCTCGCGGGACGAGGCCGGTCGGCGTGGCGGCAGAGAACACGACATCGATCGGTGCGGCAGCCATGCCGGTTCCGGACCAGGACCTCGGGGTGTCGACGCGTAGTGCGGGGTCACGGCCGATCGCATTCAACAGCATTGTGGTAGAGACCCCGAGGGGTCCGTGTACGGCCTGGTCCGCAAGTGTGGCGCGGGCCCACTGGGAGATGATGGGCCGAACGACGGCGGTGTTGACGGCCCGTGTGATGTCCGGCGCGAGCATCGCGCGTTCGCGTGCCGCTGTCCCGCCTTCGGTTGCGAACTGCTCTAAGAGCGCCTCGGCGTCGATGATCCCGTCTCCCCAGCCGAACTGGAGGCGGTCGAACCGGGTTCGCAGTGCTTCGATACCGCCGCCGTCGACGGCTCGTTGGGCCCATGTTTGCGCAAGTGGGAGGCCTGGAACGGCGTCGAGGTCGGTTCGGCTTCCGCGCCACGCGCGTACCGCTTGAGCGTAGTTCCCTGCCTTGGCGAGCTCGTTGGCCCAGAGCAGGCGGAGGGCCATCGCCTCGTTGGGGTGGCCGGCTTCGAGGCGTCGCACAGCGTCGGCGTACACGCCGTGGAGCCGGGCGGTCGCGAGTGCGCGTTCGCGGTCTCCGGCCAGGAACCACAATCGAACGACGAGCGCGGGGTCGAGCTCGCGGCCTTCTGCCACTTGCGCGGCCTCGGTGTAGAGCCCGTGCTCTTCGAGCATCGCGATGCCTTCGGGCACGCGTCCGAGCAGCTCGATGAGCATGAACGCGGCCTTGCGGAAGTCACCGAGGTCGATGACGCGTTGCAGCGCTGTTTCGTACGTGTGCCGCAGGCGGTTGTGCAGGGGACCCTGCGTTTGCACCGTGCTGTTGATGGGATTGAGTTGCGTGCCGATTCGTAAGTCGGCGCGCGGCTGCAGGCGGCCGGCTTGTTTGGTGGGGCCGTCAGCGTTTTGTCCGTCGAGTCGAATGGCGTGCCGCAGCGCCTCTTCGAAGTTACCCTGCTCAAACAGGTCGAGCATGTGGTCGAGGTAGGACTCGTGGTTGTTGAGCCACGGGAGCCGCTCGATCATCTCCTGCAGTTTGTTGGTGCGTTCTCGGCCTTCGGCGGGGGCATCGGGCAGGGGCCCATCGCTGCGCATGGCCTTGTGAAGGGCGGCGTTGGATGAGCCTGTGACGGTGCCAAACGCGGATATAATCTTGTTCCACAGCGACGGCGCTTTGCTGCCTTGACCCGCGTCGGAGCGGCCGTCCGCGCTGGGCGTTCCGTTGCTTGCGGCGGGACTGTTTGATGCCTCGCCGGGTGCGTTTGTTTGCGATGGGTTGTTGTCTAGCGCTGCCAGTAAGTTACGTTTGGCGCGGAGGTCCTTGTCGCCGAGCGTGCCGACGCCGAGCACGTCGTCGGTGGAGGGCGGCGCGTCGAGCGTGTCGGCGGTGATCGCGGCGGGTGGGGCGAGGATCGGGAAGGTGTCGGCGACCGCGATGGAGGTGGCGTCGGCGAGCCGCGTGGGAGAGACGGGCAGCATTGCGTCGATGCCGCCGACCATGACCTGCGCGCCTTCGCTCCACGCCAGGTGCGGTCGATGCGCTGCGGTCGTGGCGAGCGCTGCGGTTTGCGCGGCGACGGCGTGCAGCTCCTCTGGGTCGAGGGGAACGGCGCTCATGAGGGGTTGCACGCGAAAGGGCGCGTGGTTGCCGGAGAGCGCGACGACCGCGCGGCCGGGGAGGGTGTCGGTGTGGACTTCGCGGGGCGTTCGGAACCGCCAGAACACGAGTCCGGGCCACTCGACGAGCGAATCACCGGTGCGCCATCCGGCGGCGACGGCGGCGTGCGAGGATGTGCGCAGCGGGTGCTGTTGGTCGAGCAGCACCCCGGCGGCGAGCACGACGCCCTGCCATGCGACGATGCGGGGACGCACGTCTGTGTTGTATGCGTCGGGGTATCGGCTGTGCGCGCCGAGGGTGGTGTTTGAGCCCGTCATGGCATGCCCTCGGGGGCGCGCGTTCGGTCGCCGGGATGCAGGACGAAGGCGTCACGGTCGATGGCAAACACGGCGAAGTCGCCGTCGGCGTTCATGCCGGCGAATCGCAACGGCCGCGAAGCGAATGTGTGTGTTTCGATGGGCCACGGGAACGTGGCGACAGTGCGTGTGGTCAGCGCGGTGATGGCGACGAGTGTTCTGGCGCCGCGCAGCGCGTACACGGTGGTGTCGTTCTTGTTTCCGCCGCAGCCGACGAACTCCGCGCCGTCGAGCTTCCACACGTGCCCGGTCGCGCCGCGCTGCCGTACTTCGTCCTCGCCGATCTCGAGGTACGCCCGGTGTTGGTGTGTCGCGAGCACGAGTCGACGGGTGGTGGGTCCGGCGGGGAACTCCTCGGTGACGCCTTGTCCGTTGCGCACAAGGACGGTGGTTTTTCGGTCCCTGAACAGGAGGGTGGTTTGGGTTTGTCCGTTGTGGTCTTCGATCGCGTCGGGCACCTTTACGAAGTTGTACGCTTTGGGATTGGACTGTGCTGTGTTGGACCTCCAGAGGTTTGGGCCGTCGAGGATGAAGTAGTGTCCTCGTGGGGTGTGTTGGAGGTGGACGAGGTGGCACGAGAAGTCTGGCGGGCTGGTGTTTCCGTCGAACATGACGGGCACGGAGGTGCCGGCGGCGACGAAATACGTGGCGCCGTGTCGCTCGATGAGCATGCATCGTTTGCGACTGGACATGCCGACGGCGAACACGCGTCCGCCCAATTCGCATCGGGCGTGGCGGAGCTTGCCGTGCTTGGCGCGTGGTGAGTTCGGTACGTGGACGCCGATGACCTCGTCTTCGGACCGACGGACGAACAGGCGGTGCGCTCCGGAGAAGACGAGCGCGCCCGGGATGGCGGTGAGGTCGTCGCCCTGTTGGGGGCGGGCTTGCCGGAACGGTTGGCGGAGTAGCCGAACACAGTCGGCGTCTTTGGGCAGCACTAAGTTCCGACGTTCCTGTGTTCTTGAGAATGTCGAAATGAGGTTGAGCCTGTGTTCGAGACGGTTCTCGGACCGGTCGGTCGTTGAGTCGAGCGCCTGCTGGATATCCCAAGCGAGGTCCGGCGCAATCGAGACCGTCCGTGCTTCCGGGGAGACGAGTCGCATGAGGGGGGCGCCGCCGAGCCACCAGACCTCGAGTGTATCGTGGTCGAGCGTGCGTGGTTCGGGCGCGCCGGGGGCCGGCTCTTGCGCACTCGCTTCGGCGTTGGCCTCTGCGGTTGGAGCGGCAACTGCGGGCGGCCGGTCGGCTTCTACGATAAGCGTGCGGTCGCGCACGGCGGCTTCCCACGTGCGCACCTGGGCCGCGGTGGGGCGGCGGACCGTGCGCAGTTTCAAGAACGCGTGGGTCGCCGCTGGGGACAGGCCTTCGTGCACAGCCAACGCGCCGTCGGCGGAGCCGTGCGCGGAGGTGTTGTGAATGGCGCTCCAGAACATGGCGGCGTCTTGGGCCTGCGCGCGGGCTTGGAGCGCGAGCAAGAGCGCCATCTGTGCGATGCGGGGTCCACCGAGTTGGTCGGGGCCGGCGTCGAGCAACACGAGGATTCCGCGGCGGGCTTGGGGGGACACCCGGCGGGGCCGCAGATAGCTGAGCTCGTTTTGCGTGGCCCGGCGGAGGAACTCCATGGGCGCGACCCGCATCATCATCCACTCGCTCAGTTGCAGTCGGTCGAGGGGCCCGCGCGAGGTCACGCCGTCGTAGCCGTCGAGCTCTGCGTCGTCGGAATCGATGGCCGGGCCTTCGGCGGCGACAAGGGGCGCGACGGCGTCTGCGAGGGCCTCCATGGTACGCCAGATCGGGTCCGTGAGGTCCTCGAGTTCTGACTGCCAGGGCGCCAGGTAGCGCGGGAGCCAGCTCATTGGCCGGGGTGGGGCGCAGGGGCGATCAGCGCCGTCAGTCCGAGCGGGTCGATGGCGGCGACGTCGCCTAGCGGGACCACTAGTCGCGGGTGGCTCAGCAGCGCGAAGCGGCCCACGCCGGGGTTGGCGTTGCGCAGCGCGGCGAGCACCCACTCGGCGTGGGGCCAAGGTTTGCGACGCGTGTCGGTCCACAGCCCGGGCGCGTTGGGATCGGGCGCGATATACTCGGCGCCGTCGACCCACGGCAGCGCGTCGGCGGGGCCTTGAACGAGCAGTCCGTCGGACCACGCCAGTCCGCGCAGCGACTGCATGGCACCGGCGTCTAGCGCGAGCAGACGGTGGACGAGCGCGGTACGCGCCGGACCCCGAGCGACCACACCGGCGGGTTCGAGTGGCTCATCGCGGCGCCGAAATCGGATCGGGATCGGGTTCACGGCTGCCCGACGGTGCGCTCCAAGATGGACACCAGCGTTTGCCGGACGGCGGCGAGTGTTGGCGGCAGCTCATCGGGCAGGAAGACAGCATCGATCTCTCGCAGGACGCCTTCGATGGCGGTGCGTTCGGCGGTGGGGTCCGCGGCGGACGCGTCGATGAGTCGTTTCGCTCGGCGCCCGAGTCGTTCGGCGCGGGCCGCGGGGCTGAGCGACGCGCGTTCGGCGGCGTGTTCGAGGGCTGCGTTTCGGGACGCGTCGAGCATCACGCGGAGTGTTTCGCGTGCCACGGTTTGTTGCGCTTGTGTTTGCACCGTGAACACGATGGGCCACAGGTCGCGTCCGTCGGCGGCTTGTCTTCCGTCGAGCAGAGCCGCGGCAGCGACGAGCTTTTGCAGGCGTACAATGCGTCGGTCGCTGAGTGTGATGCCGGCGCCGCGGAGCGTGCGGATTGCGGCGGCGAGTGGGGCCCTCGCGGCTTCTAGTGACACGGTGCCTGCGGCGTCGCGGAGCGCGTCGATGGCGGGGAGTTCGTCGCCTGAGAGCGGCGTGCTGCGGTCGACGTCCCAGCCGGCGCGTAGGAGCTCTTCGAGGCGGTGGTCGGGTGTGCGGTCGACAAACAACGTGACCAGAAATCGGTCGGCGAAGGCGGCCAGCGCGGGCTCGGTGGGCAGGGTGTTTGTGGCGCCGACACACACGCGGATGGGGCACTCTACGACGGTGTGTCCGCGTCGGTACACCCGCTCGTTGAGCACGGCCAGGAGTGTGTTGAGGATGGCGGTGGAGCCGCGGAACACCTCGTCGAGAAACACAACTTCGGCCTCGGGGAGCATGCCGGATGTGTGTGTTTCGATGCGCCCTTCTTGCAGTTTCTTGAGGTCGATGGGGCCAAACAGCTCGTTGGGCTCGGTGAAACGGCCGAGCAGGTACTCGAAGTATCGTCCGCCGAGGCGCGCGGCGGTCTTTCGAGCGGCGGCGCTTTTGGCGGTGCCGGGGGGCCCGACGATGAGCACGTGCTCTCCGGCGACGGCGGCGAGGACCATGAGCTCAACGACGGTTTCGCGTTCGATGAGGTCGCGCGAGGCGTCGGAGATGGCGGCGCGGAGTCGCTCAGCGGCGCGCAGCGTGGCTGGATTCATAGGCTTGAGTGATCGGTGTCGGGGGCGCTGACGCGGTCGGATAAACGAGTGGCGCGCAGCTGGGCCGAGAACCCCGAAACGGAACTGTCCTGCCCATGCGCCGGGAGCCTGCCGGACGGGCAACGGCGTTGCAAGCGTTCGGTGCGTGAGCCTGTGCGGCGGGCTACAGGCCGGTGTCGAAGAGTCGTAGTTGGTCGCCACGGGCGCTCGCCGGTGGGCAGGCGGTGCGCTCGAGCGCGAGCAGCGCGCGCTTTCGTTCGACGCCCCAGCGGAAGCCGGACAATGTGCCGTCGGTGCGGAGCACGCGGTGACACGGGATGAGCAGGGCGATGGGGTTGGCGGCGCACGCTCCAGCGACGGCGCGAACGGCGTCGGGCGCGTCGAGCGCTTCGGCGACTTGCGTGTAAGTGCGCGTTTGGCCGGTGGGGATGTCCTGAAGCGCCTTCCAGACGCTCTGCTGGAAGGGCGTACCGCCGGGAAGGCACGGGATTTGTGGCGCGGAGCCGGGGGCGTTGAGCCACGCGACGAGCGTGTCGAGCCATTGGGTGACAAGGCCGGCGCCGGCGTCAGGTTGGGCGCCCGGGCTGCGTTCGAGCGCGTCGGAGACAAGCGTGGCCAGGTCGTCGCCCATCGCGATGGCGGACACCCCGCGTTCGTTGCCGACTAGGATGATGAGTCCGAGTCGGCAGGTGGCGGTCGCGTAGGTGTGGGTTGCAGGGTTCGGGGTCACGCTGGAGTCACATCGGAGTTGGGTTGTTTGTTTGCTTTCGATTGACGGTTTGCGGCCGATTTTTGAATGGTCGGTGACGCTTTAGGGGGCGCTGACGACCTTTGGGGTGTATGGGCCGCCCATCACGCGTCCGAACACGTTGCTTTTGGTGATCGCGGTGGCGGTGAGTACGCCACCGATGGCGGCGCCGGCGACACCGGGGGAGCAAACATCGGCGCCGGTGAGCCACAGTCCCTGTGTTTGCGTTTGTGGCCGCATTTGTTTGGTGTCGAATCGATTGGGCGTGCACGCGATTCCGTAGATCTCACCGGTGGGATGACCCGCGAAGTGGCGTGTGGTCAGTGGCGTCGAGAGCTCAGCGATCTCAATGTGGTCGGCCACTTGCGGGCACTGCACGAGCAGGGCTTCGCGCAGGCGCTCGGCGATGGAGTCTTTGAAGGCGTCGTAGGCGTCGCCGCGCTTTTTCCAGTCGGTGTCCTGCCACTTGGATACCCAGTCGTAGGGCGCGAGCGTAAGTACTTCGAGCGTGGCGCGGTCGGGGTGTTGCTCCAGAAAGCGCGGGTCTCGGGCGGAGGGGAACGACAAGAACGCGACGGGAAGCGGGCCGGTGGGGTCTTGGGTCCAGCGGGCGACGGCACGGTCGTGGTCGTCGCCGGGGTACACCCAGATGTTATTCTTGGGCAGCTGCAGCTCGGCGGCGGACTTGTTGAGGCCCACGTAGAGCGACATGTGTGCGGTCGAGGGCATGAGGCCCTTGCGAATGTTTGCGAGTGATTGTCGTGTTTTGTTTGCTTCGGGGAGCAGGGATTCCGTAATTGGAACGCCGGCGTTGCTGACCACGAGCGGCGCACGAACGGTCTGCCCATCGGCGAGGGTGACACCCACGGCGCGGTCGTTCTCTACAAGGATCTGCGTGACCTCGGCGTTGGTGGCGATGCGACCGCCGCGCTGCTCGAGGACGTCCTCGACGAGCGCGGCGATTTGGGCGGCGCCACCGGCGGGGTAGTACGCGCCGCCAAAGTAGTGGCGCGCGACCATGGCGTGGATTGCCCAGCTGCCTTGGCGGGGTGGCAGGCCGTAGTCTCCCCACTGGCCGGCGAGTACGGCGCGCAGGCGTTTGTTGTCGGTCAGCTCCGACAGCACCTCGTGCACGGTGCGTCGGGACTTGGCGAGCAGCGGCGCGCGCAACAAGGGGCCGGCGATGGCGGAGGCGGCGCGCGGGAGGACCTTGTCGGCAAAGAAGAGCGTGGAGGGCAGGCGCAACTTGCGGAGCTCGGCGAGGTAGCGGTCGATCGCTGGGCGGTCGTATGGGAACGCGTCGCACATGGCGTCGCGCCAGGCGCGTTCGCCGGTCATCATGGGGTAGCGGTCGCCGTCGATGACGATCTCGTCGTACACGGGGCCCATGTCGGCCCACTCCAGGCGTCCGTCTGTGGCGTAGTCGAGGACTTGGCCGAGGCCTCCTTTGGACTGGATTTCGCCGACGTAGTGCACGCCGACGTCCCACTCGAAGCCGGGGCGCTTGAAGCTGTGGGTGAACCCGCCGGCGGTGTAGTGGCGTTCGAGTACGAGCACGCGCATGCCCCGGTCTTTGGCGAGGATCGCGGCGGTGACGAGGCCGCCGACGCCGGAGCCGATGACGATCGCGTCGTAGGTCGCGTCGACGGGGTGCTTCTTGAGGGCTTTGCCAGTTCGCATGACGGTCGGGGAGCCGGAAGGGAATCGCAGCGGCGCGTGTTCTGTCGTTGCATACCACGGCGCTCGGCAATAGCGGATACCGAGGCGTGATCCGGCCGCACGGTCTTTCGAACGACAGAGTGGCGGCGTGGTTTTTGGAACGACAGAGCGTATGAGCAACCCAGACCCTACGATGACTTTCGTTGTGAGCGCGTCGGCGCTTACGGATGGCACCCTGCGCGCGATGATTGAGGAGTACGCACCGGACGCGTTGGTTCGGGTGGCGTGGGACTCGTCTCAGGCGGTGGCGTACGCGCGAGACGCGGTGGCGGCAGGCGCTGCGCGTGTGGTGGCGGTGGGCGGCGACGGCACGGTCAACGCGGTGGTGCAGGCTTGCGTGGGCAGCTCGGCGACGCTCGGCGTGATTCCCCGCGGGACGGCGAACGACTTCGCGTTTTCGTTGGGGTTGCTGGAGCTCGACGCTGCGGCGCAGTTCGCGGTGGCGACGGGTGCGCATCTGCGTGCCGTGGACGTGCTGAAGGTGGGCGACGGGCTCTGCATCAACGCGCTGAGTATCGGCGAGGGCGCGCGGATTACGCACGAGACGTCGGGTGCACTCAAGGGCGTGCTGGGCGCGTTCGGATACGCGGTCGCCGGGGTGGCGGAGATGGGTTCGGTGACGTCGTTTGCGGCGTCGATCGACGGTGACTTTGGGACGTGGGAGGGCGACGTTTTTATGATCGTCGTCGGGAACGGGATGCGCGCCGGAGGTGTGAAAGTGCACCCGCACGCCGAGGTGGATGACGGCATGATGGATGTGGTGGTGTTTCCGGATGTGCCGGAGGCGAGCCTGCTCGGGTTGGCGGGCGATGTGCCGAAACTGGAGCGTGGGACGTTCCAGCATTTGGAGGTGTTTCAGACGTCGCGGCTGGGCGTTCACCTGTCGGCTTCGGTACCGGCGACGCTAGACGGTGAGTACACGGAGCTGCATGCGACGGAGGTGTCGCTGATGCGGCAGGCGTTGTTGGCCGCTGCTCCTGCTCCTGCGCCTGAGCCGTAGGCGAATGATTGCTCTGGGGTGCGGCGGGATTGTTCTGAGGCCGAGGGCGGTTGATTCGTGTGCGTCGGATGCTCAAAGGTGAGTCTTCGCTCGACCGGAACCTGCGATGACTGACTTCAGCCCCAATGCCCTTCGCCGCGCCGCTTCCGGTGCTGCTTCTCGTGCTGCCGACACCGCTGTGACGCGTCGCAGTGTGCTGGGTGGTTTGGCGTCCATCGCGGCGGCTCCGCTCGGCTGCGCGCCGTCGGCGTCTCCGGCGTCCGTGACCCCTGTCTCCGAGGCTTCGATGACCACAGCGAGTGCGAGTTCTACGATTGTGACCCCGGGGCCGGCGCGCATGCCGGCGGTGTTCTTGCCGCATGGGGGTGGGCCTTGGCCGTTCATGGATTTGGACCGGCTGGGCATGGCGGGCGCTTACGACGCGATGACGGTGTACATGGAGGGGCTGGGCATGTTGCCGCCTTCGCGCCCGCGCGCGCTGCTGGTGGTTTCGGCGCACTGGGAGGCGGCGGAGGCGACGGTGATGAGCGCGCCGGCGCCGCCGATGCTGTACGACTACTCGGGTTTTCCGGCGGAGGCGTATCAGATTCAGTGGCCCGCTCCTGGGGCGCCAGATGTGGCGGAGCGCACGCAGCAGTTGTTGTCGGCGGCGGGGTTGGCGAGCGCTGCGGACACGGTGCGCGGGTTCGACCACGGTACGTTCGTGCCGATGATGCTGGCGTATCCGCAGGCGGACGTGCCGACGTTCCAGCTGTCGCTCAAGCAGGGGCTGGACCCGCGGGAGCACTTGGCGATCGGGCGTGCTTTGGCGCCGCTCCGGGACGAGGGCGTGTTCATGATCGGCAGCGGCATGAGCTACCACAATATGCGCGGATTTCGCGGCGGTGTGCCGACGGCGTTGGACGACTCGCACGCGTTCGACGACTGGCTCGTGGAGGCGTGTGCCGCGGAAGCGGACCGTCGGGACACGATGCTGGCCGAGTGGGCGCTGGCGCCGGCGGCGCGGGCGTGCCATCCCCGTGAGGAGCACCTGCTGCCGTTGATGGTGATCGCAGGCGCGGCCGGCGAAGATGTTGGCACACTGCCTTATCGCGACGTTTTGATGAACGCGCACATATCGGCGGCCCACTTTGGGTAGCGTCGGAGAAACTAGGACACGATGATCGAACTGCAGAACACCTACGCTGAACTTGGCGCCGAGTTCTCGGCGTCCGTGCCGCCCACGAGCGCGAGCGCGCCGGAGCTGTTGTTTTTCAACGCGGAGCTGGCCGCTTCGTTGGGGCTTGGGCTGGAAGGGAAGACGGACGCGGAGCTGGCGGCGTTGTGCAGCGGCAAGACGGTTTGGCCGGGCTCGCAGCCGCTGGCGATGGTCTACGCGGGGCACCAGTTCGGGAACTTCTCGCCGCAGCTGGGTGACGGGCGCGCGGTGCTGCTGGGCGAGGTGGTGCGCGCGGACGGCCAGCGGTTTGACGTGCAGGTGAAGGGCTCGGGTCCGACGCCGTTTTCGCGTGGTGGCGACGGGCTGGCGTGGGTCGGTCCGGTGCTGCGGGAGTATATTGTGAGCGAGGCGATGCACCGGTTCGGTGTGCCGACGACGCGGGCGCTGGCGGCGGTGACGACGGGCGGCGTGGTGCATCGGCAGGGCGCTTTTCCGGGCGCTGCGGTCACGCGGGTGGCGTCGAGTCACATCCGGGTGGGGACGTTTGAGTTCTTTGCGTCGCGCGGGCGCCATGACGGGTTGCGCAAGCTCGCGGACTACGCGATCGCCCGGCACTATCCCGAGCTGAATGGGCCCGAGTTGAATGGGCCCGAGTTGAATGGGGCCGGTGCCGCCGAAGATCCGGACCGGTACATTCGTTTCTTCGAGGCCGTCGTTCGGCGGACGCTTTCGTTGGTGGCGCGCTGGAAGTCCCTCGGCTTTGTGCACGGCGTCATGAACACGGACAACGTGTCGATTTCGGGCGAGACGATCGACTTTGGGCCGTGCGCGTTTCAGGACACGTTTCGGTTCGACAAGGTGTTTAGTTCGATCGACCGGCAGGGTCGGTATCGGTACGAGAATCAGGAGTCGATCGCGCTTTGGAACTTGGCCGTGCTGGCGAATTGTTTGGTTCCGATCGCGGGGCCCGACGCGGACGCCGCGGTCGAGAAGCTGGGGCCGATTATTGCGGATGCGCGCGGTTGGTTCGACGCCGAGTGGTTGTCGGTGATGGCGCCCAAGTTTGGCATCACGTCGCCTCGTCCGGAGGACGCGGAGCTGGTGGAGTCGTACCTGCGCTGGCTGGAGGCGGAGCGGCTCGACTTTACGATCGCGTTCCGCGCGCTGGCGGACGAGATGGATGGCGAGACGCCGTTCCACATGCGGTGGCGGGCTCGGCTCAAGGAGCAGGCGCTGCCGG
This sequence comes from uncultured Myxococcales bacterium, assembly GCA_965367675.1. Taxonomy (GTDB): domain Bacteria; phylum Myxococcota_A; class Bradymonadia; order REDH01; family REDH01; genus CBDUJZ01. The sequence goes on along the minus strand of CBDUJZ010000043.1, from coordinate 1,216 downwards.
ACGAGGAAGTGCGGGCGCTGATGCTGGGCGCGAACCCGGCGATCATTCCGCGCAACCATCAGATTGAGCGGGCGATTCAGGACGCGTTGGTGGGGGATCTGACCCACGCCCGGCGGCTGCACGAAGCGCTCGCGCGACCGTTTGACGACGTGCCGGAGTTTGCGGAGTTCAAGGCCGCGCCGAAGGACGCCGAGGTGGTGACGGCGACGTTCTGCGGAACCTAGCGCGGGGTCGCGCGCGGGGCGTTACGGGGCGGTCAGTCTGCCCTCGAGTTGCGGTCGCGCGGCCTCGATGCCTGGCATGAGGAGGTCGATGAGGGCGCGAACACGCGCGCTTCGTTTGAGGTCCGCGTGGATGAGCAGCCACAGGCTCACGCCTACTTCGGGGAGCATGTCGCCGACGCGTCGTAGTTCCGGTGTGGGGTCGCCGACGTAGCAGGGCAGCAGGCCGTGCGCGTCGCCGTGGCGGAGCATGCTGCGCATGGCCTCGACGCTGGAGACCTCGGCGATGACGTCGTTGTCGGGCACGTGTGTTCGCTGCCAGGCCACTGCGGCGGCGGGACCGGTCTCGGCGTCGAAGATCACCCACGGGGTTGGCGTTCTCGCCGGCGGGCCGTCGTGCTGTCGGGGCCCGTACTCCGCCCACGGCATGCCGGACACCCGGCGGCCGACGGTGCCTTCTGGGCGGGAGGGGCCGGGTCGCAATGCGATGTCGGCCTCGACGCCGACGTTGAGCAGTCGGGTGTCGGCGAGGATGCGCGGTCGCAGCCCCGGCGCTTGTTTGCGCCCGCGGAGCAGGCAGGGCGCGATGACGTCGATGAGCGTGGGGGCCATGGTGAGCGTGACGGGCCCGGTGGCGGTTCGGTCGTGTCCGGTGGCGACCCGTCGGAATGAGAACACGGCTTCTTCGGCCTCCTCGGCGTGAGCGACGAGCGCTTCGCCGACGGGCGTGGTGCTGTAGCCGGTGGGGTCGCGGTCGAACAGCCGAGCGCCGAGCGTGTCTTCGAGGCCGGCGATTCGCCGGTGCACGGTGGAGGGGTTTACGTTGAGTTCATCGGCGGCGCCGGCGAGGGTGCCTTTGCGGGCGACGGCGAGGAAAGCGCGGAGGTCGTCCCACTTGAGGTCGTTCATGCTGGGGCTCGGTGCTGGTCGTTCATGCTGGGGCTCGGTTGCTGGGTGGCGTGCTGGAGCTCGGTGCTGGGTGGCGTGCTGGAGCT